>NZ_JBSGHG010000013.1:0-188994 GCF_053604275.1 Streptomyces sp. NPDC004051 | reverse complement strand
CTGACCACTGCTCGTCTGAAAGATCCCCTCGCCCCACACCGAGATCATCACGACGCAGAACAAGGGGATCCAGGCACTTTCAAAACACGCCCTAGAAGGCGCGGCGCAAGCGCGTCTGTCGAAACGTCGAAAGTCCGGCGGCATCGGCTATCGTCGCCGGTAGTGCTGGACACGCACGCATCCAGGCCGCCGGACACGCTCCTACGGGGGATTTCCCCGGCGTTCCGGTCCGCTTCCTGCCGGCACCGTAGGCTGCACGTCCAGCAGCAACGACAAGCGGTACGTGAAGGCGGACAGACACCGCAGCAGTTCGGGCCCGGCGTCCCGGGCGGATAGCTCGAGCGGGACAGCGGCACGGCACGGGCCGACCGCGCAGCGGGGCTGTTCGCGACGTTCGCCGAACAACGGCGAACACCTGTCCTCGCAGAACCTGGCTGCAGGCCGGTAGCGCGGTAGGCCAATGGCCCCTCGGGCGCGAATGCGGGACGAGGCGGCGGGCGCGACGGGCGACGCGGTCAGCCGCAGCGCGGGACGGGCGCGGGCCGCGGCACGCGGCGGAGCAAGTCGGCGGGGTGACTCGGGAGCGGGCCGCACAGTCAACGGTGTTCCCCAGCCGCTTTGACGACCAACCCTACGAGGCCCGCCAGGCAGGTCAGGACAGTGGCGCCCACGGCAAGGGGTTCAGCCAACCTCGGATAGACAAACGTCAGGCAGACGACCCCTCCGGTGGTGAGCAGACCCACCGTCAGGGTCAGCAGGAGCAGAAGGGTTCGCAGCTCACGGTGTTCGGTGTTCCTGGTCATGGGTAATTCCGTCTTCTCAGACGCCCTCTAATGCCCTGGGGCCGGATGAAGCCCCCTGTCGGGTGGGTTGACCGTCTTCCAGGTCGACGCGGAGGGTGGTTCCGTGCTCGATGAAGTGCGCACCTGGCGCATCGTCAGGTCAGTCAGCATCTGGTCAGCATGAGTCCTCGTCCGTTCCGAGACAGGGGTTTGAGCGGGTGCTTGGTCGGCGATGGTGCAGCGGCCTGGATTACATGGAAGCGCAGGCGAGGAGCCTTCTTGCCCGAGTGAAGTCGATGTTCTTTGGCATCTTCGAGTCCGACGAGTGCCGGTGTACAGTGAACAGTGCCCCTGACCTGCAGAAAGCTGGCGGGGAGCCGTCTTCTAGGAGTCCAAAGTGCTGCGAACTTTGACCAAGTCCAAGACCTAGCATTTGGGCATCCGTGCAGGTCAGGGGCATAATAGAGGCCCACCAGGTCAGCAAAAGGTCAGCATGCGTCGCAGACCTGTCTCCGCTTGCTGACCTTCCGCCCTCTGCGCAGTGCCTGTGCAAGGTTCCTCGCTCCCGCTCGGAAGGTTCGACACGTGGCTCGACAGCTCGCCCGCGGCATGGGCTCCTTCTTCAAGGAATGTGACTGCACCAAGTCCACCCGCTGCCCGCACCCGTACACGATTCGCTTCAGGGACGCGCTCGGCAAGCAGCGCGAGGAGTCCGGGTACGACACGCAGGACGACGCGATCGAGCGCCTTACGGAGATCTATAAAGAGAAGAAGAGCACGGCGCCATCCATCGCCGAGGCCCGCCGCGAGCTGGGGCAGCAGACGGTCGAGGAATACGCCAAACAGTGGCGACCCCGACAGCGCAAGATGACGGAGTACTCCACCGGGGAGCACGTCGACAGCTCGATCAAAGTGCACATTGTTCCCCGCCTAGGATCACGAAAGCTGAACTCGGTCACGCCGATTGTCGTCGAGCGCTTTTTGGACGAGCTGGAGACCGACAAGGTCGGTCGCGGAAATCAGGTGAACATATTCCGCACCCTCAAGGCCATCTTGCGAGACGCTTACGGAAAAGGTGCCATGGCAGACGACCCGGTGAAGGGCGTCCAAGAGCCGGAGTACGTTCGCGAGAAGGTGGTCATTCCCTCCCTCACCTATGTGAAGAAGGCGCTGACTGTCGCCGACGAGGATCTCGCGCTTGAGATCGTCATGATGGTCGGCTGCGGCCTGCGCAACGGTGAGGCCCGGGCGGTGAACGTCAACAACATCGTGGCGGACGACGTCTACAGGGTGCACGAGCAGATCCACTCCAACACGCACAAGCCGGCGAAGCTGAAGCACCGCAAGGCCGGCGAGTTCAGGGAGGTTCCGCTCCCGCGCTCGGTGAAGGAGGCGTTGGAGCGCTACGAGGAGCAGTATGGCACCACCAAGGACGGCTACCTGCTGCGCGGGCCGAGCGGCTACTACACGGAGCCGATGGAACGCCGTCGTGTGCAAAAACTCTTCCAAGACCTCCCTGCGGAGAACGGCGTCGGAATGTACAGCTTCCGGCACTATTTTGCCTCGAACGCGCTCGGGAGCGGCATACCCATCACCGACGTCGCCGAATGGATGGGACACAAGTCCATCGAGGAGACGTATCGAACCTACCGGCACCTGATGCCGGGGAGCATCACAAAGGCTGCTCGAATTCTGGATGCCGGCCTCTGGGAAGCGGCTTGACTCCTATCTGGTGGCCAGAGCCGTCCTTGGTCCGGGTGAGAAGGAGGGCTGCCGAGCCGCGCCGGACGACTCAGTCGAGCACCTGGACGCCTGGTGCCGGGGCGTGTCGACGCGATCCCGGTTGACGAACTCAAGGGCACCAGGTGGCGTCGCCGGCCAGCTGGCTACGGTTGGTGGCTTCCTGTGCAATACGGCGGCCTGACAGCAGGACCTCATGAGTCCTCTGTCGCAGTCTGGGCGGCAACCAGGCCGTAAGCGTGTGGGCGCGCTCATCGGAGACCATCTGGCCCGGCGTGGAGGGCCGGCTCAGGAGGAGGTCGTACAACGCGGAGGCGGGTTCGACCGAGGGGAGCCTGCACTGGGTGGCTGTTACTGAGGCACGGGCGGGAATCGAGAGCCCTTCTGCGTCGAGGTCGCCGTAGTAGAGGATCCGCTGGATTCCATGGATTTCTTTGGCAGTTTCGATGGAGGCTTCGAAGGCTCGTCCGGAGCCGATGGCCACGGCTCTGGTGCGTCCGGGATTCGAGGTGAGCAGGTCGCGGAGTGTGGCGTAGGTGTCGCTGTTCTCGGCGACCAGGAGGGTGTCTCCGTCGCCGAGCAGCCGGTAGGCGAGGGGCGGTGGTTCGCGAAAGGTGCCGAGCTGTTCCAGGGTAAGGCGGCCGGGGGCGAAGAGCGCACCGGAGAGGAGACCATCGAGGCGCTTTTCGTCCTGGAAGATCTCGTACGAGCGTTCGCGCAGGGGGATCGGTACACGAAGTTCAGGACGATTGCTAGTGTCGCGGAACCATCGGTTGATGAGGGCCAGGTCTTCGTGGTGGGCGGAGGTGAGGTACGCCGTGTGGGCCCAGTCGAGTTCAGGGCGGTAGGAGCGCCGTGTGGCGACAGGAGCGGGCTTGCGGGGGGCGACTGCGGGCAACCGGATCTGTTCGGGCAGGGCGGGACGGCCTGCGTCCCATTTGTGCCTCTGGCCGTGGGGGAGTCGCAGGGTGCCGGCGTCGGAGAGTTCTTCGAGCAGGGTTGCCAGTGCGGTGCGAGAGTCCTGACCGCGGGCGGTGCCGGGGAGGGCCGCGGTGAAGGCTTCCATCACCATGGCGCGCGGCACGGTGGCCTTCTCGGCGCGAGCGTGCAGTGCGGCGCTGAGGCGGGCGGCGCCTGATGAGAGGCGAGGAAGCTGCTCGGGGGTGGGCGTCGTCATCGGTTCGTATCCCCCTTGGTGTACAGGCGTGCGGAGCTGAGGTATCCGTTTGCTTCGGGCCCGTGGGTGTCCGGGGCGGTCCGAGGGGTGGGGATGAGGGCGTTGCGGACGCGGTCGTCGAGGCGGATGCGGGAGAGGCCAGTGCGGGCTTCGGCGTCGTTGCGCAGCTGGATGGTGGCGGGGAATCGGGCCGTGACGGCTTCGTCGCTCAGGCCGGTGGTGTAGATGAGCTGGATGCCGAGGGCTGCCGCCATCTGGCTCTGGATGTCGACGAGGTAAGGGGCGTTGGCGCGGCCGATGGGATTGTCCAGGAGGAGCAGTCCGCCGTGGCGGGTGCGGCTGCGGGGGCCGGGGGAGGTGCGCAGCGCGGCGAGGGCGCAGTAGAGCAGGATGGCGCCAGTCAGTTCCTGGCCACCGGAGAAGATCTTGCCCATCTTCTCGACGGGCACGCGTTCGATTCGTTGGGTGGCGTTGGGTTTCATGACCTCGGCGGTGAAACGGGGAACGGCTGCGTGCAGGCAGCGCATGACCACCTCGGTGCCTTTGAGTTTGCGGGTGCGCGGGTTGGCGGCGAGGTTGTCGATGGTTTCGCGCATATGGGCGGTGAGCACGGAGGGCTCGGGCTTCCTGTAGCGGATGGTGAGGAAGCGCTGCCCTGCCCAGGGCGTGGGACCGTCGGGGAAGAGGGAGAACCGGCTTGCTTGGTCCACTTGCTGGAGGAGTTCGGTGACGAAGCCGCTGAGCTGGGACACGAGGGCCTCACGCGCCTTGCTCATGCCTTCGAGCTGGGTAGTCAGGGCTGCGGCAGCGCGGTGCAACGCCGTAGTCCACTCTCGGGCGGCGGCGGGGATGTGCCGCCGGTCAAGAGCCGAGATCTGGTTGCGCAAGGGGATGTCGAGTTG
Source organism: Streptomyces sp. NPDC004051 (assembly GCF_053604275.1). Taxonomy (NCBI): domain Bacteria; kingdom Bacillati; phylum Actinomycetota; class Actinomycetes; order Kitasatosporales; family Streptomycetaceae; genus Streptomyces; species Streptomyces sp. NPDC004051. The sequence continues at coordinate 184,393 of NZ_JBSGHG010000013.1, read as the reverse complement.
CTCGAAGCGGACGTCGCTGGCCTGGTCCTTGAGCAAGGACACGCTGTCTTCGACGCGGCGCTCGGTGCTGGTGAGCTTGCGCCGGGCGTCTTCGTAGCGGGCGGTGGCTTGCCGTACGGCGGGTTCGGCCGCATCGGCGGTGCCTTCGTAGGGGTCCGCCGCGGGTTGAATGCCGAGCTGTTCGATCGTGGCATCCAAGCGTGCTAGGACGTGACCGAAGGCGTCGAGTTCGCGAGTGTGCTGGCTCTGCTGCCTGCGGGCCGCGTTGTACTCCTCGCCGGCGCCGCGTTCGGCCTGCTGGGCCTCCGCCTGGGCGTGTTCGGCACGGGCGGTCAGGTCGTAAGCCTCTTTGAGGGAGTGTGGGGTCCACTCGGCGACGTCTTGAGCGCTGATGTCTTGTGCTGCGGTGGCGAGCGTGCGGTGTCGTTCCTTGAGACGGCTCTCCTTGTCTCGAAGGCGCCGTAGCTGGTCCTGGAGGCTGTTGATCTGTTGGCCTAGATCGCGCTGTACGGCGTCGCGCTGGACGTCATCCGCCGCGGCAGGAGAACGGCTGTATTCCTGAGCGAAGGGCTTGACCCGGTCAGGGACCTGCGCCCATTCGTCCTGGCAGGCGCGCAGGGCGTCTTCTGCTTCCTTGGCACGCTGACGCTGGTCTTCTCCGATGTCCACACTGCGCAGGTCCTCGACTGCCTGCTCGTAGCGGTGCTGGAGGACGGTGAGCGCTTCGCAGGGCGCTCCCTTGGTGTGCTGAGCCTGCTCGGCCTCGGGCGTGGCGGTGACCTTCTTTCGCGCCTGGGCATGGCTCTGGGCCTGCTGGACGGCGGCTTCCACCGCCTGGGTCATACGTGCGATGTCGCCGTGGGCGGTCTCCTCTTTCTCGCCCAGCTCCTCGAGTTCGCGCTGACGCTGCTGAGCTTCTTCCTCGAGCGCGGTGATCCGGTCGCGTGCCTGGCTGGCTTTCGCCTCGGCTTCCGCGAGGCGGCGCATCGCCTGCGCGGCCTCGGCGGCCTCGCGGTGAGCCGTTTCCTGTTGTGTGTAGACCTCCTCGGCAGCGGTGACGGCATCGTCGTGCTGTGCGGCGCTGGCGCGCGCGACCTCAAGGCTGGCCTGGGATGCCTGCGCTGCCGTCCGGAGCTCTTGGAGCTGTTCGAGCCGGACCTCTACGCTCACGGGGCCGATCTCGTCCAGCCAGTACGTGATCTTGTTGCCCAGGTCGCGGGTGACACTGATGCGTTCACCGAGCTCATCCAGTACCTGCGCGGAGGCCGCCAGGCGTGCTTCGACCTCGGCTCGTTCGAGTGCCGCAGCCTGTTCGTCATGCAGGGCCGGGGTCGGCTCGGGCACCATCCGGCCGCTTGTGTCGGGTACCGGCGTCAGCATCCGTTCCCCGGTTCCTACCGCGACGGCCGCCGTGGGCAGGGGACGGGTGCGCTCCAGATGACGCTGCGCCTGATCCAGCGCTGCGAGGCCGCCGCCTACGATGATGCCGCCGACCAGGTCCGGGTGGTCGTTGATGAGGCGCTGGTGATCGTCCGGCGGGACGTTGTCGCGCAGCCACTGCCAGCCGGGGACGGCGTCGATGCCCTGGGCACAGAGGTCGGCACACAGGGTGCGGACCTCCTTGGTGGCGGGCAGGAGGCCGTCGCTGGTGTCCAGGGCGGCGAGGAGTTCTTCATCCGCGCTGTGCTGGAGCTGTGTCCGCCTGAGCGCACCGTCCAGAGCGGTGATCTTCCGCTCGATCAAGCTCTGCAGGGCAGCGCAGTGGTCGGCGAGCCAGGTCAGGGCATCGCCGTCTTGTAGGTCTTCGAGGCCGAGCTCAAGCAGTTCCGCAGTCACGGGGTGGCGGCGCACGGACTCGGCGCGGACGCGTAGCCGGTCGGTCTCCGCTTCGGCCGCTTCTGCTGCGCGGCGGTCATCGAGAGCCCGCTCCTGCAGTGCAGGCAGCTGCTGATATGCCTGTGTCCGGCGGGTGCGGGCCTCATCCTGTGCCTTCTTGGCCTCTACACGGAGCTGGCCGTGGTGATCAGCTTCGCCGTCCATCCGGGAGGCGGCGTCCGCGGCGCTTTCGCCGGGTTGTACCTGTCCTTCGTCCCGTGCGGTGCGCAGCTGCTCTTCGAAGTCCTGCACCTGACGGCGCAACTGGCGCTGCTCTCCCTCAGCCGTACCGGCATCCTTATGGAGCGAGTTGCTTCGCTCGCGCCACTGCTGGATCTTGCTGCGAAACTCGGAGATCTCCCTCTCCAGGTTGCCGGCCTCGACGCGTGCCTGCGTTTCGGCCGCCGCGTAGCCCGCCCGCAGCGCCGCCGCGGCGATATCACACGCCTGCACATAAGGGGCGGCTGTTTCCTCGGCTTCGGAGAGGGCCCGCTGCATGCGGCCGTGGTGCTCCTGGGCAGCCGCGTGACGCACAGCGACCGGGACGCTGCGCCAGCCCGCAAGACGGTCTTCCAGCCGCTGTGTCGTCGCGGCGACTTGCTTTTGCTCCTCGGCTGATTCGCCCAGCTCGATGCCGCAGGCAGCCCAACGCGCATGCGCCACACGTGCCTTGGCGACGTCTAGTTCCTGCTTGGCCGCTTCATGGGTCCGGTATGTGGCATTGACCGAGTCTGTGGTGGCCTGTGCCGCGGCGGTGAGGATCTGATGCCGACGCATCAGCCCTGCGGCAAGGGCGGCGAGGCCGGCCCTGGCCTCGCCAGCTTCGCGCTGCTGGTCGGTGTGCTCCTGGTGCCGGTCGGCCACACGGGCGCAGGTCTCTTCCATGGCCAGCGCGAACTCCCGCTCCTTGACCAGTTTCTCGCGCTGGTCGTGGGCGCCGGCATAGGTCTCGAAGGCACTGCCGAGGCTGGTGTACTTGTCGTCGTCGTTGGCCTTCTCCAGCAGCCACTGGACGAACGCTGCCGCACTGGAGGTGGTGAACGCTTCGGCCGCCCCGCTCTCGGTGGCGTTCATCTTGCGTTGGACATCGAAGAGGCCAGGTTCGAGACCCAGACCGGCCTGATGTTTCTCCCACTTCTCCTGCCCGTCCACGATCTGTAGTTCCAACGCCTCGACCGTGTCCTGCAGTTCGCACAGCTCGGTGTAGTAGTGGTCGAACGGCAGCCAGTGACCGTCGCGGTGGAAAGGTAGATCGTCCGCGGACAGGGCGGCACCCGGGTGGAAGCTGTAGAAGCGGCGCTTGAGCTTGCCATCGCCCTCGGGCGCGAGGATCTGCGCGGTGACCAAGAGCCTGCCAGTGCGGGCATCAGCCCACTCCAGGACGATATGGGAGGGCTGAGCTGGCGAGACGACGAAGCTCCGCAGTTCCTCCGGGTCATGGTGGCGCAGCGGGATCGTGGTGCAGGTGATGCCGGTCAGGAGCACACCCTTGCCGCCGCCGTTCTGGAGCATGACCAGACTGGCTGGCGAGGGCCGCTGCGTGACATGTCCGGGCGCCGGCATCAGGGATGCAGTCTCAACCAGGGGGCCCACGCCAGAAAAGTCCAGGTTCACGTCTTCGTAGCGGGCATCGAGCGGGCCGAAGTTGCGCAGCAGGATGCGGTTCAACTCGTACATGGAGAGGGGTCCTTACATCGCGATGGCGTCAGGTGGCTGGGGCGGAGTCCGGGAGCATGCCGTGGTCCGTAGCGTCGGGCTGCTCCGGAGCCTCGGATGGGAGTGACGCATCGTGGTGCGGCAAGACCGCCACGCCCAGGGCAGCCAGTTCCTGGAGCATGTCCCGGGCTGCCTGGTCACGGATGTGCAGTCTGTACAGGACGTTGGTGACGTAGGTGCCGCCCTCTTCCTCACTGGTCGCGCGGACGAATCCGCGCTGCTCGAGATGCGTGAACGCCCTCCTCACCAGCGCGTACGTCGCCGAGCGCGGGGTCCTGTCCTTGTCCGTACGACCGGTGGGGTTTCGACGCAGGTAGGCCCGCCACAATCCCTCCAGCCCGGGGCTGCCGGCCGGCGAGTCGGTGTCCTCGTCGGCGGCTGCAGCACGGCGCTCAAGGACGGTCGCATAGGCCCTAACGTCTTCGTCGACCTTCTGCACCGATACCCGGGCGACGTGCTCGTCGTCGTCCAAGTCCTCCGGACGAGGGAAGGCTCGCGACGCGATGGCCAGGTGAGCGAGTAGGTACAGCGGACGGTTCTCCGCATTCGGCACGAGGTCGGTGACCGAGACGGCGAAGTCAGTCTCGCGTGTGGTTGCCAGGATCAGTCCCGCCTGCGGGTGTACTTCCTGGACCGTGAGGTCAAAGCCCTGCGCGACCTTCCGCACCAGCTGCGCGAAGTCCGGTTCCGTATCGAACCGCCGCACGAGGCGGGCGTAGTCTCCAGAGCGCCCTGGGGACTTGCCGCGTGTCATAGCCAAAGCCACCATCCGGGCTGCTGCGGCAACATCGTCGTACTGCGTCATGCACTCGGCTCCAGATCGTCGCTCGTGGTGCGGGGAACAAACTCTGGTGAATGGGGTGGTTGCGTGTCCGGGGCCGCATCAACGCTGTCGGAGACCGGTTCACCCACGGCCGGCAACAGCAGGAAGTCGCTGCCACCGAAAACCGGGTCGTCCAACTCAGTCCCGTCATCCACGACAACGACGGCTTCCTCACCGCGCGCCAGCTCGGCGACGGGGATATGCCGAAAACGATGCGCGGTCTCCATAGCCAGCAGATGATCAGTGTCGTCACCAGGCCCTCTGCCCTCGCCCCACTGGCGGGCACGCTCGAGCAGCCGAGACAGCCGCACGCCCTCCCCGGGGACACCCGAAAGCAGCCTGTCCACCCATGCATGCTGCGCGTCGTCGAACCTCGGTGGATCGGACGTGTCTTCCCAGTCGTCCCATGCGCCCACTGCGACCAGCTCAATCTCGGCCTGTTCCGGCATCCGCGTGAGGGCCTCGAAGTAGTTCGGCAGGTACATCACCCTCGGGCGGACCGGACCCAGCACCCCACGCACGAACGTCTCCAGGGGCCGCTCGCTGTCCTCGATGCTGAGCTCGAGCGCCGGCTCCAGGAGCTGGCTGCGCAGATGCACCCGTGTGTGGACCACGGGAGGTACGAAGATCTGCCGGTCCTGTTGGCGCCGGAACTCAGGAACCACCCTGAGCAGCATGTCGATGAGCATCAAGTGCCGCTGCAGACAATCCTCGATCAGCGCATGCAGTGCTTCTAGCTGCTGCCGCTTGTGTTCCTCTTCCGTGACCTCGAGCAGTTGCGCCACCTGCGCCTTCAGCTGAGTCTCCGCCCGAGACCTCTCCTCAACGTGCTCCTGCGCCTCCTTCAGCGGGCCTTCAAGATCCGCCTCCCAGTCGACGGCCCGTACGTTGCGTTTCATCTCCTCCATGCGGTTCAGCAGTTCCTTCGCGTACCGGATGCTCTGTAAGTGGGCGGTGCGGGCGGCCTGCCACGCCTCACCGATCCGCGCGCGCTTGAGTAGCGCGGCCAGCTTGGCCTCCGCCGCGATCTGCTCGGACGCGATGTCCACATCGACCGCATGGACGAGCACCGTGATGGCCGCATCAGTAACTGTCAGCGCAGCCTGCCCGGCTTCGTCCGGCACGTCTTTGAGAATCTGGAACGGGAAGTCTCTGACGACGAAGCCGTCGCTTGTCACGCTGCCGATCTCGTGCCGAAAGCACCGGTCGTGTCTCTCGGTGTTGATCATCCGCTCCACCAGCCAGCGCGCGACTTCCCGATACTCGGTACCCGCCCGCCCGGGAACCTGGAGCGCCGCAGACTCAGCCACCTGTTCCACGACGGCTTCCTGCCGAACTGCCGTCCGCGCCCCTATCCGCAGCGTTACGAAGTCGATGGCTGCCAAGGCGAGTTCGGCCAGCCGGTACCCCTCCCAGCCCCGCTCCCGCTTCGCCGGACTCTCGTCGAGCGCTAATAGTGGCCGAACTACGGCCAGCGCCTTCATCCGCGACGTGATGCTCTCGTACGCCGCGGATGACTCGCCAAAGAACACAGAGAGCCCCCCAACATCATCCGCTTGACCGGCAATTCACGCTAGGACACGGCACTGACAATGCTCCGAGGCCGAACGCGTAAGCGATTATTTTCGGCTACCCTGCCACTGGCTGCAAGATTGGGAAATCTGCGTCGAACTCCCATTCCGTAACGCTGCAGCTGTGTCACCCGTCGCCGTCGCTGGTTCGAACGAATCAGTCGCCAGCGGTTCGGTGCCTGCGGCATGTTGGATGGAACATTCGACTCAAGGAGGCCAGCCAAGCGGCAAGAGGTGAAGGGGATTTCTCGGTGATGGTTTGCTGCGGAGCGAGCGCAGTAGTCATTCGCCGGGGCTACGTGAGACAGGGTAGGTGCTTAGAAGGCACGTGCTCTATCCACTGAGCTACGGGGGCTGACCTGCGTAAACGCAGCTTCCGTGCGCTGTCCCCCGGGTCGCGGGGGACACATGGGAGAATCGCGGGTTCCCGGTGACCGGGGGACGCGAGCGCTCCCCGATCGGGCCGCACGTAGGGTCTCACACTATCTTCACGCCCCTGAAGTCTTTCGCGGAAACAATCCCGCACCCCGTCGGTGTTGGTGATCTCCGAGCCGAGGAGGGGAAGGTGTCGGGCCTGAAGCTGTTCCGCACTGACACGACGAATAGCGGCATGACTGAGGTCATGCCGCGTCTTGCCGAGATCGAGGCCGATGTACAGGGCCTTGTCGAGGCGCACATGGAGACGCTGGTGGGCGTCCGGTTCCTGGCGAGCGAGTACAGCACCGGCCCGGTGCACGAGGGCCGGATCGACTCGCTCGGGCTGGACGAGAACGGATCGCCGGTCATCGTGGAGTACAAGCGCGGCACGGACGCCGGTGTCATAAATCAGGGCCTGTTCTACCTGGCCTGGCTGATGGACCACCGGGCGGAGTTCGAGCACCTGGTCCGCGACCGGCTCGGGGTGACGGCCGCATCCCAGGTCCTGTGGAGCGGACCGCGCCTGATCTGCATCGCCGGCGACTTCACCCGCTACGACGTGCATGCCGTGCGCGAGCACCGGAGGTCGATCGACCTGGTTCGCTACCGACTCTTCGGCAGGGACCTGCTCGGGCTTGAGACCGTGGCCTCCGTGAGCGGCGGCATGCAGGTGGCCCGCCGGGCACGGCGCGGGGCGGTCGCCCGGGCGGCGGTTGATGTCCAGGGCGCGGCGATGCGCGAGTTGGCGGGTGCGGTCGACGAGGTCCTGATTGGGCTCGGGGACGGCGTGAACCGGGTGGAGCGCAAGACCTATCGGGCGTATCAGCGGCTGCGGAACTTCGCCTGCCTGTGCCCGCCGCAGCGCAGCAAGCTGCTGGTCTACCTGAAGGTCGACCCGAAGGATGTCGACCTTGTTCCGGGCTTCACCCGGGATGTGTCCGGTCTCGGTCACCACGGGACGGGTGATCTGGAGGTGCAGCTGCGTACGCCGAGGGATGTGGAGCGGGCGCAGGAGCTGTTCCGGGCAAGCTACGCGGCGGCGTGATCGCCCGGCGCTGCCGGCCTCGTGACGGGCTGCGCTACGTGTCGTGTCTGCGGTCGTGGGAGGAGCCTCTCGACGTGCGGGCAGGGCGTGGCGGTGGACTATCTATGGTGCGCGGGATCGCCGGTTTGGCCAACCGGCGATCCCACGCTATGTTGCCCCGCTCGTGAGGGCCGATGATCAGCGTGAATGGCTGACGGGTCGGCCGGACGTGACCGCCGGAGCCGCCGGTGCACTGGCTGCGAGGCGGGTCCTGTGCTCGCGGCCCGACTGGGGCTGGCGCGTGCCGGTCTCGTGGGCGAGAGCTTCGGAGAGGTCAGCCAGCAGCGAACTCGGGGTGTGCGGGGACGCGGTGATGGCCCAGTTGGGCCGGTCCGGGTCAGGGCCGGCCCAGATGGTCCAGGTGGCTGGGTTCCGGGGGGCCTGCGCGGTCAGTGGGTCAAACCGAACGCCTGCCTGCCCGTCGGGGGACGTCCACCGGATCCCGTGCCCTGTCAGGGTGTGCTTCCACCCGGCCTCAGTGAGCGGCTGCGTGGCTGTGGTGACCGTCCTCTCGCCCACCGGGACGCCGATGACCGTGTCCCAGCCGTCGCCGTCGGCGAGGTGGTTCAGCAAATTCTGCAGCACGGGGGCGGGGGTGGCGCCGGTCGCGGTGAGGTGCCACATGCGGTCGGAGACGGGTGTCTCGTAGGCGGCCACGGTCCAGGCGGTCTCGCGGGCCTGGGTTTCGTGGACGCGTTCGATGCGCAGGGTCTGCGATTCGTGGATGGCGTGGGTCGTTTCATCGGACCAGGTGCGCCACTTTTCGAACTCGCCGTGCGCGTCGAGGAAGCTGTCGAGGAGCGCGTCGTGGTCACCGGCATCGGCCAGGTAGACGGGGACGGCCTCCGGCTCCGGGCGGGACGGTTCGGGCTTGGCTGTGGTGACGTCGAAGACGGAACGCGCTGCGATGGCGGCGCGTTCGGTGTCGGTCAGGGGCGCCGGGCCGGGGCACATCTCGGCCGCGTGGACCTTCTCGAAGGCCACCAGTGCCTCCGCGGGTGAGTCGAAGGTGTCGGCGACCTGACGCAGATGATCCTCGCCGTGCAGGTAGACGGACTTGCCGCCCCGGTGGAGGTATGTGCCGACCGCGACGGTGGTGTGGCCGTCGTGGGCGTGGGCGTGAATCAGGAGGTGACCATTGCGGATGTCGTCGTGGATCTTCTGCGCTTGGTTGGAGACTTCGCGGATTTCGCTGCGGGTGCACCAGGGCATCGGGTAGTTCGGCCAGGTCCATTCCTCGTCGATGGCCTCCTGGAGGCGCGGGGTGATCTCGACGGTGATGCCTTCGGCGGTCAGGTGCTGGGCGGCGTCGGCGGCCCAGTAGGGCTCCTCGTGATCGATGCGAGCCAGGACCAGGACGCCTGTGGCGGCGGCACTCCAGCCGGCAGCCTCCAGAGCCATGGAGGCGACGCGGGCCTGGGTGCCGGTCAGGACGGCCTGCACGGCGCTCGGGTGAGTGGGGTGGGTGTCGAGGCGGACATGGGCGTCGATGGCGGGAGTCACGTGGGGGTCTCATCTGTTCTGCCGGTGGCCGGGCCTTCGGGTCCGGCCACCGGCGTACTCGGGAGTTATCGGGTTGCTCGTGTGGATCGGGCGGCGTGTGCGGCCGTGGTGGTCGGCGGGCCGGCGCGGATGGCAGGCGCCGGTCGCCGCTGCTGTGGCGGGGTGGTTCCGGTGGCGTTCTGCCAGCGGGTGCGGACGGCGGCGATGTCAGCGAGGGCGCGGCGGGCGCCGACGACGAGCTGGAAGGGGGTGTTCGCCGGGTCACCGGCGTACGCCTCGATGCGCTGGCCGGTGTGCTCAGCCGTGGCCAGGAGGGAGCGCTGCAGGGCGCGTTCGCCCCAGTGCCCGACGGATCCGGCCGGTTCGGCCAGCATGCGCAAGACCTCGCCTGGTTCACTGCCGTCGTCCAGCAGGCCGCGCTGCTGGGCTTCCCACAGGACGGTGACGGGGTCGATGGGCTCGTTGCGGCGGGCGAGGGTGGTCAGGCACTGCCACAGGCCGGCGTGCAGCGGCAGGGTGAGGTCGTCGGGGACCAGCCACCGCACGGCGTCGATGTCGTCAGGGCGGGCGGTGGCGGTGGCAAGCAGCAGTTGCTCCTCCTCGACCGCCTCGGTGTGGTCAGGGGCGACGGGGGGCGGTGCCGGGGTGCGGGGGAGGACGCCGGAGCGCGGGGGGAAGCGGTTCGCGATGTCGTCCACGACTGCGGCGAGCGCGTCGGCCTCGGCGAGCACCGTCTGGACGGGGAGCGGGAGGCTGGCGTCGTGGACGGCGTGGATGAGGTGTTCGGCAGCCGTCAGTAGGCGGCGGCGGGCGTGCTCGGCCTCGACCATCTGGGCGTAGGCGGGGGCGTGGCTGGGCCAGGGGCAGACCTGGACGAGGGTGTGCAGGTAGGTGGCGGTCAGACCGCGCGCCTGCTTCCGGCCCGCGGTGAGCACGCGGTCGAGCCACTTGGTGTTCTTCGCGTGCTCGGCGGGGTCGGGTCGCGGCAGGGTGCTGATCGCGGCGTACAGGGCGGCGTGCGCGGCGGTGGAGAAGGAGTCGGCGGTGATGCCGCTCACGTCGTCCAAGCGGTGCGGGTCGAGGAGGAGGGCCCCCAGGAGGGCCTGCTCGACGTGGAACACCGGCTGGGGCGGTGGGACGGCGTCGAGGTCGTCTTCGTCGGGTTCGGGGGTGTGGGGCATCAGGCGGCGAGGGTGAAGTCGTCGGGGTCGAGGGGGAGGCCGAGGTGCGGGGCGAGGAGGTGGCCGGCGAGCAGCGGGGGCACGGCGTTGCCGATCTGGGAGAACTGCTGGCCCTTGTTGCCGGCCCAGGGGTAGTCGGCGGGGAAGGTCTGCAGGAGGCCCGCCTCGCGGGCGGTGATCCGGATCGGCTCGGGAACGGCCGGCGCATCGGCTTCTTCGGCTGGCGGTGTGGCGGGTTCGGCGACCCAGATGCACTCGTTGGCGCGGTGCCCGAAGAACAGCGTGCCAGCCGGCTCCTGGATGGACCGGACGGTGGCGTTGGCCTGGTTGTTGCTGCGCAGGGACCAGGACCAGCGGTGGGCCTCGGCGGTGAACGTGGGCGCCGGAGCGTCGGCGGCACGGTTGTCTCGGGTGCCGTGCCGGGCCGCCCATCCGGCGCCTTCGCGGCGGGACTGCAGGACCACCCCGTCCGGCCGGGGCATCCAAGTGCCGCGCTCCCTGGCGTCGGACAGCGTCTTGCGGGAGCCCGACGGGAACGGTTCGGGTCCGCCTCCGGGCCCGCCTCCTGCGCAGACGGTGGGGACGGGCCGGTCGGTCGCGCCCCATCCCAGGGCTTCGGCCATGCTGACCCAGCGGGCGCGGCCCGGACCGAACAGTGATTCCGGCTCGGTGAGCTGGGCGTGCGTGGGCGTGGGCGGCTGCGCCGTACGGACGCGGGAGGCCAGGAGGATCGCTCGCTTCCTGGTCTGCGGGACGCCGAAGTCAGCCGCGTTGAGGATCCCGCACCAGACGGAAAACCCCCACCCCCGCAGGATGGCCGCGTACTGCTTCCACAAGGGCAGCACGTCCGGTACTTCCTCCATGGCGACCCAGTCGGGCTCGCCGACCGTGTTCAGCGCGTACAGGTAGCGCATCGGCTCGGCGGCGAGCAGGGAGCGCTCGTCACGGCAGGCGGCGAGGAGGCGCTCGCGGGTGTCGCGCCCGGCGGCCAGGTCTTCGACCGCCGCGTGCACCAGCGGCTGGTCGACCAGGCCGAGGCGCTTGCCGGCCATGCTCCACGCCTGACACGGCGGCGAGGCGATCACGCCGCGGGTGCGGCCGATGAACGGCCATGCCGGATACCTCGCCACGTCGCACCGGATGGTCAACTGCCCCGCCGCAGCACGCGTCTTGCACGCCCACTGATCCCATTCCAACCCGATGTCGCGCACGCCCAGGACGTGCAGTGCCCTGCTCCAGCCGCCCGGCCCCGCGAAGAGGTCGAGTATCACGTGGCCAGCCCGAAGTCGTCCTGCGTCAGCGCGTCGGCGTCGCCGCGGCACGCCCAGGGCGAGCAGCCGTCCTCGACCCCGTTCTCCAGGACGTCGGCCTCGTCCGCGCTGATCCGCAGGGCGGCGCGCTCGGCGGCGGTGACGTGGTCGATCGGCGCCTGGCTCAGTGGGACGCGGGAGCGGTGCAGGAATGCCTCGCCGAGCAGGCGTCTGCCCGAGGCGTTGGCGCGGGCATTGCCCTGCCGGATGGCCGCGTCGAATTCGACGACGTCCGCCCACTCGGACGGAGAGGTGTCCCTGATATGCCGCCACTGCGCATTTCCGTGGAACGGGCATCCCAGGCAGCTCGATTTCGGCGTATCGGCGAGACCGAGAGAGGTCAGGTAGCGCACGCAGTCGGCTCTGCTCCAGGACACGTCCAGAAGGGGGTGCCGGTTGCGCATGTACTTGACGTCCGCGTCCTTCGCGCGGTGGAATTCATCCGTGGAGATTCCTACCCACTGCTCGACGAAAACGCCCTTCGGGATGCGGGCCGGGTAGGGGTGGCCGAGTAGTTCGCGAACCTTCTGCTTGATCGGCTTTACCTTATATTCGCCGGTGCACTGCCGTCGGGTCATTCCAGGTCGCCCGTCCTGATTGAGGATGTGGAGCGGCATGGATGCGAAACGGTGATCCGGGTTCAGCGCGTCGTCACGGATATTTCCGGCCGACACGCGGAGTACGGGTATCCTGGCGGGCGCGGCTATCTCTCCTTCCAGGCGGTCAAGGTGTGCATAAACCGCTTCGGGTTCCCATCCGATGTTGGCGAAAATCGCGTAGTCGACCCTGGGGAGAATGCCCTCGGCTGACAGGGCGAGAAGTGTGCTGGATTGAACTCCCGCGCCGAGGGAGAGGGCGCGGAATCGGGGCTGATCTGAAATGGTCTGTCCTGGGTGTAGGGAAAAGGGAGGGTGCGCTCGCATCCCGGCTGTCGCGTCAGTGGCAGGGGATTCCGGCCGGTCGCGGGATATGGCGTTGCAGAGGGCGGGGATGCGGTCGAGGAGGTCGGCGGCCGACTCGATGAACTGCTGCGGTGTCGGCCCAATCAGGACGACCCGCCGTGATGTGGCGGCGGCCTGGCGGCGCTGGTTCTCCACGGCGCGGGCAAGAGCAGCCGTCAGTTCGGCGGCGGCGTCTTGGGCGGCCTTGGCGATCTGCGCGACGCGGTGAAGGAGCAGCAGGTCCGTAGGGGAGGGCCGCGACGCCTGGGGGCTGAGGGTGAGAAACAGCCGCAAAGCGGTGCCGGCGAGGTCCTGGGCGTCAGTGAGGCGCGCGGCCAGTGTGGATGCGCCCCGTTCGGCGGGCAGGGCACGCAGGGCCTGGTGCAGACAGGAAGCGTCGGACGAGATGCGGGCCAGGACCGGGGCCGGGTTAGTGGGGTCAGGCACGGGTCTCCGTGGTGGCGTACGGGTTCAGGGCTTGGGCGAACGCGGCGGTGAGTGCCGGGGCCTGCTCGGGGGCGGTCATCAGGGCGCGGACGACGGGGGTGCCGATGACGACGGCGTCCACCAGTGGCGCGACGCGTTCCGCGAGGGCCGGGGTGGAGATCCCCACGCCCGATACGACGGGCAGGGGGCTCGCGGCGCGAAGGCGTGTCGTGAAGTCGGCGAGCGCGGGCACGTCGAGCGGGCCGCGGTAGCCGGTGGGGGCGGTGCTGGCGGGTGCGTAGAGCCATCCCGACGCGCCGGCGGCCACGGTGGCGAGGCCGGTGTCGGCGAGGTGGCGCGGGACGAAGCGTGGGGTGGAGAGGTTCGCGGCCTTCGCTGCGGTCTACCAGCGCTCTGCCTGGTCGTCGGGCAGGTCGACGACCATGGCGCCGACGGTACCCGCGTCAGCGAGCAGCCGGGCCAGGCGTTCGGGGCCGTGCCGGCTGACGGGATCCCAGTAGGCCATGACGACGGTCGGCCGAAGGCCAGCGGCGTGCTCGACCGCGCGCAGGGCGCGGGCGAGGACGTTGCCGCGGCTCAGGGCGCGGCGGTAGGCGGCTTGGATGACGGGCCCGTCGAGGCCGGCGTCATGGTGGGCGAGGCCGATCTCGAACAGGTCGGCGCCGGCCCGTGCGATCTGGTCGAGCTGATGGCGCTCGGCGCGGGCCGGATGCAGTCCGGCGGGAACGAACACGCCGAGCGCGCAGCGGGGTTGGGCGAGGAGGGCCTGGAGGGAGTCGGTGGTGGTTAGGAGATGTCTTTCTCGGAGGGCGGGCTGTCGCGGCAGGTCAGCGGTGGCGGATGGCCGGTGATGGCAGGGAGGCCACGGGGGTGGTGGCGCTCCGGGAGTGGGCAGGCTGGGTACGGGGCGTGGTGGGCTGGTGGCTGAAGGCGGGGGCCACGCGGTCGAGGGCCTGGGCGATCTGCTGGGCCTACTCGTGAGCAGTAGCGAGCTGCTCGGCGACATCGGTGGGGAACCGGTCCCACTGGGCTCGGTACTGGTAGCGCTGGATGATCTCGGCGGCGTTGCGCAGTTGCTCGGCGACCTGCCGCAGGACGGCGGTCTTCTGTTCCGGGGCGGTCGCGGTGTGCGTGGCTTGCAGAAGCGCGTCCAGGGCGGTGGGCAGCGACTCGTCGGGCGGGGGAAGGCCGTAGAGGGCGGCGTGCAGTGCCTGGGCGTAGACCGTCACGGGTCCGCTCCGACCGCGGCTGCGGTACTCGATGGGGGCTTGCCGGCGGGCGCCGAAACTGACGGTCACGTCCCGGGGAGCGGCCCCGGGGTGGAGCTGGTCGGCGAGGGCACGGGCGAGATCATGCACGGTGGGGGGTGTCGGAGGACGTGGAAGCTCCTCGGATGGCGGTGCCGGATGCGGCGGGGTGGTCAGCGGGCGCGGCGAGGGGCCGACGGTGTGGTGCGCGGACCGGTCGCGGGAGCTGAACGGCGGCGGGTACTGGCGGGGATGTCGGAGGGTGTGGGGATGCCCAGGTGGACACGTGCGCTGAGACCGTGGGTGTACGCGTGTGCCTCGACAGCGGTGACGGCGCCGAGCAGTCCGCGCTCGTCAAGCCCGTCCCGCAGACGGTCAGGGCGAGACATTTGCTCAGGGGCTTGCCACAGGAAGCGGGCGACGTGGCCGGTCCGTGGCCGGGAGGGTGTGCCATCTGGCCCGAGGCAGGCGGCTGGCGTTTAGTTACCAGGCGCGCGCAGTCCTCCATCTCACGGGAGCGGACCGGCACCGGGTGCAGGCGGGTGCGGCTCACGCGGCTTGCCCGAAGTCGGACTGTGTAGGTGCGTGTTTCGCGACGGCACGGGTGGTGATCGCCTTCGACGCGCGGGCGGAGGCTGCGGACAGTTCTTCCGCTCCGGGCTCCCGGTACCAGGGGCGCAGATCGAGCATCGCGGCGCGCATGCCGGTGGCGAAGCAGAGCGCGGTGCCCTTGGGCAGGGCGCGGATCGCGTCGGCGGGCAGGATCCGTTCCTGCCGCATCGACACCGAGGTCGACTTGCCGGACTCCGAATGCGAGGTCGAGGTGGTCTCGACGTCGTGGTCGCCGATCAGACGGCTGAGCTTGTCGGCGAAGTCGGGATCATCGATACCCGAACCGATGACCTTTACCGTCGAGGCGCTCCACATGGCGTCCATGCCGGCGTCTCCCCAGACCTTCTGGCCCTGGCGGTAGGACTGGAGGATGGTGATCGGGATGATTCCGCGGCTGCCGAGGTGGGAGTACAGGTCCGGCAGGTCGCTGATCTTGCACACGTTGGCGGCCTCGTCGAGGATCGCCAGCATGGGCGGGTCCAGGCGTCCGCCGGCGCGTTCGGCCTGGGCGGTGGCCGCGCGCATGACGGAGTCCGCGCACGCGGCGATCAGTGCCGAGGCTCCGCCTCCGCCGTCCTTGCTCAGCAGGAACAGTGTGTCGGTGGAGGTGACGAACTCCGACGGGCGGAACTCGGGAACGTCCTTCTGCGGGGTGACCCAGGCGGCGATCTCGTTGTTCAGCAGTGCGGCGGCGTACTGGCGGGCGGTCTCGTAGATGCCGTCGCGCGTCTCCGGGGGGCCCTCGACGGTGCCCTTGAGCTGTGCTGCGACAGCGGCGAAGTCATGGTCGCGGAGGATGTCGAGCGGGGTGCGGTCGGCGGGGAAGGCGAGCCACTGCATGATGTCGGTGATGGGCCGCTCGTCGAGCGCTGCGGCCAGCAGCAGTTGGGACAGGATGTTGCTGCCGGCCTTGGACCAGAAGTCGCCCTGTTGGGAGGCGTCCACCGAGGCAGCGAGGAAGTGTCCGGCGAGCCGGTTCGCCCCGTCCAGGGTTTTTGCGCTGGCGAGGGGGTTCCACCACATCTCGCGTGCGGCGTGCGCGATCTGCTGCGGATCCATCGACCACACCTGCCCGACGTAGGAGCGGGCCTCGTATGTAGCGGTGAATGCGTCGCCTGCGGCCTTGTTCGAGGTTAGGAGGACGGGGCCAGGCGCGGCCAGCATCGAGGGGATGGCGAGCGAGGTGGTCTTGCCCGAGCGGGGCGCCATGATGGCGACGGCCACATCTTCGTAGCCCATGCGCACCTCGTGCCGGGTGTTCTGCAGGTTGCCCAGGAGGATGCCGGTGTCGCGGGCTTCGATGTGCTTGGCGTCTTTCAGGCTCGGACGCAGCGAGCGGGCCTTGTCGGTGATCGCCTTGGCCATCAAGGGCTCGATGTCCCTGGCCTTGGCCATGCCGGTGATCTTCTTCCGGCCGCCGCCGCGGTTCTTGTGCCGGAGCCACAGGGCGATCGCCGTCACCCCGAGAGCCAGGAGGAGCAGAACGGGAACGATGCGTGCCCCGATGAGCAGGGCGTTCTCCCCGGCCTCGGGCCAGACCTGCTCGGGGCGAAGCAAGGCGTTGGTCGGCTGGTAGGGGGCCCAACTGCCTCCGGTGAGGGAGGCGGTGAGGTTGCCGCACAGCCAGGCCAGGTGGGACAGGGGGACGACGACGGCGAGCACGCCGAGCAGGAGGCGCAGGACGAGGTCGTATCCGTCGGTGTTGCTGCTGGGGGAGGAAGGGGGCAAGGGCTAGGTGCTTCCAGGCGGGGACGGAGGGATCAGGGCAGGCGGTGGCGCTCGGCCTGCGGCCGTTGCGGAGGATGCGTACTCGTCGCTGGCGGGCCAGATCGGCGTGCGGCGAGGGAGCGGATGCGTTCTTCCATGGCGCCGGCGACCTGCGCGGCGGGTACTTTCCGGTGAGAGAGGGTGATGAGGTCCGGGTTGCGAGTCGGGAGGCTGGAGGGGCCTGCGGTGCGCGGCACCGGTCGGGGGTCGGCGAGCGCGGCGGTGAACGCGGTGATCAGGTGCGGTGGGGTGTGCTCGCTGAAGTGGGCTTGCCACAGGAGAGCCCGGAAGTCGCGGAGGGCGGTGTCGACCCACCAGGCCCCGGTTGTCTCGTCGGTCTCGACGCGGACGGTGCCGTCGGGTGAGGCCAGCCGGTGGTGGCTGTAGGCCGGAGACCAGCCCGCTGTCAGAAGCGGCTCCTGCGGATCCCAGTTGTCTGCTTGGCCGGCAGTGGGATCGGTCAGCGCATCGGTGAACGCAGCGATCATCTCGACGGGGGTGCGGACATCGAAGCAGGCGAACCAGGCGGGCCGGTCCGGCGCGGGGGCGTGCTGCAGAGTCCACCACCGTCCGTCGGGGTCGGGCTCCAGCCGCAGGAGGGCCTTCTGGTCGGGGCTGGAAAGTAGGACGCGGGGCATCAGGGGGTCGTGACCGTAGCTCCAGCCGCAGGCACGGTGGAGGGGGACGGTGATCCAGGCTGGATCGCCGCCGCCGGCCAGGTGGCGCGGGGCGATGTAATCGATGTCGACGTTGGCGGGGCCGTCGGGCACGGTCACCGCCCCCTCGCGCCGTGTCCGCTGCGCCGGGACGTCAGGGCGGGAGGCTGCGGGCGCTTCGGCCGGGACGGTGCTCGGCGTGCGGCGGCCTGGATGTCGAGGATGACGCGGCCGTGGCAGGCCCAGTCGTCCAGATAGCTCCAGCATTCCGCGTGGTGCTCATCCAGCGCGTCGACGTACGCTTCGCTGCCCGGTCCGGCGCCCTCGGGGAGCTGGGCCCGGGTCTGGTGCCACTGTGCGTCCAGGGTGTCGAGATGGCTCAGTGCCTCCTCCAGGATGGTCAGTTGCCCGGGCCAGCTGTCCCGCGTGAGGTGTGCGGGCAGGTGCTGGAGCTGGAGCCGGGCGGTGGCCAGCAATTGGCGGGCGCCAGGACGGATGCCGGCGAACGCTGCGGCGGTGTCTGCGTCACGGACGGCGGCCCGGCGGCCGTAGGCGTCCTCGTCGAAGGGCCAGCCGTCCAGGTCCGTGTTGCACTCGGTGAAGGCGTCCCAGGACGCCAGGATCCGTTCACTGTGGCGCAGGTAGCGGTTGAGCCGCCGCAGTGAGGTGCGGCGGCCGTGGTTCGTGGTGCGGAAGATGAGAGCATCCTTTGGTCAACGGCGGGCGGCCGGCTGGACGGCGGTGGCGGGCGCCGGGGGTGTCGCGGGGGCGGTCTGCTGACGGCGCACGGCGCGAGCCTGTGCGCGGATCGTCTTCACCCGGGCGGTGTGCGCGTCGACTACCTGCTGTGGGCGCAGCGGACTGGGCTCCTGGACGGCTCGGTGGTGAGCGGTGCGGTCGAACATGCCGCGCTGCAGGGGGCGAAGGTCGGCCAGGGCACCGAGGAAGGCGCCGGCCAGGTGATCGGGAACGTGCTCGTCGAGGTAGGCGTGCCAGATCCGCGGGCCCGGGAATGATTCGTCGCCGCTTGTCCTGACCTCGATGTGCCAGGACGGTCGTTCATGGAACTCACTCATGGGGCGGTGTTCGATGCGGCACAGTGCGTCCGGAGAGAGCGCTGTCCCGGCATCGTCGTGCTGCCAGCCTGCGCTGGTCACCGGCTGCCAGGGGTCCGGCTGGGGTGAGGGTGGTGCGATGAGGGCGTCGGTGAGGCCGGAGAGGACCTCGGCCGGCACGAGTTCACCGAACTCGGCGTACCAGCCGTGTTCGTTGTCGCTGGGGGCGGCCCGCAGCCGCCACCAGGCGGAGGTGGCGGACTGCGGGTCAAACTGCAGGCGGTAGCGGTGATCGGGGCTGGCCATCACGATCTCGGCGCTAAGCGGGTCGGAGACCGTGGCCCATCCGGCCGCGGCCAGGCCGTGGGTGACGTGGCGGGCGTCGCCCGGGCCGACGAGGTGGCGAGGGCTGGTGTCGAAGGGGATCTGCTCGGCGTGTTTGTCGGCGAAGGCGTCGAGCTGGCGTTCGCTCAACGGCACCGGCTGCACCCCTGCTCGCTCTCGGCGTCGTCGTGGAGCGCGCGCAGCTCGTCGAGGACGTAGTGGAGGGTGTGCTGGTCGGTCTGTTCCCAGGCGGCGCTGCGCAGCTCGGCGATCAGGAGGTTGACGTGCGCTGTGCGCGGGATGGCCTGGTGTTCCTGGATGGTGCGGGCGAGGGCCCGCAGGGTGTCGGCGAGCTGGACGGGCAGGCCCGTGTACTCGTCGAGGAGCGGCTCGACGAGGGCGAGAGCTTCGACGGGGTCGGGGCTCTCGCGCAGATACTCGGTGACGTCCGACAGCGTTTCGGTCAGGGCGCGAAGGGTGTCCGGGGTGGGGGCAGGCATCGGGCTCCTTGAAGTGAGGGTGGAAATCAGCGGCGGGTCCGGGCGCCGCCGGCCGGGGTGTAGGGACGGGCGGTGGTGCCTGGCCGGGTGCTTCCGGCGGTGTTGCGGGCCCAGGTGGCGGCGCGGGCAGCGGTGATCCGGGCCTGTTGCCACGCACTGAGCTGGGAGGGCTTGACGGAGACCGACCAGGTACGGATCTGTGCACTGTGCGGGACACGTCCGCGTGGGCGCATCACGGGGTCCGGGCCGGCAAGTTCGGCTGAGAAGGCTTGGACCAGGTGCATCGGCGTGTTCGGCGTGAAGTTGGCAGTCCAGCCGTTGCCCTGCTTGTCCTGCGCTCCGGTCCACCACATCGCCGAGCCATCGACGCCCTGGTAGTACTGCATCCACGCGGTGCCGTCGGGGCTGGTCGCCATATAGTCCTGGCCCTCGAACCGCGTGTGCCAGTTCTGCTCCTGCAGAGGTGCCCAGACGTTGGGGGCGTGTGCGGAGCGGGGACGGGTGAGGGCGTCGGTCAGACCGGCGACGATCTCCACCGGAGTCTGCCGGCCCAAGTGCGCAGACCACTCGGCGTTCGCCCCGTTTGCCCGGCCGTGGATGGTCCATCCACCGGGCAGGACGTAGGGGTCGTAGGCGACACGGACGGCGCGGTCCGGGCTCTCCATGAGCAGCGGGCCCCCCGTTTTGGACTTGTCCCGCCAGCCCGAGGCGCGCAAAAACTCCGAGACGTGCCGGACATCGCCCCCGCCGGCCAAGGCACGGGGCTGGACGAGATAGTGCTGCTCGGCCTGCTCGCCCGGCCCCCAGCCCTGCCACTGCTTCTTCTTCACCGGCGCCGCCGCACGACGAGCGGTGCGGGCGCCGGGGGCTTCGCCGCAGCAGTGGTGGCGGGCTGGGTGCCGACGCGTTGAAGGGTGCCTTGGTGTTCGTCCAGGTCGAGGGTGATGTCGTGTAGTTCGTTCGCGGCGCGGCCCAGAGCGAGCCACACCTCCGCAGGGAGAGTGCCTTGCTCGGCCTGGTCCTTGGCGAAATGGCTGCCGGTGGCGACGAGGTGGGTGACGCCGCCGAGGACTCCGGCGTCCGGGTCGAGAATGCGGGCGATGACCTGCGCGGCCTGGGGCGGGGGAAGCTGAGAGAGGTGGTCGGCGAGCTGGCCGAGCTGGCGGGTGATCTCGTCGGCCAGCCTCACCAGGTAGGGGGCGGGGTGGGACATGCTCCTCCAGGGCGGTGGACGGTCAGTGGTGGTGGCGCTGCCCGACGCGCTGCGTCTCGGTGAGGACGGCCTCCGGGCGGGCGCCGGCCAGCGGGGCGGCGTGGTCGGGGCCGGTGGGAATGCAGGCGCGCAAATAGCGGCGGAACAGGGCGGTCGCGAGGCGCGGCTTGAGGCGGTGGCTGATCGGCGGGAGGGTGCGGGCTGCTACGGGTTTCTCCGGGAGTCGGGGCGGGGCGGTGGGCGGCCCCGACGTGGTGCCGGGGCCGCCCGGGTGTTTTACGGGGTGCGGCGGGCCGGTGCGGAGCGCGAGGGGGAACTGGCGGGCACCGGATGCTGCGGGGCGGGGCGGGCTGCGCGCGCCCAGAGGCGGTGCACAGCCTGCTGGTAGAGAGCCTCGTCGAAGACCTCGGGGTCGCAGTTGACCGTGTATCCGGCCAGCAGCAGGGCGGGGATGGCGCGGTTCGCCAGGCGTTTCTGTTCCTCGGCACCAAGGTGGTCGGGCACGGTGTGCCAGATGTAGAGCGGCTCGCCCGTGGGGTATGAGTGGCGTTCGAGGCCGAGCTGTTCCAGCAGGTCGTGGAGCCCAGCGGGGGCGCCGGTGGGAGTGTCGGCGTGAATGGTGGTCGTCAGGGCCTTGATGTAGATCTCGACGTCCGTGCCGTACTCGTTGGCCAGATTGGCCATACGTTTCTTCTCCGGGGTCAGCGGCGGCGGGATACCGGGGACTGCGCGCGACCCAGTGCCGGTGCCGGTGCGGTGGCCGGCGGCTGCGTCGGGCGGGCGGCGTGGTTGCGGGCGTGCAGGATGACGCTGGCGGCTTCGCTCGGGGAGTTGGCGGTGCTACCGAGCCGTGCGATGGGCTCGGGTTCCTCGCCGGGCGCGGCGCCGTGGAGATCACTGGCGGTGATCCAGGCGCGGACGATCACTTCTCTGGTCAGGGGCAGCAGCCCGTGCACGGGCGCAGCGACCTCGGTCAGGACCTCGGCCACCGCGCTGCTGGTCTCGGCGGCCGAGGCTCGCTCGGCGAGTTGGGTGAGGTAGCGCAGGGCTGCGTCACGGTCGCCGTCGGGGGTGGCCAGCATGTTCAGGGTGGGGTCGAGGTGGACGCTGTGGCCGGCGGTGAGCAGGGCGTGTGAGGCGGTGGTCGCCTTCAGGCGCTGCTGCTCGATGGGCAGGCCGTGCGGAAGACGGTGGTAGTCCCCGCGGGGCCCGGGAGCGGTGAGGAAGCCGCCGGTCTGCTGGAGGATGTCCGCTGCCTGCTCGGTGCCCCCGATGGCCACGACCAGGCCAGTGCGGGAGTCCTTGGTGATGGTGACGTACTCCAGGACCCAGAAGTCGGGCTCCGTCTGGTTCATCGCGTCCTGGCGGCGGGTGTGCGGGCGCCGGCGAGGGCCAGCGGCATGGATGCCGGGGCTGCGGTGGGTGCGGTCCGGGATGCGGGGTGCTGGAGGGCGGTGCCGATACCGAGCGCGTCGAGCTGCGGGCCGATCTCGCGCAGCGCACGGGCCTGGGCCTGGGTGTCGTTGCCCTCCAGGCGGTAGATGCCGCTGTGCGGGTCCTGGACGAAGCCGTGGGCGGCGAGGATCGTGCCGGCCCGGTCGTCGGCGGGGGCGGTGGCGACGCTGCCGTCCGGCTGCCAGGTCAGGACGACCCGGTCCGGCTGGGAGGGCTGGATGCCGTCCAGGGCGTTGTGCTGGACCTGGGCGAGCGCACGGTCGTAGCGGACGAGCAGATCATTTGCTACCTGCTCGGCGCCGAGGAACGGGTCGTCGGTCAGGACGATGCCGTTGGGCTCGGGGACGGCATGGTACGCCTCGTCCGGCAGGGCGTGCGGGGCGACGGCGGCGAGGAGGAAGCCGTCGCGTTCGTCGTGCCGGTCGATCAGGACGAACTGGGCGCCGTCAGAGCGGCTGAGTACGGCTGCCTGCTGCAGGGGGTGTTCGGCCAGGGAGGCGGCGACCAAGTCCAGGTCCCAGATGCGGTCGGTGAGTTCGGCAAGGTCGTCCTTGGCGTCGGCCGTCAGGTGCGTGCTGGTCCAGGTGTCGGGGAGTTCGCTGGCGAGGACGTCGGCGTAGGAGGCGAGGCGCTCGGAGGCGCTGTGGTCGTGCATGGTGTCCTTGGGCGGTTGCAGGGGCTCAGCGGCGCAGGCGGGTGGCACC
Source organism: Streptomyces sp. NPDC004051 (assembly GCF_053604275.1). Classification (NCBI taxonomy): domain Bacteria; kingdom Bacillati; phylum Actinomycetota; class Actinomycetes; order Kitasatosporales; family Streptomycetaceae; genus Streptomyces; species Streptomyces sp. NPDC004051. The sequence goes on along the minus strand of NZ_JBSGHG010000013.1, from coordinate 161,992 downwards.
GACGGGTGGCGGCGCCGGGGCCGGCAGTGCACGCGGCGGGGGCGGGCAGGCGCACACCGCGGAGCGTTCGGGCTCGTGGTCGGGGACGTGTTCGGCGCAGGCGCGGCGGCCGGGGTGAGGGGCGTGCCGGTCGGCCAGCCGTTCGCGGGTGTGCGCGAGGTCGGAGTGGATGACGCGGACGTATGCGTCGGCGAGGTAGCGCAGGCGCCGGGCGGTGTGCGGATCGCTCGCGTCGCCGAGGCCGTCGAAGAACTCCGCCAGGGCGCCGAGGGTTTCCTCGAACCCGGCGAGGATGCCGTCGTGGGGCGCGGTGAGTTCGGTGAGGATGTCGGCTGCCTCGGCGGTCTCGGTGGCCTCGCGGAGGCGTTCAGCGAGGTGGGAGACCGGGGCGCCAAGCGTGGGACAGCGGGCAGCGCGGGCTTCGGTGTCGAAGCGCTCGTCGCAGTCGACGTGGTACCCGACGGCCCGCAGGCGCCCTACGGCCTCGGTGGCGAGACGGGACTCGCCGTCCTCGGTCAGGCCGACGGGGGCGCGGTGGTAGCTCTCGTGGAGGCGGACGACAGCGACGAATCCCGCGCGTTGGAGAATGCTGTGTGCCTCAACGTCGCCCCCGCGGGCGAGGAGTTCGCCGGAGTGCGGGTCACGGCGGATGTCCAGGAAGCGGTCGGTGGTGCGGGGCAAAGAGACGTTTCTCCTACGGAGATCGGTGGGCGGTGCGCTGGGCCGCGGCCGGTGTGGCGGCGACCCGGGGCTGGACCAGATGGGCTGCAGTGGCGTCCAGGTCCTGCTGAATCGCGTGGAGGCGGCGGGCGATCAGCTCCAGACGGTGCGCCGTGTCCGTGCTGGAACCCCCCGGCTGGCGGGCGATCCGGTAAGCGGTGTGCTCGACCAGTCCGCGGACCGTGGCCAGCGGGCCGGCCTGCCCGTCGGCGAGCTGCGTGAGGACGCCCGCGAGCTGCGCGGATGCGGCGGAGACCGTACGCGCAGCGGACCGCGTCGTGGGGCCAGTGCGGACGGGGATCAGGTCCAAGTCCTGCTCGATGTGGCACGCTTCACCGGTAAGGCGCTGCAGGATGTTGGCGGGCGGGGTGCGCCAGGTGCCGTCGAGGTGGATCAGGTTGGCGATCAGATCCAGCCGTCCGGGCTGGGCCTGGACGGCGATCCACCGCCCACCGTGCTCCGCGGCCCCGGGCACCTCGATACCAGCGGCCCGCGCGAGCCGGTGGGCGGTTTCGGACCACTCGGGGCCGGTCAGCTCCCGGTCGTCTGGGTGGAGCCGGATGTCGAGGTGGAGGATCGCGTGCCGGTCGTCGTCCGGGCTGGCAGCGAACGGGTGCTCCAGGTAGGGATCTTCGAGGTGCTCGGCCCACTGAACGGACGTCCAGGTTCTCTGCTCGTCGTCCGGGGTGTAGTAGTCCAGGCCCGGCCAGTGGGCGACGACGGTGTACTCCGTCAGGCCCTCGTTCGGGGAAAGGGGCCGCCCGAGCGCCTCGGCGAGCGGTTCGCGCGGCGAGTGGGCCCTTGCGTGCAGGCGGGGGATCATGACGGCACCCCGCTCGACGTGCGGGTGGGTGACCGGTGCTGATGAAGGTCGCGGGCTGCACAGATCAGGGAGCGCTCGCGGACCAGGTCGGCGTGAACCGATGTGTCTCCCGGCGGAAGACAGTCGATCGCCCTGTCGATGGCGCCCAGCCCCTCGTCGTACCGGTCCATCCGGCGCAGGGCCCCCGCCACGCGGAAGAGGACGATCGGGTCGGTGCCGGTGCCGGTGCCGGTGCCGGTGCCGGTGGCGAGGGCGGGCCGGGAGCTGAGGGCCAGGAGACGCTCCGCACCCTCGTCCAGGTCCTGGCCGAGCCACAGCCCGTGCAGCAGGACGTGCAGCGTTTTGGGGTGCTCCTCGGCCTCGGTGAGGACCTCGTCCATGACCGTCAGGCCCTCGGGGCGGGACTGGCCAAGCAGCGCGAAGGCGTACAGGGCGCGGGTGTAGCAGTCCAGCGGCTGACGCGCGGTCTCCGCGAGGTGCTCGACGAGACGTTGGAGGGTGGGGCAGCGGAAGTCGAACCGAAGGGCGCTCAGGTACAGATGCACCAAGGTGCGGGCGGTGATCGGATCACGGTCCGTTGCGAGGACATCCTCCGGGGACAGCAGCCCCAGGACGCTGCGGCCGGCTGACCGTGCCGCCCAGGCAGCATCCGCGCACACCTCTGCTGAGGTTTTCCAGTCGGCCCGGATGTCGCGGAGATCTTCGGCCAGGCGCAGCGGCCAGGAAGAATCGACCGGCGTTGCGGTGACTCGGGCCCTGGCCTTGTGGAGCGCAGCGGCACGGTCGGGGCGGTTCGTGGGGGGGTGCCTCTATGTCCTTCGTCAAGGCACCCCTGTCGGGTTTGGTGCGATTCGGTCTTGCTGGGGTCATGCGGCGAGTTCGATGTCCTGGGGACGCGGGGTTCGTAGAAGGTGCCGTCGCGGAGCATGGCGAACAGGACGCTGATGCGTTGGCGGGCGAGGCGGAGGAGGGCTTGGGTGTGGGTCTTGCCGCGGGCTCGCTGGCGGTCGTAGTAGGTGCGGGAGGCCGGGTCGGCGTTCATGCAGGCGAAGGCGGAGAGGAACATGGCGCGTTTGAGCTGCCGGTTTCCGCCCCGGGGCGCGTGCTCGCCGTGGATCGAGGTCCCGGACGACTTTGTGGTCGGGGCGAGTCCGGCGTAGGAGGCGAGGTGGGCGGCGGTGGGGAAGCTGGTGCCGTCGCCGACGGTGACCAGCAGGACGGCGGCGGTCCTGACGCCGACGCCGGGCATCGACGTCAGGACCGGGGAAAGAGGGTGGGCCTCCAGCAGGGTGTTGATCTGCGTCTCCAGGGCCCGGCGCTGTGCGTGGACAGCGGCGAGCGAGGCGGCCAGGGAGGGAATCACGATGTCGAGGGTGCCGGTGCCGGGCACGATCACAGTCTGTTCATCGAGTGCGGCGAAGACGTCGTCGATCAGCCGGGCAGCCATGCGCGGGGCCTTGGGCCGGATCAGCTCGACGAGTCTGCGGCGGCCGGCTTTGCGCAGGGCGGCCGGGGAGCCGTGGCGCTCCAGCAGCCAGGTGACGGCCTGGTGGTCGAGGCGGGGGCCCAGCACGCGTTCCAGGCTGGGGTGGAACTGAGTGAGCAGGCCGCGTATCCGGTTGGAGGTGCGGGTGGCCTCGGCGGCGAGGTCCTGGTCGAAGCCGACGAGTACCGTGAGTTCGGCGGTGATCTCGTCGGTGAGTTCCAGCGAGCGCAGGGTGTGCGGCATGGTGCGGGCCGCATCCGCGATGACCGCAGCGTCCTTCGCATCGGTCTTGGCCTCGCCCGGGTAGAGGTCGGCGATCCGCCGCATGGCGAGTCCGGGCAGGTAGGCGACCTGGCAGCCCGCGTCCCGGGCCACGGTCAGGGGCAGGGCTCCGATCGAGGCGGGCTGGTCCACGATCACCAGGACGGTGCCGAACTTGTCGCGCAGCTTGTCGAAGACGGCCCGCAGTTTCGGCTCGCTGTTGGGCAGCTGCTTGTCGAAGACCTTCTTGCCGGCCGGAGTCAGCCCGTGCCCGTGATGGGCACTCTTGCCGACGTCCAGACCGAGGAACACGCCCACGTCTTCGGTGTCGAACATCGCGCCCCTCCAGGAGAGTTGAACGTGCTGGCCTCGGCAGTGGTGTCGTACGCGCGCATCCACGTTATGCAGACCTGCCGCCCGCGAGCTGTCCGGCATTGCGCCGGACCGGGTGGTGGCCGGACCTCTGATCAGCGTCTCCGACGGCACCTCCCGGGCCCGGTGACACCACCCCCCAGGTCATCCCATCGACAGGGGGACACAGCCATGCCGGGCCCGGAGGCCAGCGGCCCTCTTGCAGGACCGCGAAGAACATAACGGGGAGTCACCGGCCGCCCCTGGCGTCTGCGGTGTGCACGAGCTGGCCCAGGGCGGTGGTGGTGTACCAGCCGCAGTCGATCAGCTCGTCGCGGTCGGCGAACCGTGCGAGGAGGGCGTCTTCCATGGCCCGCAGGTAGATTAGGCAGTCCGGGCAGCGGCGCGAGAGGTGCACAAGGTAGCGGGGGTGAGCGGTGACGTAGGACTGGGCACCGCCGGTGGGATCACGCAGTCGCCATCCGTCCTCGTCGGTGGGGGTGTGCCAGGAGGGGGCGACGACGCGCATGGAGTCTCCCCACAGTTCCCCGCCGGCCACCCCCTTGAGGACGACGACGGTGTCCCCGGCCTGAAAGTGGGCGTGGGTGATATCGCGGGTGGGAGTGAGCGGGTCGGGAGTGAGGGCGGTAACGGGGGCGGGTTGATGGTCCCAGGACGGAGGGAGCACGCGGTTCCTTCCACGCGATTGCTGTCGGGGTGGGAGCATCAATAGTCCGGAGGAACGCCGGTTTGGCTAACCGGCGTTTCCCGGCTATGTTGCCCCGTCGTCAGTGGAACGGGTTCTCCGTCCCGCGGTCCGTCTCGGTCGCTGCGTCGAGGAGTTCGAGCAGGTCAGTGCCTTCGGAGTCGCGCTGGTCGATCCACCATCCGGCACGGGTGATGGATCGGGCCTTCTCCTCCAGCTCCGCCCAGTCCGCCTCGTCCCAACTGCCCTCCACGACCAGGGCGGTGTGCGCGGCCGTCATCAGCTGATGGCGGGAGCGCTCGCCCCAGTCCAGGGCCTTCTCCGGGCCCTCCATCTGCGGCATGTCGAACTGCTTGGCCCAGGCAACGGCTGCCTCCTGCTCTGCGGCGCGCTTCGCCGCGAGCCACTCCTCCTTGGACTCGGAGTCGGCTTCGCGAGCCGCCTTCCAGCAGTCGGTGCAGTCCTTCGACGCGAGCCAACGGGCGAAGCCCGCCCGCTTGTCGGCGGGACGATTGGACAGGTCATGATCCACACGGTGGGAGCAGGCGTGCTCCACGGTCCAGTGCGTACGCACGGCCATAGTTGGGTCTCCTTGAAGGGGTAGGAAGTGGTGGGGGCTAGCGGTGGCGGGCGGTCGTGCTGGCGCGGGGCGGCGGCGCGGGCGGTGTGGTGTCCACGGCCGGGCGCGGACGGGTGCGCAGCACGGGGGTGCGGTGCGGGGGCAGGACGGCGACGGTCGCCCCGAGGTCCTCGGCTGCCTCTTCGAGTTCGCGGGTGAGGAACTCGATCTGCCGGCCCAGCGCTGAGAGGCGGGCGGCGATCTGGCGGCCCTGCACGGTCTCCAGGGCGCTGGCGAACTGGCTGCTTGTCTCCAGAAGTTCCTGCAGGCGGACCATAGGGCCGGCGTGGTAGCCGCGCTGGACGGCTCCCAGGAGAGCGTTCGATGCGTCACCGGCACTGTGGCCTTCGACGACGCCGCGGATGAGGTCTTGCAGGGACAGCTACGGGGCCGGTGCCGGGCGGTTGAACCGGGAGATGTCCGAGCGCAGCACGCCGGGCGGGACCGGAGCGGGTAGGGCCTTGCCCGCCTCGTACTCGTGGGCGAAGTGACCGATCACCTGCCAGCCCGGTACGCCCGGGTCGCCGCGCAGCGCGACCACTGTGGAGTCGTCGTCTTCGACCAGGTAAGCGAGGGTGATCGGCTGTCCGTCGGCGGCGTACCACGACTCGGTCAGCTCCAGCCCGCCACGCGTCTGTGCGGCCTGGGCCCTGTCGGTCCACAGCTGCTGTTCCTCGTCGGTCAGCGGAGCCTTGTGGTGCTGGTCGGCGAGGTTGCTGGCGATCGAGCTGTGGTCCGCCCAAGCGGTGAGGTGCGGGCACAGGGCCGCGTGCTGAGCGCGTTCGGCGGGGGACCCGGGCGCGGCCGGCCGGTCGAGGGCCCGGCGGATCTCGGCGGCGGAGGCAGCCAGGCGGTCCAGGACGGCCCGCCACCCGCTCAGGTGCCGGGCGGGCGGCAACTCGTCGAGCGCGAGTCGGGCGGCATCGAGGAGAGCCTCGGCGTGGGGGGCGAGGTGGGTGGCGTACGCCTCCACCGCCGCCTTGTCACGGTGGGCTCGTGCGGCTGCGGCGGCGCCCGCGTGGACGGTGCGGCCGTAGCGGTCGCGTGTCATATCGAGGGCGGCATCGGTCTCGCAGTCGATGACTGCCATCCGCAGCCGGAAGTCGCGTGCCTTGCTGGCCAGCGCGGGAGCTGTCAGCAAGGGGCTGTCGGGGGCCAGACTGCTCGTGTGGGTCATCGGGACCGTCCGCCGGCTGCGGCCGTCAGGTGGACGGTGGGAGCGTAGGTGGGCTTCGGCGGCATCGGCCGAGCCGACGGCGGGGAGGTGGTGGGCGGCGTGGAGCGCTGCGTCGTTCGGCCGGCGGCGGCCTGGGCGAGCCGGCTGCGGCGCTCCTGGAGTCCGTGGGGCCGGACGGGGCGCGGCGGGCCGGTGGAGAGGGCCGGGTTGAGGCGGATGTCGGCCTGCACGGTGTAGCCGTGGCGGCGCAGGTCGTGGACGGCCTGACGGGTGCGTCGGACTCCGTCGCGCTCGGGCTCGCTGAGGCGGTACAGCCCCGGTTCACCGGGGACGGGCTCGAACTGCTCACGCTCCAGGAACCAGTGGGCGAGGTGCTGGGGGATCGAGGAGGTGAAGGAGGCGACGAAGCCGTGTTCCTCGTGGTCTCCGAAGGAGAAGTGGGTGCCGGGTTGCAAAGGGGCGGCAGTCTCCAGTCGTTGTCGGGGTGGAACGGTCAGTGGCTGCGGTACGCGGGCCGGGCCGCGGCGAGGGGACGGGATGGCGCAGCCACGGGGAGGGCCGGGCGGCGGTGGGGTGCGCTCAGGCGGGCCTGGCGCAAGAACGCTTCGCCGTCGGTGAGCCACGTCTCGATCGCTGGCCACGCGCGTGCTCGGCGCTCCTGCTCCGACACGGCACCACCGTGGACGATCTCGTCGACCAGGGCTTCGGCATCGATCACGGCGTCGGCCAGACGGGAGAGGGCTGCGGCATCGTCGGGCCACGGGCTGTTCGCGGGCCGGCACCGGTCGAGCAGCGTCGGGGCGTGGTCGACGACGGTCAGGAAACGGCGCCAGGCGTGGTTGAGGAACAGCTCCGTCGAGGCGCCGAGGGCAGCGGCGCTCAGCGGGGTGGCGTCGCTGTAGCGACCGGAGGCGTTCATGGCCTGCCAGGTGTCGTGCTCGGAGCGGATGTCCCCGAGCACGGCTGCGATGGCCGCCGTATGGCGGGCATGGACGGCCTGCTCGTAGGCGGGAAGGTACCGGTCGGTGAGGGCCTGGGCAGCCCGTCCGGGGACCGGCGGCAGGACGATGCTGCGCGGGGCGTGGGAATCGCCGTAGCCCCCTTTGAGCCCCTCGGGCGAGAAGGCGCCTACCAGGTAATCGAGTTGACGGCCGGGACGCTCGATGAACAGGAGCGTGGTGCCCTGCGCCGCGTCGGTGAGGACCGCGGCGTAAGGGATCCGCTCGCTCTGGACGGCGCGGTCGAGTTCGCCGCTGTCCCAGATCCAGGGGACCAGGTCTTCCTGCCAGGCAGGGTGCGCATAGATCTCGACCGAGGCGTGCCACTGGCCGGGCAGCAGGCGCGCGAGGTCGCGGGCGGCGTCGCCGATGAACCGGCGGCTGCTCGTGTGCACGCTGGCGCGGTGCTGCTTCGCGCACGTGACCAGATCGACCACGGTGGTCTGGGTGCCGTCCGCGGGCAGGTGCCAGACGCCGTCGTCGTCCCGCTGGAAGCCACTCTCCGCGAGGGCGGTGTGCGCCCACGGGTACTGCTCGCCCGAGGCGATGGCGACGATCCCGGACTCCCGGCTGTGCGACAGGACGATCTGCGCCTCAGACACGGACCAGGTCCTCGCCACCGCGCAGGACGGCGCGCAGGCTGCGGCCGTACGCCCAGGCGTGCTCCCGGGCCGCCGCCTCCAGCTGGTCGTATCCGACCTGGGCTGTCATCTGCCCGGGGTGCTTGCGGTATCTGTACACGGGGATGGGCAGCAGGATTCCAGGTGCGAGCGCGGTGACGCCGAGGGCCGCGCAGTAGTCCTCGCCCTGGACGAGACCGCCCATCGGCGCGGCGCGCACGAGGTCGGTGCGGGCGAGGATCGTGGTCGGCCCGATGGGGATCGTGTCCGTCGGCGACTTCCAATAGGTCCACACGTCGCCGGCCTCGTGCCGGCCGGGCGGGGTGGGGCAGCGCCACAGGGTGGTCGAGCCGTCGGGGTGCTGGTCCTCGCTCCAGCCCGCGCACCAGCCGACCCCGGTGGATTCCAGGGTGTCCAACCGTACGGACATGGCGTCGTCGGTGAACTGGTCGTCATCGTCGGCCCAGTTGACGTAGGGGGTGCGCACGTGGGTGAGGGCCAGGTTCCTGGCGCAGGCGGCGCCGACCGGCCGGGGCAGCGTCAGTGTGCGGATGCGGGAGTCCTGCGCGAGCGGGGCCGGCAGGCGTTCGGGTGTGGTGCCGTCGAGCGCGATCACGGCCTCCCACGGCACGGACTGCCGGGTGAGGCTGGCGTGCATGGCGGTCAGGTAGTCGAGGCGGTCGTCGCGCAGGCGGGTGGCGATGACGACCGTAATGAGGGGAGCGGGCAGGGAAATCTCCGGCAATGAGAGGCGGTGAGGGTCAGCGGCGGGCAGCCGTGCGGGGCCCGGTCGGCGCTGCACCGGCAGCGGGCCGCGGCGGGCGCGTGGCGCGTGAGGTGGTGGGCGCCCGGCATGTGGTGATGGCGGGCCAGCGCGCCGAGTGGTCGCTGAAGGGGGTGCTGGGGTCGATGTCCCAGGCGACGAGAGGGCCCGTGCCTGCGTGAGCCATGCTGATCACTTCGATGCCCTGCGGATGCAGGATGTAGCCCCACTGCATGCCCAGTTCGCCGGCGGTCTTGTCGGTGACCGTCATGCGCACCGGGGGCGAGCCGTCCGGAGTGATCAGGTGATCGAGGGTCCGGCTGGGCCAGTGTTCGCCGCCGGTCAGCGCGGCCACGAGCGTGGGCAGGGCGTCGTCGAGGAGATCGGTGCCGAGTTCGTCCCAGCCGACGGCGATGTCGTCGATGAGGTGCTGGGCCATGGCCTCGACGTCGCGTCCGAACTTGTACTGGTAGGCGGCCAGGAGAAGCGGGAGGTGGTGGCTGGGCACGCCGTCGAGCTGGACGTGGATGCCGCTGTACCCCGTACCGACGGGGCGGGCGATGAAGGAGTGTGTGGACAGGGAGTTCTCCGAAGCGAGCAGGGGGCGGGCGATGTCCGGCAGCCGTCGCAGTGGAGGCGGGTGCGGTTACGCGCGGTGTGACCAGGAGGCGACCGGGGGGCCGGAGGCGTCGGTGCGGGCGCAGGTGTAGCCGATCAGGCGGGAGGGCTCGGCCTTCGCGGGGACGGTGGCGGCGTCGTTGCACACGAACGTGTAGCGGATGGAGGTGCGGGGCACGTCGTGGAGCCAGGCCCGGTCGCCCTTGCCGGGGTTGATCTGCAGGCCGGAGTGCGCGACGGAGTCGGTCTGGGTGTGCGTGTGGGAGAAGAGGACCAGCGCGCCGCCGTCTGCCGTCTTGAGGGCGTAGGCGTCGTTGTAGTGGTTGTCGGCTGCGTCGAAGACGGTGGTGCCCTGGTTCCCGAAGCGGGTGCCGGTCTCGTCGTGGACCTTGACCTGTTGTTTGCTGGCCTTGGTCGGCGCGAAGAACTTGCTTCCGCTGTTCGTGCCTCCGGTGGCGAAGTTGTCCAGCACGGCAGTACGCAGAACGTCGGCGTCGGCCGTCGCGTATCCCTCACGGTCGAGGGCGACGTCGGGCAGCTTCTGGCTGTCGAGGTCAACGACGGACACCATCTCCCAGCGCTTGTGCTGGGGCTGTTCGGCGAACACGACCAGTCGCGAGGGGGCCTTGCCCTTCTCGCTGGAGAGCGCGGCGGCGAACCAGCCTTCCTGTCTGTCGGCCAGGCGCGGGATGTACAGCTTGGCGCCGGCGACGTCGTAGGACCACGCCTTGTAGGGCTTGCGGTCCTTGGCGGGAAGCCCTTCGGTCTCGGTGTAGTCCGAGACGGACATCGCGTACAGCGGTCCGTCCTCGACCGTGTCGAGCAGGCGCCGGTCGCAGTTGGCGTTGGCCTCGTTGTTGATCTTGGAATAGCGGGTGATGACGTCGCGGGCCTGGGCAGTGCTGAGAGCGGGCGCGAGCTTCGGGGCGGTGCTGGCGCTGGGCGTCTGCCGGGCCTGGGCGGGGCCGTCTTCGCCGGAATACCCGGTGAGGGCCAAGGTGAGGCAGGCGGCGCCAATGATCAGCGGCAGGGTACGGCGGGCGGCGCGGATGGAGACTCCAAGGGTTCACAGGGGAAGGAATCAGGACGTGCGCCTGGCCGGTGGGGCGGCTTTCGGCGATGAAGGCGGGAGGACCCATGGCGGAAGGGGTGACGCGTTGGCCGGGGTAGAGGGCAGTCGCGGCGCCGGCGCGAGCGGAGTGAGGGCCCGCATGCGGTCCTCGGCCACGTGCAGGACCTCGGAGAGGTTGCGGATCTCGGCGGCTGCGTCGGCGAGGTCGTAGGAAAGGTCGAAGCCGTCGTCCTCCTCGGCTTCCTTGGCCTTCTCCCCGGCTGCTTCGAAGAACTCGCCCAGCTGCGCCAGCAGGCCCTCAGTGGGTTCCAGGATCTGGTGCAGCAGGGCAGCGGCATCCGCAGGTGACTCGACTCCGTTGAGCCGGTCGGTCAGATCGCGTAGCGCGTCGCCGTAGACGTAGCGGGGGCCAGGGTGTGGTGTGCCGGGGACAGCCCGGGCCTTGGGCGGGGCTGACGGCTGGGCTGGGGGCACGTGTGAGCTTTCGTGGGGCAAGACGTGGTGCGGTTTCAGCCCGAGCTGGGCGAGGCGGTGGTCGATCGCCTCGATCAGAGGTTGGGCGCTGCCGCCGTGGCGGGCTTCGGGCCGCTGGGGAGCACTGGGGTCGTCGGAGGGAGCCGAGTCGTAGATGACCTGGAACAGCGTCTGGTCGTCGGGGTGCTCGCGAGTGGCGATCCAACCCTCCGGGTCTCCGGGCGGTCGCTCGGAGGGCGGGTCGTGCGGCGGACTGATGACCAGGTAGCTGTCGTCGGGGAGCGAGACGCGCACGTTGTAGGTGCTGAGGCCGAATTCGATGTCGCACTGCAGTCCGCGTGCCCGCAGTGGAGTGATGACGTGTGCGTGGCGACGCCACAGCTCCTGCCACCACGGCGTGTGCACGTTGCGGTGGTCGGGAAGCGGCGCGAGCGGTACCGGGCGGGGTTCCGGGGTGGTCGTTTCGTCAGCGGCCATGGCTCCTCCTGCGGCTGCCGCCGCTTGCGGCCCGGAGGTAGGGGTGCGGGTCGTCGGGGCGCGGGGGAGAGGTCAAAGGGTGTGATCCTTCCTGCCGGCAGGCAGAGCTGCGACGGCTGTGGCGTCGGGGTGATCCGGAGTGCAGTGGGTCAGGGCGCGCACGGGCACGGCCGATGGAGAGCTAACGGCGAGGCGCGGGGCCGGTGGAGGGGGGAGCGGGCGGCAGGCTCGCGGTAGCTCCACGCGAGACGTCGGCCGGCGCTGTGGGGGCGGGGGCCGGGTCATAGGCGGCGCGCAGCCTGTTCAGACCGGCTTCGTCGGCGAGAGCGAGGGCGGACAGCGCCCGGCTGGCCGCTGTCATCAGCAGGTGTGAGGGGGATCCCTCAACAGCGTCGTGGTTCTCGCGCCGCCACCGGGCGGCGGCGATGAGGTAGTTGCTCAGGGCGCGCAGCGCAGGTTCGGCGGCGTCCAGGACGTGGTCGGTGACCGCGTCGATCTCCGCCGGGGTCCGGGCCGCGGTGAGGGCGTCCAGGTACGGGCCGAGGTGGGGTGCGGCCCAGGGCTGGTCGGGCAGCGGGTGTGCGTCACGGAAGGCCCGTGCGTCCCGTCGTGCCCACCGCTTCAGGTCGTTGTCGGTGGCGAGGTTGTACCGGGCGGCATGGATCTGGTCGGCGTCGCGGCCGACGTTGTCGTAGAGATCGAAGTCTGGGTCGCGGGGGATGATGCAGGAGTCCTTCGGGCTGGTGCGGGCTGCAGGTCGCTGCGGTCGAACTGCGCCGGAGTGGCGATCTGTTGCACGAACAATTCACGGCTCCGGCGCGGTCAGCGGTGGAAACCGCCAGGCCGGGACGGCGGAGGCTCTGGCGGTCCCTCCCGGCGGGTCAGAGGCGCAAGGAAGCGCTGGACGCCGAGGTGGTCGTCGAGTTCCTTGGCTGCGTCGCCAAGGAACTCCGAGGCACGCCGCAGAAAAGCGCGCGCTGAGGCGTGGTCGATGACCATGCGATTCGTGAGGTAGTGCCGGTCGATGGGGTTGGCGGTCCGGGGCAGGACCAGGGCGTTCTCCGCGGTCTCGGTGAAGTGCGGGGCTGCGTGGCTGGAGATGGTCGCCGCCGAGGCGAGGTGCTTCAGGACGGTCCGGCCGGTCCGGGTGGTGTGGTGGGGGCTCCGGGCGAAGTCAGCGGCCAGCCGGAGGACATCGCGGGAGAGGTCCTGCGCGTCGGTGGCGTGCTGGAGCAGCGCGGTGTAGGACGGCGCGGCCGGAACGTGCCCGTTCTCGTCGAGCAGCTCCCACCGCTGGGCGGCGTCGTGCAGTTTGTCCTTCACGGCGTGGAGTGCGTGGATGAGGTGCAGGGCGTCGTCGCGCGGGATCAGGTCGCGCGGGAAGTCGGGGTTCACGGTCCTCTTGGTCAGTGCATGCGGGCGTCGGTGTCGAAGAGCGCCAGTTCGTGGCTGTGCAGGAGGTGCTGCACGATGAAGGATCGGCCGGCGACCTTCCACAGGCCGCGCCCTCGGTTGAGGTGCGCGATGGCGTCCATCTCGACGGAGGTCAGGCCGAGCAGGGAGGCCGCGGCGTGGAGCTGGTCGGTCTCCTGGCGGTAGATGATCCGGGTGGAGCAGTCCGCCAGGAGGCCCTCGGCCAGGGCGCGGCCCTGTGATCCGGCGTCGCCAGCCGTGAGCAGGTCGGACAGCCGGTGGATCACCATGAGGTTGGCGATGCCGAGGCCGCGGCTGAGCTTCCACTGGGCCTGCATCCGCTGGAGGAGGCCGACATGCCGCATCAGGCGCCATGCCTCGTCGTACACGATCCAGCGTCGGCCGCCGCCAGGGTCGGAGAGGGCGGATTCCATCCAGGCGCTCGCGCAGGTCATCGCGAGGACGAGGGCGGTGTCGTCCCCGGAGCCGCCGAGGCGGGACAGGTCGATGGTGAGCATCGGCGCGCTCGGGTCGAAGCTCACGGTGGAGGGGGCGTCGAACATGCCGGCCAGGTCGCCGTGGACCAGGCGCCGCATGGCGTGGGCCAGGTCGCGGGCTGCGTCACCGAGTTGCCCCGACATCATCCCGGCGGCCTCGTCGAGGTCGTTCGGGTTGTTGAGGGTGGCGGCGATGTCGCCGAGGAGCGGGGTGCGGTGTGTGTCGGCGGCGCGGGTGACGACGGCATCGAGGGCGACGTCCAGCGCGGTGTGCTCCATGGGCATCAGGTCCCGGCCCAGGACGGTCCGGGCCAGGGAGCCGAGCAGGAGCAGGCGCCGCTTGCGGATCTCGCCGACCCAGTCGGACTCGGCCACGCTGTCCGGGCGCGGGGCCGCGTCCAGGGGGTTCAGGCGTCCGGGCAGTCCGGGACCGAGGGCGACACACCGGCCGCCGAGGGCTTCGGCCACCGGAGTCCACTCGCCCTTCGGGTCGCACGGGACGTAGACGCGGTATCCGAAGGCGACTGACCGCAGCGCGAAGGACTTGGCCAGCGCGCTCTTGCCCTGGCCGATCACGCCGGCGAGGAGCAGGTTCGGGTTGGTGAACCCCTCGACCTTGCCGTACAGAGCGAACGGGTCGAAGACGAATGACGCCTCGGCGTGGACGTCGCGACCGATGTAGATGCCCTCGGCGCCGAGTCCGCCTTCGGCGAGGAAGGGATAGGCGCCGGCCGCGACGGCGGTGGTCATGCGGTGGGCGGGAAGTTTCAGCCGGTTCCCGCGGGCGGAGGCGGGCCCAGGGCGCCCGCTCGGTGGGTAGAGCGAGGCGGGCATCTGCTGCTCGGAGCGGGTGCTTTCGCTCTGGTGGGCACTGGCTTCCGCGCGGGCTTTGGCGGCGGCCTCGGCGAGCTGGCGGCGGGCGGCCTTGCGGCTGGCGCGGTCGGTGCCGTGGGGGGTGAACAGCGGGCTGGCGGACGCGCGGCGGGCGCGACGGGCGGGCCGGTGGCTCATCGGGGGCCCTCGATTCTGCGGGTGGTGCTCATCGCACGCAGGCCGTGGTGTGCGGGCGGAGGTCGGTGGGGGTGGTCTTGCGGCGGACGACGTGTCCGGCGGCGAGGTGGCGTTGGCAGATCGTCAGCACGGGCGGGCCATCGGGAAGCCGTTCCGGATGACAGGCGCTCGTCCTGGCGGTGGCCTCGGTCGTGCCGGGCAGCAGGTGGAAGGCGGCGTGGACTTCGGTGGTGGCCTGCCAGAGCCTGGTGTGTGCGGTGGCCAGGTGACGTCCGGCGGCTGGGTGCGGGGGCCGGGTGTGGTCGGCGAGCCGGTCCAGAAGCTGGAGCAGAGCGGTGAGGTGGGCGTGCAGTACGTCGATGTGTAGACGGTCCACGGGCCTGGGCAGGTCTGCGTCCGACGGCGCCAGGGCTCGTGCGTGGTGGCGGATGCCGGCGCTCGCGGCGCGGAGGTAGGGGTGCGCGTCGTCGGGGCGCGGGGGAGAGGTCAAAGGTGGTGGTCCTTCCTGCCGGTCGGCAGGGCGGCGACAGGCGTCCCGTCGCGGGTGATCCGGATTGCAGTGGGCCAGGGCGCGCACGGGCGCGGCTGGTTCACAGGGCGGTGCGGGCGAGCGGGAGCGCGGAGAGGGCGAAGGCGTCCGGCTGCTGGTAGTTGAGCCTGCGGAGATCGACTCCGGAGGTGACGGCGTGGGTCTCGATCTGAGCGCAGGCGGCGTCCAGGAGGGCATCGGTCTCGGCGGTGACGGTGACCAGGCCGGTCAGGGCCACGTCCGCGTGCCCGGCGATGAGCTGGCGTTCGCGGGTCTTGACGTCGGCGTACTCGACGGAATCCTCTTCGGAGTCGACCTGCCCGCGGCGGGCGCGCTCGTTGGCGTCGGCGATGATCGCGGCCTTCTTGCGCTGGACGTCCCGCAGTGCCGACTCGAGCCCCTGCGGCACGTAGATAAGGGACAGGCTGCGACGCACGCCGGCCGTAAACATCAGCCCGTGCAGGAACCCCGCCCCCATCTCGGTCCTCGGCCAGTTCTCCACCCAGTACGTCGCGTGCCGCGCGCTGTCGGTGGCGAGGCGGTCGTACTCCTCGAACTGCACGACGGGACCGGCGGCTGCAGGGGCGGCCTCGGCACGGCCGGTCTCGGACCACTGCTGGAGCGCGGCGAGCGCCTTCGGGTCGTAGGCGGTGCGGATGACGGCGGCGATCTCCCGCGCGCTCAGCCATCCGGTGACCATCAGGCCGGCGTTGCGGGCGGCCTGAGCGATGGAGGCGGTGGTCTGCTGCATGACGGTGAACGCTCCGGGCAGCCCTCCGCCGGCTTGGTTGATCAGGCGCCGGGCGGCCTTGAGGTCGAGGGAGATGGCGAGGTACGTCTCGTGCGGAGCGGCGGCCGGGCCGGCCGAGGCGACCAGTTCGGAGTAGACCTGTCCGGCGACGGGGGCCTGGGGCTGCCCGTTCTGGGTCCAGTGGCGGGTGAGCGTGTCACCGCTGTCGGGCACGGTGCGCTCCAGCACCTGCACGGTGGCGACGTGCCCGGTGCGGGCGATACCTGCCAGCGCGCGCCCCCAGCTGCTCACGTTGTGGTTCTGGGTGGCCGGGTCGAGGAGGGCGAAAGCACGGCTGCTGACGCGGGCGATGGCGGTCAGGGTCTGCTGGTGCGGGTCGTGGACGGCCGCAGCTCCGTTGGCGGAATCGCCGGGGGTAACGACCTTGAGGGAAGCGGCGGTGCCGGGCAGATGGAGGACGCCGTCCTGCCGGGGCCGGGTGACGGGCCGGGCGAGCCAGAGGGTCTGGCCGGTACGGCGGCGGTGCGCGTACCGGGTGACGATCGGTGCCCAGTCGATGAGGGAGCGGCCGTGCCGGCGGATCGCGACCAGTGCACCGGATGCCGCCCACAGCGGTGCCAGGGCGAGAGCGCCGAGCAGTCCGGTGGAGATCACCGTCATCAGCAGCAGGGCCAGCGTGCAGGAGACGAGGACGAGTTGGGGCAGGGAGAGGCCGAGGAGGATGCCGCGGCGGCTCCGGTATGGGAACTTCACCGTGACCGGGGCGACAGAAAGATCAGTCATTGGGGGCGGGTCCTGGTGGCGCGGGTGGAGTCCGGGGGCGGGAGGTGGTGTGCACGTCCCGCCCCCGGGCGTCGGGCAGGGGTCAGAGGCCGGTCGGAGGCGGCGGCGGAGCCGACCCACTCGACGCGGCGTCCTGTGAGCCGGAGGACGGGGGTGCGCCCTGCGGAGGCGGTGTCGTTGTCGGCGGAGTGGTCTGCCATCCGCCGCCCTGGCCGGACGCGGCATTCGCGCCGGATCCGCCGGGTCCGGGGCTGCCTCCCACCTGGCCGCTAGTGTCGTCGGACACGCTGGTCGGCGCGGGCTGGACGGCCTTCTCCAGGCCGGACTTGACGGCATCACCGCCGGGCGAGCCTCCCGTTCCGCCGCCCTGCGAACCGTCCTTGCCTTCTGTGCCTCCGCCGGTCGGGTTGGCGGCGACGTCGCCGGGGAAGCCTCCGCCGGCATCGGGGCCCTGCGGTGCGGCGCCCGCTCCGGCTGCGGCGCCACCGGTTCCGGCGGTGGCCGCGGCTGCGGCGGCCTTGCGGGCGGCCTTCTCGGCGTGGGCCTTGGTGATCTGGGCCCCGGCGCCACCGGCACGGTGGATGGACTCGCCGTCGGTGCCGTCGGCCGCCCAGTGCACGAATTTGAAGACGGCGTACGGACACAACAGCACCAAGATCATGATCACGATGCCGGACATGACGTCGGCGAGCGCGGCGATGCCGTCCTCGGCTTCGGTCTTGCCCATGGCGGCGATACCGAGGACGAAGATGACGGTCATCAGGAGCTTGGAGACGACGAGGGTGGCGGTGGCTTCGATCCAGCCCTTGCGCCAACGTCGGGCGACTTCCCAGCCGCCGCCGGCGGAGGCGAAGACCGCGAGGGTGACCATGACGAGGATGCCGACCTTGCGGACCATCATCACGCACCAGTAGAGGAAGGCGCCGATGGCGGCACCGAGCCCGGTGACGACCGGGACGAGCCAGCCAAGACCGGACAGCGCCCCGATTTGGCTGACCTTTACCACTCGGCGCACGGCCGATTCGATGTCCAGGTGTGCGGCTTTGAACAGGCCGTCGCTGACGGCGTCCACGACCTCGATGGCGACTGTGGTCAGGGCGATGGCGCAGAAGGCGAACAGGACTCCGGACGCGGTGCCAGTGAATGCTTGGGTGAGGGCTTGTCCGTCGCGTCTGATGGCGGCCCGGACCAGCTGCGCGCAGAAGGTGGCGACCAGCAGGACCAGGCCCAGCGGCAACAGCGTTTCGTAGTTGTCGCGGAACCACCCGGCGTTCAGATCGACCTTGGTGGTGGTGTCGACGGCCTCGGCGGCCAGGTCGGCTGCTGCGGCTGCGAGTTCACCGGCGGACTTCGCCATCCAGTTACCGATGGCTTTGCCGGGGTCCGAGGCGAAGTCCACCGCGTCGCCGACGGCGCACAGTTTGCCCGCCAGGGGGAAATCACAGAAACCCACGAGGAGTTACTCCTCCTTTCTTGTCTCAGGCGCGGGTCACTGTGTGACGCTCGGTGCGATGGCGGCCAGGGTGCAGTCGTGGTTCGGGCGGCACTGGACGGCGAGGGTCACGGCCCGTTCTTCGGCTCCGCCCCCACCCTTCTTCCAGCTGAGCGTCTGCTTGCCGTTGACGGTGACGACGTAGATGTACGCCTCGGTGATCGCGGACGGGTCCTCGGCCAGCGCCTGTTTGAACGCGCCGGGGTAGTGGCCCTCGGTGATGTGGGCGGTGGCGTGCTGATCCTGGTCGGCCATCCGCGACCACAGCACCGGGTCGGGGACCTGGCCGGCGACCGATGTCCAGTCGGCGTACTTGGTCTCGGTGGTCATCCAGGCGCGCATGCCGGCGAGCTGCTGGTCGCGGCTGGTGTAGCGGGTGTCGTAGGACCACAGCATCTGGGACGCTGCCTTGGCGTATGCGACCGGTTCGGAGATCTGCGGAGGCTTGGGCACCGATCCAGATCCGGAGGAAGGCTTGGGGGCGGCCTCGGAGGAGGACGGGCTGCCAGTCGGGGCGGGCGCGGCACTGTCCGGGGCTTGGTGGTCGTTGCCGCCGCCGGTCAGCAGGGCGACGATCCCGGCGAGGGCGAGCAGGCCGGTGACGGCAGCAGCGACGATCGCGATGCGCCGGTTGGCAGACCAGCCCGCGCCGTACGAGGACAGCGAAGAGGAGGGGAAGCGTTTCCGCATCAGTGGACCTGTGATCCCAGGCCGGAGAAGAAGGCCACGATGCCGTTCGCGGCACCCAGACCGAGGGCGGCGCCGGCGGCGACGACGGCGCCCTTCTTCCCGTTGGCCTCGGCTTGGTGTCCACCGGTGTGGTGGCCCCAGGCCCATACGCCGAGCGAGACGGCGAGGGCGCCGACGACGGCGATGATCCCGAACATGTTGATGCTGTTGACCACGTTCTTCAGCACGGCGAGGCCAGGCAACCCGCCGCCCTTGGGCGAGATTCCTGGGTCGTAGGCGAGCTGTATGACGCGGTCTGCGAGAGGGACGGACATAGGCGTGGCGGGCTCCTTGCATACGCGGGCCAGGTGAGGGCCGGCGGGAAAAGCGAAGCGGAGGGGGACGTGCGCTCGGGGCGCGAAAGTGGCCGCGGCGGCGGCTTGCCCGGACCTGCGTCGGGCAGAGGCGGGGAGAGTCCAGTCCTCGGGCCGGGGCGCGGCTTCGAAGCCGCCTTTTCTGCTCGGGGCCAGGGAGGGGTGTCGGGGCGCGCTACTTCGGAATCGGCGGCTTCGGTGCCGTGTTCGACTCGTACGGGTTGACGCAGTCGTAGATCATGTATCCGCGGATCTTCTTGCCGTCGGACTTCGGGGTCACCGCGTCGCGGGTGTGCCAGGTCTTCTCTGCGCGCTTGTACGCGAACTGGTTATAGGCGACCTTGTTGTGCCGGTAGGCGATGCCCACGACGGCGGATTTCTTCGAAGGATCCTTGTGGACCTTGACCGCCTTGCACGAGATCGTCGTGTGGCCGGTGTCGTACGCCTGGGCTGTGGAGGCGCTGGCCAGGCCGCCGGCGGCAACTGCGAGGCCGATCGAGCTGGCCGCGAGGGCGCGCCGGACGCGGGAGGGGATTGTCACGTGGATGCTCCGGGGGTTGGGAGATAGAGAGTGGGCCGTTCGATTCGTCCTGCTGGGCGGTTCGCCGGGCGAGACGGGAGCGCGGAGGGGGTTGGCCTCCGAGCCCGGCTATCGGGCAGACCACTGGCGAGGTCCTGGCGACGGCGGCTTGCGGGCCTGCGGTGTAGGTTCCGATCTGGTTTGTCGGCCGACGCTGCGATGACCTGCGGCCTTGCGTGGTTGTCTCGACGATCTGTCGGTGCGTTTGTCCAGCCCGGTTGTCGGTTTCTTCGGGCTGGATGCGGGCTCGGGCGGAGCTGCCCGAGCCCGCAGGGCTCGTGGGGTGGCTTCGACAACGTGAGGTGACCCAGTTCGGCAGCGGGTTCCGGTCCCACTTGGCGATCTTTCGGGCATGATCTGCAATGGTGTTCGCCCTCATCTAATTCGCGCGGCA
This sequence comes from Streptomyces sp. NPDC004051, assembly GCF_053604275.1. Classification (NCBI taxonomy): domain Bacteria; kingdom Bacillati; phylum Actinomycetota; class Actinomycetes; order Kitasatosporales; family Streptomycetaceae; genus Streptomyces; species Streptomyces sp. NPDC004051. The sequence goes on along the minus strand of NZ_JBSGHG010000013.1, from coordinate 142,334 downwards.
TGCTGATCCGACGTGCCGGGCTCGATGCGCGGGCCTGGCAACCGGGGCGGGGAGGATCGCGTTGATCGTCTGGGTGAATGGTGCGTTCGGCAGCGGGAAGAGCACGCTGGTGGACGAGCTGCGTCCGCGATGGCCCGAGGCCCTGATCTATGACCCGGAGATGGTCGGCTATGTGCTGCGGGAGATCGTGGAGGTGCCGACCGGTGACTTCCAGGACCTTCGACTGTGGCGGCGGCAGGTCGCCGACCTGGCGGTGGGGTTGGTTGAGGAGTACCGACGTCCGGTTCTGGTCCCCATGACCTTGGTCAACCCCGGCTATGTCGGTGAGATCTTCGGCGCGTTGACGGATGCGGGCATCGACGTCCACCACTTCTTCCTCAAGGTCTCCCGAGAGGTTCTGGAGCAGAGGATCGACGGCCGGAGCTTCACCCCGGACAACCCTGAGCAGGACGAGAAGGTTCGGCGCTGGTGCAAGGACAAGATCGCGCCGTGCATGGCCGCTGCCGACACCCTGCCCAGCGACACCGTGTTTCTGGACGGCGAGCTGACCCCGCAGGAGTTGGCCGACGTGGTGCTGGCTCGTGTCGGCGCGGCTGCGAGCCGGTAGGGCTGGATCGTGGGTGAACTTGTTGAGCGGGTTGACGAGCGTGACGAGGTTCTGGCTGTTGTGGAGAGGGGGGAGGCGATCCGTCAGCGGTGGCTGCATCGCATCGCGACGATCGTGTGCCGCGACCGTGCGGGGCGGTTCCTTGTCCACCGCCGCCCGGACGATGACACTCGTTTCCCGGGGCAGATCAACTGGATGCTCGGAGGCGCCGTGGACGTGGCCGAGTCGTATGAGGATGCTGCTGCGCGGGAGTTGCTGGAAGAGCTGGGTGTTCATGCCCGTCCTCGTTTCCTGTTCAAGTTCTTGTGCGAGGGCGTGATCAGCCCGTATTGGCTCGGTCTGCATGAGGTCGTCGTCACGGAACCGATCCAGCCCGACCCTTCGGAGGTCGCTTGGCATGACTGGCTGACTGAGTCCGAACTGGCCGACCTGGTCCGGCATCGGGAGTTCGTTCCGGATGCTCGCGAGGCGTTCGATCGATATCGCGCTCTGCCCGTGCGGCAGGGAGAGGCGTGAGCTGCGGTGCACGTTGCTGGAGTTCGTGCTCCGCGGCTCGGCGTCCCGCGGCGGTGAGCGTGTAGTAGGTGCGGCGTCGTCCCGCGCCGCGTCCTGGAGTTGCGCGGCTGAGCCAGCTGGCGTCGTCTTCGGGCCTGCTGGCGAGCCAGCCGGCCTGTTCGAGTTGGCGGAGTCGGTCCGAGATGCTGCCTTGGTTGAGACCGGTCCTTGCGCTGACCTGGGATCCGAAGAATTCGGTGGGTGCGTGGTCGACGAGATCCCGCAGGAGTGTGAGCGTTTCGGCTCGGATCCGGATGCGTGGGACCGGGATGTTGTCGTAGGGCCGGAGGGGGCTGGGTGGCCGACGGGTGCGGAGGCTCTCCATCGCCCGGGCGAGAGTGCCTTCGTCGGGCATGGCGAAGAACTGGTCGCTGGTGAGGGCGGTGCGCATGAGTTCCTGGACCCGTTCGTGCGCGAGGTCACGCAGCAGCACTTGGCCGCGTGCGCTGGGGCGTTGGGGCTTGTTGAAGGCGGATCGGTGGAAGAGGTCGGTGCCGAGGTCGCGTTCGAGTCGCTGGAACTGGGTCACGAGGGCGCTGCGTTCGGCCTTGAGGTAGCTCGCCGCCGTTTCCAGAGACGGAAAGGCCATCGCGATGTGGAAGCGGTGCAGTCGGTGCCAGCCGTGCAGTGTGCCTTCGACCGCTCGGCGGATGTCGTGGGGCAGGGCGGTGTCGAGCGGGGCCAGCATCACGGTGCGGCTGTGAACGCCCTGCGGACGCAGGGGGACGTCGAGTTGTCGGAGCCGGCGGCGAATCGTCTCGTCCTCAACGCCGACCTCCCGGGCGATGTCGCCGGTTGAGCGTTTGCGGGTGAGGTATTGCTCGCGCAGCCAGTCCTCGTCGATGGGGGTGGGGCGGCGGGTCCGGTAGATGGTGATGCTGTGAGCCTGCGCGTGTTCGACCACGACATAGCGGGGGAAGCCGGTCGCGCGGGCGATCTGGGTGAGGGTATTGCCGCCTTCGGTGTATTCGCGGTGCAGGAAGTCGCTGGTGAAGATCTGGCGGGCTCGTTCGCGCAGGCGCCAGGCGGCCAGCGGAGAGGCTTTGCCTGTCCAAACCTGCGGTTCGGTCGCGACGTGTTCCAGGGCGAATCGGATGTGGGCGAGGGTGGTGTTCAGTTCTCGGGCGGCGTCGCCGGGGGCTCGCTGTTCGGCGATGACGATGCGGTGGACGGTGTCGAGGTCGATGTCATGGGGGTTGCGTCCGGGCAGGTCGAGGCCGTCCGCGAGGTCGTGAGGTGGTTCCCAGGTGAGTGGTTCATCGATGCCGAGGCCGTCCAGCACCGTGCGCCCGTGGTCATGCAGGGCCTCGCGCTGCGGGGTGGTCAGGCTGAAGGTGAAGGCGAGGTAGCGGCCGCGGTCGGTGTTGTTCTTCAGGGACAGCGGATAGCGGGGATCGTGGAGATCGGCGCCGGTCAGCAGCTGGTAGAGGTAGCGCTGGGCGTGAACGTAGCGAGGGGTGTGCGCTTTGGCGTTGATCCTGTCGCCGGGCTGGCAGCCGGTGGTGAAACACATTTGCCGCCAGGTGTCCTCCGTCAGCGGGGCCGGCGGAACCGCGGTGCGTCGCCGTTCGTAGTCGATCGGACTGCCGTGTTCGTCCAGGTGGACGGCGAGGGAGCAGAGCGCGGTCAGCACGTCGGGGTGGCCGCTGTGCAGGCTCCTTTGCAGGGTGATGGTGATGGCGTTGGGAAGGTGGGGGTGGAGGCGGTCAGTGACCTGGCGGGAGCTGCGGGCTGCCTCGCGGGGCATCAGTAGGAGAGCGGAGGCGATCCCGCGGAACAGGTTTTCCTTCATGCCCTGCTGAGGGATGAGTCGAACGCTCCAGCCGGGCCAGAGCAGTTGTGGGAGGTGCCGGACGCGGCCGGTGACTCGCGCGTCACCTCGTGTCGGGGTCTGCGCGTGCGGAGTGGGGGAGAGATAACGCAGCCGGTCGATGGCGCCCATGTGCCGGTCGCCCGCGCGCAGGAAACGGCTGCGGGTCGCGCAGGTGAGGGCGGTCCAGTGGGCCGCCGTCATGCCCGTGGGGATGACCTTGCCTTTGGTGTCCTGCCGCTCGCGCAGCGAGCGGAGGGCCAAGATGCCTGCTGCCTCGTCGCCGTCCAGCAGCGGGTGGGCGGTGTGGGCGATGACGCCGCGGACAGCGGCTGGGAGGTGCTGAACTCGTTGGGCGGGACTGCGCAGGTCACGGGGACGCAGGCTCCAGGAGCGGACCACCAGCGGGCCCATGCCGGCGAGGTCGGCCTCGGTGACGGTGCGCATCACCCAGACGGTGCAGGCATGCAGGTCCGAGAGCATGGCGTGAGCTCGGGCAGCGTCCGCGTGGCCGGTCTGCTCGTTGACCCACTGCTGGGCGGCGAGCAGCGGATGACCGGGCGCCAGAGGCAGTGGTTCGGCGCCCGTGAGGTCCGTGCCGCAGACGGGCGACTGGCCGTCGGGCCGCCAGGTGCAGGTCGCGGGCGGGGTGAGATGGGTGCGGCTGGGCAGCCGGACGCGGACGCCCTCGCCGCAGCCGGGGCACTCATCGTGCAGGAGCGTGCCGTGCCGCAGGCAGGCGAGCGTCCAGGGCATCCACCACGACAGCGTCCAGCGGCCCTCGCGTTCGGCCAGACACTGTGGGCAGAACCGGCAGCGCCGCTGGCGCTGCGGCCCGAACGGGAAACCGGGGCGGACCACAGCCTGATCGAGCCGTCCTGCCGGAAGTCCGGTGCGGGCCTCCAGGATCCGCAGCTGGTCGGAGGCGATGCCGGTGACCAGGCGCCGGGTCATGTAGTCGCGGGGCAGGCCGAGCACGGACAGGAAGCCGGGGAACGTCAGCCCGTTGCGGCGGGCGAGTGCCTCCAGCCAGCTGTCCAGTCCCTCACCCGGCAGGATGCCGACCCGCAGGGGCAGCACACGCGTCTCGCTCATGTCGTGTCCCCCAGCGCGGAGGGCATCGTGCCATGAGCCAAGGCGGCGGCCATCTGCCGACGGGCCTGTTCGGATGCCTCATCCAGCCGGACTCCGTCGAGAACCGTGCGGTCGAGCGTCTCGCTGCCGGTGCGGATCGCGCGATAGCAGCCGCGCAGGACCAGGGTGAAGTACGACCCAACGTGCCCGCTGGTGCGTTCGAAAAGGTAGTCCGCCAGCCGCACCAGCATGCCCGGCCGATGCTCGGCCAGGACCAGACGGGACTCGGTGGTCTTCAAAAGGCTCCGCCAGTGCTTGCGGCCATGGTCGGTGTCCAGGCGGAACGGGTCCACCCCGAGCCGGGTCCAGCGGCGGGCGGTCTGGGCCAGCACAGTGTTCTTCCCGGTCAGCCCATCGGCGAAGAACCGCCGCTCGGCCAGTCCCACCCCGACATAGATGAAGGTCACCGGCAGCTCGTTGGCCAGCCACTTCAGATGGTTGGACACCGCCAGCCCGTCACGGCGGTCCAGGTCGATGAAGTGGATATCGTCGATGATCCCGAGCTGGGTCTCGCAGGACAGCACGCAGTCCAGCGCGTGGCTGGCCAGGGCTGCGGCATTGGCCCGGTCGGTGGCGGGGTGCCCGTAGAACTCGCAGATCATCCGGTTCAGCGTGCGCAGGGTGGTGTTGGAGGTCAGGCCGACCCGGAAGACCGGGATGCGTTCGTGTCCGCCGTCGGTCACCGGGGACAGGCGGCGCATCTGCTGCCGGTCGAAGGTGCGGCCATAGAGGTTGGCGATGGTGGTCTTGCCCAGCCCGGGCAGGGCGTCGATGACCGCCGCGGACCGGATGCGGTCGCCGTCCTGCCGATTGCTGACCACGATCTGGTCCAACTCCTCATGAATAGTGGACAGTTGTGGGGTGTTGATGATGCCGAAGTTCGCGTGCCAGTCGTGGCGGGCGTCGTTGTAGTCCTCGGCCGCCTCCTCGCCGAGAGCCTTCAGCTGGGCACGGGTGAGCCGTTCGGGCCGCTGCCGGGCGGGAGCGTCGGCGTAGCGGCGCCAGCCCTCCTTGCGGGAGAGGCTGAACAGGTTCGGCTGCTTCACTCGATCACCTCGAAGGCGTCGGAGTAGAAGTCGTCACCGTCCGGGACGTCGAAGATCTCGTCCTCCGTATCGGCGTCCCCGGCGGGCAGTTCCGCCACCAGCCGCAGTCCGGCCGGGGCGGCCGGGCCGCTCTGTTCGGGCAGCGCAGGCAGGGCCAGGGCACTGCGTTCGGCCGACAGCCGCACTGCCATGCGGCGCTCGCGACGGTCGGTGACCATGCCCTGGTCCCAACGGGCCAGCAGGTCGGCCAGGGCCTGCGCGGCGTCGACGTGGCGGCCCTGGCGGGCGGCGAGCCGACGGGCGTAGGCGGCGGCCTCGCCGCTGAACGGCATGGACAACGCGGGCGCGTGTTCCCACTCCAGCGCATGCCAGGAAGCGTTGTCGGGGTCCTGGAAGTAGACGAAGCGGACATCGTCCGGATTGACGTGGATCGGCCACTGCTTGCCGAACCCGCTTCCGTAGGGGCTGGGCGCGTTGCGGTAGCCGTCCAGGACTGGGCCGTTGTAACGCAGCCCGTCGACCTCGACGCCGTAGTGCTGGATCGTGCGCGCCTTGACCGCCAGGAACTGGAAGGCCAGGTCCGGCGAGGCCGGCATGCGCAGTCGGCCTGCCCGTGCCAGACCGATGCGCAGCATCTCCAGCGGCGACAGCGACAGCTTCGGCCACTGCGGGACGACCAGCCCGTCATGCTCGCGCCGGTGATAGACCTCGGCCACCCACTCGCGGATGATCTCCTCCACCTCGTGGAGGTAGAAGAACGCGGCCTCCTCGACCGCCTCGCCGCGGCTGTGGACGTCCGGCCCCTTGTAGGCGGGCAGGTGCTGGATCAGCCCCTCGCGCAGGGTGCGGAAGAAGCGTTCGACGGTCGGCTTGTCGGTGGGCTTCTTCGGCTGGGCCGGCTGGATCGACATGCCCAGCCGGGTGCACACCCCGATGACATGAGCGGACATGAAGGCCCGCCCGTGGTCGATCACCAGCGTCTCCGGCGGACACAACCCCCGGCCCGGGCGCGGCGCGTCCTCAGTGAACACCACCTCGTCCCAGAGCCCGTGATAGGGCGCCAGCCCCGTCCGGGCCGCCTGGTCCAGCGGCGGACAGATGGCCTCGAACAGCACCCCGGCGACATCGACCGCCTTCGTCGAGCAGGCCGTGACCCGCAGCCCGACGATGCACCGGGAGAACAGGTCCTGCGCGACGGTGAGCTGGAGCGGAACCCACCGGCAAGTCACCGGCTCCATGCCATAGATGTCCAGGTCCTGGGTGTCGAGCACCACGTACTCACCCGGCCGGCTCGCCCGCAGCCGCCCGTAGGTGCCCTGCGGACGGTGCGCGATCGACCGGCGAGCCTTCGCACTGCCCGACACCGCGTTCGTGCCCTTGGCCAACTCGGCCAGCCGGGCATAAGCCGTGCTCCGGGACGGCAGCGGCACCACGTCCTTGCCGTACTCGTCCACCAAACGCTCCCCGGCCCGCTTCAGCACGGCCGAGCGGGTCGGCGTCGAGGCATTCACCGACTCCGCCAGCACCCGGCGCACCGCCTCCTCCCACCGCGAATCGACACTGCGGCCCCGGCCCCTGACCGCGCGGGTGTCCACCAGTCCCGCCTCACCGCTGGCCCGGTAGGCGTTCAGCCACCGCTCCAGCGTGCGCGGCGAGACATCCAACTCCGCAGCCTTCGCCGCGATCCGGTCGCGAAGCGGCAGGTCAGGATCGAACCCTGGCCGCGGCTCGCCCGCCACGGCCGCCTCAGCGTGTCCGGCCCGATATCCGCTCAGGACCTCCCTGACATGCCCGGCCCGCTCGCCCAGTGCCGTGCGCTGAGCAGCAGACAGCCCCGCCAGCAACACGCCGACACCCTCCAACGTAGGGTCGACGGCGACGTCCATGGCCCGTGCCCCGGCCGCCAGACGGCCCAGCGGAATCACACTGAAGCCGTCCGTGCGCTCATTGCGCACCGTCACCTGCAGCCCGTCGAGCTCCATGACCTCGACGACGTCGCCTTCGAAGAACAGACGGCCTCCCGGCATGACCGTCACTGCCTGCCCGCTCACGCCGCCGCCCGAATGGCGGTCGTCCCGGCCAGCGGCTGGCGCAGGTCCGCCGTGAGACCACCGCACCACACCAGGTGCAGGACGGCGGGCCGGACCACCTCGCCCGGATAGCGGCTCGCCAAGGCCGCCTCGACACCGCCGATCGTCGACTGACGACCGGCCGCTTCCAGCACCTCGGCCAGCACCGTCTCCTCCAGCAGCAGACGGCGCCGATAGCCGGCCAGGAACCTCACGTTCTCCACAACCACCGGTTCGGCCCCCGACCAGGTCTCATAGGCCCAGCCGCGGTCCGAACACAGACGGCGTGTCCAGTCGAACTGAGCAATCACCTTGGGGTCCTTCATGCGTGAGGGGGCTTTGACATCCACGACGGTCGCCAGACCATCGGTGTGGACCAGGAACAGATCAGGAACGTGGCGGCGGAGGCGACTCCCATCACGTCCGACCAGCTGGAATGGCTGAGCCGCGATGCGTACGACGCTCCGGTCGAAGTCCGCGAGCAAAATCCGGGCCAGCTCCAGACGGCTCTCGTAGGCCACCAGCCCTCCCGCCGTCGACGCGTGGTACCAGCCCGAATAGTGCTTCCGGCCGCGGTACCAGCGGAACTCGCGCACCGGCAGCCCATCCGCCACCTCGTCCACCAGCAACCGGTCCCAGTCAACTTCGGCCAGCCGCCCGTCAGCCTTCCGGTAGACGGCCCGGGTCGTCCGACCAGTTGTCGTTGCTGCGTCCTCGTACTTGCCCACCGCGACCCGCCCTTTCGTGTCAGATCCCTCTGACACCAGGACATAGGCCACGACCAGCCGTAACCTGGCCGTGCGGCAGGGCAAACCCAACGAAAGGCTGGACCTCAGACTCTGGATGTGACTTCGGTGCGGCGCGAGAACCGGCCCGAAAAGAGAGCGCCGACCGACACATTGACGACAGATCACTTGGACACCGTCATCTCTTTTCGGAACCTACATGCGGGCTGACCGGGGTCAGAGGACGCGGCGGGCGGCGAGAATGTCCCAGTCCTTGATCGGGGTGATCCGGACCGGTTTGGTGGTGCGCGGTGCCTCGATCACGAGGCCCTCGCCCATGTACATGCCGACGTGCTCGGGCCGGGCGGCGGTGCCGCGGCTGAAGATCAGGTCGCCGGTCTTGAGGTGAGCGGGCGAGACCGCCTTGCCCTCGTTGACCTGCGTGTATGTGGTGCGGGTGAGCGTGATGCCGGCATGGGCGTACGCCTGCTGCATCAGGCTGGAGCAGTCGCAGCGGCCCATGGGGTCGGGGCCGTGCGCGTTCGTGCAGGATCCGCCCCACTGGTAGAGCGTGCCGAGCTGGTGCATCGCCCACTCGATGGCCTTTCGGGCCTTCGGGTCGGCGTCCTTGGGGATCGAGTAGCCCTTGGGGACGCTCCCTTCGGGGATGCGGCCGAAGCCTGACCCGTCCTGGCCCGACGCGCAGCCGGTCGTGCTGGTCGAGGGCTTCTCGCCCTGGTTCGTGTCCTTGTCGTCCGCGTCATCGCCGGCGCCGGGGAAGGTCTTGGCGATGGCGCTCTGCAGCGCGGTGGCCAGGCTTTCCCACTGCGCATACGCGTCCGGGAGACCGGACTTCTGCACGGCTTGGGCAGCCTGAGTGACGGTCATCTGCTGCCAGCCGTCCACCTTGAGCAAGTGCTTGTAGAACTGCTCGGAGGCGTAAACCGGATCACGGATCTGCTGGGCGCTGCCCCAGCCCTGGGAGGGACGCTGCTGGAAGAGTCCGAGGGAGTCGCGGTCGCCGTAGTTGAGGTTGCGCAGCCGGCTCTCCTGCATCGCCGTGGCGAGCGCGATGATCTGTCCCTTCTTGGGGACGTCAAGGGAGAGGCCGGCGGCCACGATCGTCTGGGCATTTGGGACCTGCTCGGCGGGCAGGTCCAAGCCCTCGACGTACACGTCTTTGCCGGAGGCGCCGTCGAGGATCTTGGTTACCTGCTCGGCGACCTTGCCGCTGTCGATGTCGGTCAGGCAGCCGCTGAAGGAGCCGCTGCTCTGCACGGCATCGGCGGAGGAGGCCAGCATCATGCCGGTGCCGGCGATCAGGATCGGGGAGAGGAAGACGACGCCGATGCCGGCGGCGAGCCCTTTCAACCTGAGCGGACCGCTTGCCGGTCAGCGGTTTCGGGCATGGGTGGGTAGCGAGACGTCATGAACGGCTCCTTGAGGGTGCGGTGTCCGGCGTGCCGCGTGCGCGAGGCGTGGTGGAGGGCGCGGCGGCCGGGGTGGGCGATCGGAGGCGGGCCGGTGTGGGCGAGTTGCCGCTCGCTCCGTGTGTGGCCGTGCCGTGAGCTAGGTGTGCCGGGGCAGGGGGGTACCTCCGTGAGGTGTGGCAGGGGAGTAGCCAGCGGCGGTGTGCGCCGGGCGGTTCAAAAACAGTAGGCGCGTATCGGCGGTTGACCAAAAAGTTCGGCGTGAGGTGCCGGAAACCGGCACCTCAGCACGGCACTTCTTGGTCGTCGGCGGATTCGACTCTACAGTTTTTGGACCCCCCCTTGCCTTCCTCCGCCTGTGGCCATGGGCTTCTGCATGCCCATTTCCGGCCCGCGAGGACTCCTGTGCGAGGCGGGGTTTCCATCCGCCTTTCCGTACCCGAATTGGGGTTCCTCTTTGCCTTTTTCCTTGCATCAGGGCGATGCTCTGGCCGTTCTCTCCGGTCTCCCGGACGGCTGCGTCGACTCCGTCATCACCGACCCGCCGTACAACAGCGGTGGCCGGACCGCGAAGGAGCGCACCACGCGCTCGGCGAAGCAGAAGTACACCTCCGCCGATGCCAAGAACGACCTTGCCGACTTCACCGGCGAGAACATGGACCAGCGGTCCTACTCGTTCTGGCTGACGCAGATCATGACTGAGGCCCACCGGCTGACGAAGACCGGCGGGACCGCGTTGCTGTTCACCGACTGGCGTCAACTCCCCACGACGACGGACGCCATTCAGGCCGCCGGATGGCTGTGGCGCGGTGTGCTGGCCTGGCACAAGCCGCAGGCCAGGCCCCAGAAGGGCCGGTTCACCCAGAACTGCGAATTCATCGTCTGGGCGTCCAAGGGGCCGATCGACGGCTCCCGGAACCCGGTCTACCTGCCGGGTATGTACTCGGCTTCGCAGCCCTCCGGCGCGAAGCGCCAGCACATTACGCAGAAGCCGGTCGAGGTGATGCGCGAGCTGGTCAAGATCAGCCCCGAAGGCGGCACGGTCCTCGACTTCTGCGCCGGCTCCGGCTCCACGGGCGTCGCCGCCCTGCTGGAAGGCCGGGACTTCATCGGCGTGGAGAAGACCGAGCACTACGCGTCGATCGCGGCCGACCGGCTCACCGAGACGATCCGCGCAACCCTCACGCAGGACGACGTGGTTCTCGCCGTCTGATCCGGGTCCTCTCCTGTCGCCAACGCAACCGGTTCCCTGCATAGCCGCTGGCGGAGCACCGCCGGAGCGGACCTGCGATTTCGCTGGCCGGTCCGTGCAAGGACGCTTTCGCCCTTCTCTTATCCCGTGTCTCGTAGGAGGCCGAACTTTCAATGTCCGAATCCGCAAAACCCGCTGACGATGGGGAGTTGGAGCCGGTTCGTATTCCGGATCCGCAGTTGGAGGGAATCGAGGCGAGCGTGCGGCGGCTCATGGAGCAGTCGGCGCAACAGGCTCAGCAGCTCGACCACCTCGCATCCGTGCCGGCGCCGAGCGGGTCACCGTTCGCCGCGTTTGGCATGCCGGGACTCGGCGGGCCTCCGGCCGCCGCTCCGCCGGAGCCCCGCCCGATCTTGGAACTCGATGGGGAGGAACGGGAAGACGAACTCGACGCCCTCTCGGACTGGGTCGACGACTTCTTCCTCCCGGTCTACGGGGCGGAGGTCACCACCGCGGCGCCCTGGTGCCTGCAGTGGCAGGAACACGACGACGTCGTGGCCTGGCTCCACGCCCTGTGGCTCGCCTACCAGCAGCACAAAGACCCCGAAGCCGGGCTCTCCGGGCTGTTCGTGTGGCACCGGGACTTCCTCACCCATGCCGTCGCCGCGATCCGTGCTCCGGGCGGACCGCTGTCGGCCTGCATGACCTCCCCTGACCGGCCCGCGCACCGTCTCCTGCCCGGCCCGCCGCCGTCTGTGCGCACCGAGACCGCGGCCACAGAGGAAGCCACCGAGCCGGACGAGCCGACGTCATGACCGCGGGAGCGGGACAGCCCGCCTTCGGACTGAGCTTCGACCCTCGCGCGTTGACCGATCTCCTCCAGGCCCCCAGCGATATCCGCGACCTCACCCTCGCCTACCTGCAGGAAGTGGTGAACGCGCAGCGCTTCGGACAGCGCCTCGACGGCGACCTGGATGGATTCCGGAAGCTGTTCGTGGACCGCCGCAAGGACTGGCGCGTCGTTTACGGCGTCCGTCCGGCGCCTGCGGAATCCGCCCACCCCAAGGAAATCCACGTCGTCGCGGTTCGGCCGCGTGCGGGCAACGATGTCTACGACGAAGTCGGCCGCCGCCTGGGGATGACCAGCCGACCGCTGAGCGCTCGGACGCACGCGGCCCGCTCGCGTTCCCCGCAGCTGACCACCCGCACTCCCGTGCCCCGGCCCGGCCCGCCGCCTGCTGCACTGCCGGGTCTGCCCCGTCCCGCACTCAACCCCGCGCACCATCCCACCCGCTGAACGCACGGAGCGTCGCCCATGCCCCCTCAACCCGCGCTGACACCCGCCCGGCGTGCGGTCACGCAGCTCGACCACCGCATCGAAGCGGTCACAGGCCACGACATCGACGCCCTGTGGGCCTACCACGACCGCGGCGCCCTCGACGAACCACACGCCCAGCTGGTTGACCGGCACCGCACGCTGGCCAACGCCCAGATCGGCGTCACCTTCTACCTCAAGCTGCTCAACCGGCTCACGAGCGGTGAGTTCCCTGTCGACAGCGCCCTCTTCGTACGCATCGACCGCACCGTGGACCAACTGGAGGTAGCCACCGACGCGCGCGACGCCGCCGCCCAAAAGGTGCTTGCCGCCCTGGAGCCCATCGAGGCCGCCGCCTCAGCGTCGACGCCCGACGGACCACCGCTTTCGACCGATGACCGGGCGGCACTGCTCGCCATCGCCGGCGGTGCCAAGCTCCACGAACACCTCCTGACCGGCAGAGCATCCGTGACCGCCTCCTCCAGCACCCGCATCCCCTACCCCCAGATGCAGAAACTGCAACGCGCCGGCCTGATCGTCCGGGACACCAGCCACCCGGTACACGCCGGCCAGCCCGTCTCCCTCACCGACGCCGGACGAGCCGCACTGCTCGACGCCCGCCGGACTCCAACGACGCACGCGCCGAAGAGCCCGGCTCGCCCCGGCGCCTCGCCGTCCACTCCCGCGAAGCGGCGCTGAACTCCACCGATCCCGAAAGGCTCTTGTTGTCCCCCACCGAACCGGCGCCGGTCCGGAAGTCCATCCCCCACGTCGACTTCGAATTGGACGACCTCGACTCCGACGAGGAAAGGTACCTCGACTTCTACCGCAAGGTCGCTGTCCACGAGGACATGCTCGTCCCCCTCGCCGAACACCACGACGGCCCGAACAGCTACTACGTGCTGTTCGACCGCACCGCCACCTGGGGACACCCCGGCATGCCCCAGATACTCGCCGTGCATCTGCAACGGGACTACGAGAAGCAGACGTTCAGCTTCGAGCAGGCACCGCTGCCGCTGCCCGCGATGGCGCAGTCCTGGCTCATCCACCGCGGCTGCCCGCACGACGCCATCGGACTCGACGCCGAATCGGGACCGCCTCCGGCGGACGAGGCCACGCGAGCACTGGAGCGACGCCTCGTCGGTGACGGCGACCACTACGCCATGGGCTACTCCTACACCAGCGACGACCCGGACGACATGGTCATCGTCGTAGTTCTGCGCGCCCGGGACGAGCAAGCCCCCAGCCCGTTCCGCGTAGTGGTCGAGGAGGTCGATACCGAGGGGTGGACGCACACCCTGCGCGAGGGCGGCTTCGACACGGCCGGGGAGGCCCTGCAGTGGTGCGACGACCGCCTCACCGGCAAGGCCGGGCCGCTCCCGCCGGTCCGCCCGGTAGCCACCACCAGCCGCCCGGCAGGTGTAGCGAAGGCCCCTACCCCACACCCGCCCGGCCGTTCTCGCTGAGCGCTATTCCAGTCGCGGGCGGCGCAACATAGCCGACGATCGCCGGTTAGCCAAACCGGCGATTCTCCGGACTCTTATACAGCCGCCAGGACAACTCCTGCGGCCCCTTCCCCGCATTCCCTGTGCCTTCACGGAGGTTTCTTCCGCATGCGCTCCACCCGAATTGCCATATCCGCGGCGATGCTCGGCGCGCTCGTGTTGCCGGCGCTGTCCGCCACCCCCGCCAGCGCCGCGACCGTACCCACCGCAGCAACCGCCACCCCTGCCGTGAGCTGCCACAACCTGCCGCCGCTCCCGTACGCGGTGCACACCAAGGCCGTGACCATCCGGTCCAAGGCCAGCTCGAAGTCCACTGCGCTCGGCGTGCTCTACAAGAGCCACAAGTTCAGCGTGACCAAGAAGAGCGGCAACTGGCTCTACATCACGGACAAGACGACCGGCGTCAAGGGCTGGGTCTCCGGCACGTACGTCTACCGCGACGTCCGCATGTGCCTGGACTGAATGACCGGATCCAGCACGTCCCGCTAAGCGGCGCGGGCACCGAGTACAGCCGCCCCTCGCATTCCCCAGGCAGCGACCTATCCAGAACAGGAGATCCCTTTGACCGACGGCATATCCGATGAGTCTGCGGATGTCGTGGGCGTGCTCACCGAACGGATCGAGGCCCGCTTCGACATGGGCATGGACCAGTTGAAGGCCGCGGTCGCCGCCGCTCCGACCGCGAACCCCGACGCCACCGACGTCGTCAAGTGGCACGGCCTTCTCGTCGAGGCCCAGTCCGTGCTGGAGCGCGCGGAGGACGACCTCCTCGCGGCCCTGCAGACCCAGCCCAGCGAGGTCGACGATCCGACGATGGGCCTCGCCCACCGAGTGAACGCCGCCGTCACCGCCCGCGACGGCCGGGCCATGGTCGTACGTTGGCTCCTCGACCCGGACGCTCCGGGCAAGAAGGACCTCGCCGCAGAGCGCCTGGCCCGCCTCCGGCCCCGAAGCGGCCCGGCGGTGCAGACCAGCGCTCCCCACCGTCCCGCAGGGACACCCGCGCCGGCGTCGGCGTGGCGGCCGGCAAGGTCCGCCCGATGAGCCGGGACAAGGCCAGCACCATGGACACCGACCTGCAGAAGGTCTTCGGGAACCCGGTATCCGAGCTGTACGAGGCGGCTGCCGGCCACGATGCTCCACCCGCACTCGCCCGCGCTCTGGAGCTGCGCTCGTTCCTGGCGCTCACCGAGGAGCAGGTCGCCCGCGTCCGCGACCGTGTCCACGCCGACATGGATCCCGACCTTGACATGGACGAACTGTCGGCGGACAAGCTTCGCTTCGACGCGCAGTGGCTGGAAGCAGCACTGGAGGCCCGCGACGGCTACCGCGCAGCCCTCGGCGAGCTGCTGCGCACCATGCCCCCGCCTGCCCAGCAGGCCCGGCCTGTCCGTACGGCACATCTCAGGGCCACCGCCGCCCTGCCCCCGTCTGCCGCCCCGGCACCCCAGCGTGCCGGGGCGGCCCGGGCCCGCCGACCGTGAAAGCCCCCGATTGCTCTACCTCACGTCCACTGACATAGCCGGACGGATCGAGGACCTGTACGGCGCACCGCTCGCCGACCTCGAAGCGCATGCACAGGACCAGCCACCTGGCATGCTCTCCGCTCTGCTCGGCATGCACGACGCCCTCGCCCTGGCCGAGCGCAGCATCGACTTCCACCGCGACCACCTCGCCCGCCTCATCCATTCCGAGCAGCAGATCGGCCCGCACGAGGTTTCCCACCTCCTCGACGGCACCCGTCGGCTCGCCGAAGCCGTCGCCGTCCGCGAGGCCCAGGCCAAGTCGGTCGCGGCCGTCCTGCAGAGCCTGGCCCGCGTCCCGGCCCCGACGTCTGCCTCGCCGCCTGCTCCGGCCGCGCCCCCGGTGGCGCAGAGCGCGGCACACCGCCGCTGACCCCCAGGCGATCCCCCTTTCCTTTCACCCAGGAGTTCCTCCCTTGGCCACCACCGCTCTGCCCCCCGATGCCGACGCCGACATCGCCCGGGTCACCGAGGCCCTCGCCATGATCACCCCGCGCTGGAACGTGCGGCTCCTGCTGGCCCTTTCCGGCCCGCCGCTGCGCTACAGCGAGCTGGCGGCCAAGGTGCCCTGGCTGCAGAGCGGCCAGCTCCACCCCAAGCTCAAGTCGCTGTGCGACGCCGGACTCGTCGAGCGCACCGAACACACCGCACGGCACGTGACCTATGGCCACACCGAGCGAGCCACTGACCTGCTGCCGATCCTGCCGATGATCGCCACCTGGGCCGAGGAGCATCTGGAGAAGGCCGACCGCCCGCTGCCCGCGATCGAGCAGATCGAGGACAGCCTCACCCTGCTCACCCGGCGCCACGCCGCCGCCATCCTGTGGGTGCTCAAGTCGCGCAAGGAGGTCAGCGGCCGGGTTCTGGCCCGGATCGTGATGCCCAGCAGCGACTGGACCAACATCTATCCGCCGTTGCGCCAGCTCGTTGCCGACGGTCTGGCCGACACCGCGGGAAACGGCCGGCCCTACCGGCTGTCCGCCGCCGGCGACGCCCTGGGCCCCGTGCTCGGTACGCTGTCCGCCTGGTCCGCCGGGCAGCCCCTCGACCAGGCGGCCCACCACCCCGTCTGGGGGCAGCCGCAGGCCAAGAGCGCGCCGAGGCCGTGGGTCAGCAGCCAGTCACGGCCGGCGCCCGCGGCGCTGCCACCCGCTCGGGCGGTCGGGTCGTCCCCGGTATGGCACCACCGCGACCTCTTCTCGCACGCCGCCGCCGACCGCCCGACGGCAGTCATCTCGGCGGGAGGACCGCGCCGATGAACACTTCCTTCACCCCTGCCGAAGCGCGTCACGCTGTCGAACTGCTGGCCTCGTGCTCCTTGATCCGTCTGGTCACCGAGATTGACGACAACGGCGCCATACCGCCGCGTCGGCTCGCCGGCACCCTGCCCGACCTTTCCGCGCACCAACTGCGCAGTGCATCCGACACGGCCCGCGCCCACGGCCTCGTCCGGGTCGCGCCCGGCGCCGGTCTGGAACTCACGAACTCTGGAATGGAGCTGGCCGACCTGTACGACGCGCTAGCCCGGTGGGCGCGGCGTCACTCGGCCCCCGCCGCCGTCTGCGAGTTCAGCATCCGTGTCCAGCATGCCCTCGGCCTGCTGGCACCATCGCTCACCCCCGAGAACGCCGACCGCCCCGCACCCCTACCCAACGTGCGCCCCATCAGCGTGGAGGCTGAGGCGGACCTGGCGTGTGCCCGCACGCTCCTGATCCAGTGGCTGGCCGGGAACTCCCAGGTGACCAGGGCCGAGCCCGAGCGGGCCGCGTGAGCGCAGCGGTCACACCCCGGCACGCACGCCACACGGCCGGGCTGATGAGCAGCATCTACCTGCCGCGCACTGCGGACGCGTTGGCGTTCGCGATGTCCACCTACGGCATCCCGTTGCTCGTTCTGGCCACGACTGGCTCCGCCGTACTGACAGGGGCCGCCTTCGCCCTGGAGTGGATCCCGCGCCTGGCCGCATTCGGGTGGGCCGGATCGATCGTCGACCGGCGCGGCGCCTCGGTGGTCTTCCACCTCGCCTCACTGGGACGGGCGGTGACTCTCGCCGCCGGCGCTGTCCTGCTGTACCTCTACCCGTCCGGTGCCGTGGCGAGCGTGACGGTGATGGTGCTGGCGGCGGCGACCGGTGTGCTCACCGAGTTCAGTTACATCGCCGTCGAGACTGCAGGTGCCGCCGCCGGCCGCCGAGCGGGTCCTCGAGCTCACCGTGTCCAGGCTGCCCTGCTTGGCATCGACCAGACCGCGACCTTGGCCGGGCCGGCGCTCGCCGGCGTGCTGTTGCTCGCCGGGCCGCCGTCGATGCTCGCGGTGGTCACCGTGCTCTCGCTGCTCGCCGCACTGCTCGCCCTGCGCACACCGCCCTCGCCTGTAGCCCCGGCCCGTGCGCCGAAGGGGCGGCCCGGGGCTGGGCTGGTCACCGGGTGGCGCACCATCCGCTCGCTTCCCGCGCTCGGCTGGCTGGTGACCGGGCTGACGGTGTCCAACCTGTCTATCGGCCTTCTCCAAGCCGCCGGTCCCGTGATCGTCGTCCAGCACTTCGGGCAGTCCACCACGGCCGTCGGCCTGGTGTGGTCCGCCGCAGCGGCGGCCACCCTTGTGGCCGTCACCATCTGCCGGTTCGCGTTGGACCGCCTGGGTCTGTGGCCAGTGGGAGCAGCCTGCTCCCTCATCGCTTCGCTCGCCTGTCTCGCTGCTGCCCTGGCCCCCGACTATCTGTCCTACCTGGTCATGGTCGCGGTCCTGATGGCAGCCGATGGCGGCCTGGCGGTCGTCCTGCGCACCCTGCGCTCCCGCCTGATCCCCCCAGAGACGTTCGGCAGCACCCTGTCGGCCACCATCCTCATCCTTCTGCTGCCCTTCCCGGTCGCCGGTGTGCTCACCGCGCTCACCCCGCCCGACGCGCTGGGCCACGTCATCACCGCCTGCGCCGCCCTGCAAACCCTCGGCCTGTTCTGCGCCTTCGCCCGCCTGCGCACCGACCCCGCTCTGCGCACCTGACCCAGCTGTCCCCGGCCCGTGGAGAACCCTTATGACCATCGCCGCCCTCGGCTCGCACCGAGCGACCGGCCGCACATCACCGAGCAGTTCCACGCCTTCGACGCCCGCAACCCGCACGTATACCGCGCCCTGGAACGCTTGGCCGCCCGCCGCCTGGCCGCCGGAGCCACACGGGTCAGCCTCAAGGACCTCTTCGAAGACCTTCGTCGCCAACTCCCGTACGGCGTCGTCGGGCTGAACAACAACTTCACCGCGCTCTACGCCCGTCGCCTGATCGACGACCACCCCCACTGGGCCGACGCGTTCGAGCTACGCCGTCGCCGCGCCGCCTGAGACACCCCCCGTTACCTTTTTCGCGGCCCCGCAATGGGGTCCCCGGTCTCCGGGTCCGGCATGACTTGCGCCCCTTGTCGATCATGGTCGAAAAAGTGGTGTCACCGGGCCGGGGGGCATTGGCAGACCGCTGATCAGGGGCATGACCGCTTCATCCGCACTCTCTGGGATGGACAGGCCTTCGTAACGTGGATGCCGGCACGCTGATGCCGCGGCGGAGGCCGGGAAGGGTGTCTGCTGGGGAGGGTGAGTGAGCGACGCGGGTGGGATCGATGTCTACCTCGGTCTGGACGTCGGCAAGGGTGAGCATCACGGGACCGCCCTGACTCCGGCGGGCAAGAAGGTGTTCGACAAGCCGCTGCCCAACAGTGAACCGCGGCTGCGTGAGCTGTTCGAAAAGCTCCAGTCCAGGCACGGAACGGTGCTGGTCGTGGTGGACCAGCCGGCCTCGATCGGGGCTCTGCCGCTGGCCGTCGCGCGGGATGTCGGCTGTCGTGTCGCCTATCTGCCGGGACTGACGATGCGGCGGATCGCCGACCTCTACCCCGGTGAGTCCAAGACCGACGCCCGGGACGCTGCGGTCATCGCCGATGCCGCCCGCACCATGCCGCACACTCTGCGGGACCTGGCGCCGGACGACGAGACCGTCGCCGAGCTGAACATGATCGTGGGCTTCGACGATGACCTGGCCGGCGAGGTCACCCGCACCAAGAACCGTCTGCGCGGGCTGCTGACCCAGATCCATCCCTCGCTCGAGCGGGTCCTGGGTTCCCGGCTGGATCACCCGGCCGTCCTGTTCCTGCTCGAACGCCACGGATCCCCAGCACAGTTGCGGAAAGCCGGCAGACGACGGCTGACATCCATGCTGCGGCCCAGGGCACCGCGCATGGCAGAACGGCTCGTCGCGGACATCTTCGACGCGCTCGATGAACAGAGCGTCGTCGTGCCCGGCACCGACGCTGCGGCGCTGATCGTCCCCAGCCTGGCCGCCTCGCTCACCGCCGTGCTCGACCAGCGCCGACTCCTCGCCGCCAGGATCGAGGAACTGCTGGAGGCACACCCTCTTTCCCAGGTCCTGACCTCGATGCCCGGCATCGGGGTCAGGACCGCGGCCCGCATCCTGATCGACGTCGGTGACGGCAGCGGCTTCGCCACCGCGGGTCACCTCGCCGCCTACGCCGGTCTGGCACCCGCCACCCGCCGGTCCGGCTCCTCGATCCGCAGCGAGCACCCGGCCCGGCGAGGCAACAAACAGCTCAAGCGAGCCTTCTACCTCGCCGCCTTCGCCTCACTGTCCCAGCCCGACTCCCGGGCCTACTACGACAGGAAACGACGCGAGGGAAAACACCACGTCGCCGCGATCGTCTGCCTGGCCCGACGCCGCATCGACGTCCTCTTCGCCATGCTCCGCGACGGCACCTTCTACGAACCGCCCAAGATCAACGCCGCTTGACGAAAGCCATAGGGGCACTTTTTCTGCCCTGCCATCCCTCGATACGGAGAAGCCCTCTTGCCCGCTCGCCCTGTTGTACTTGTCGTTGCTCCCGGAGCTGAGAACTACCGCGGCTACTGCCTTGAGCAGGTCGCCGACACCTACGACGTCGTGCTGCTCACCGGCACCGAACCGTCGTGGGAGAAACCGCACATCACCGATCACGCCGTCGTGGACCTCAGCGATCCTGCCGCCCTGCTGACAGGGGGCCAGGCCCTGGCCGGACGCCACGACCTCGCCGGCGTCATGACCTGGGACGAATGGAGCGTGGTCCCGACCGCCCGCCTCGCCCGCCAGCTCGGCTTGTCCACCACCGCACCCGAAGTGATGCAGGGGTGCCGCAACAAGGCCACCGCTCGGTCGCTGTTCGCCCTCCACGGCGTGCCCTCGGCCGCTTCGGTGAGCGTGCGTACCCGCCAGGAGGCCGAAGCCGCCGCCGAACGGATCGGCTACCCCGTGGTGCTGAAGCCTGCCTCACACGCGGGCGCCATCGGCGTGCTCCGCGTCG
Source organism: Streptomyces sp. NPDC004051 (assembly GCF_053604275.1). Lineage (NCBI taxonomy): Bacteria > Bacillati > Actinomycetota > Actinomycetes > Kitasatosporales > Streptomycetaceae > Streptomyces > Streptomyces sp. NPDC004051. The sequence continues at coordinate 122,087 of NZ_JBSGHG010000013.1, read as the reverse complement.
ACGACCGCGACCAGCTCACGGCCGCCTACCAGGCAGCCGAACGGACGGCCGGTCAGGGCACCGAGAGCACCAGCGTCCTCGTCGAGGAGTTCCTCGACGGGCCGGAGATCTCCGTGGAGTGCGTCACCTACCGCGGCGCCACCACGGTGGTCGCGGTCAACCGCAAGGCCATCAGCCCTCCGCCGCACTTCGAGCAGCTGGCCCACAGCGTGGACGCCGACGACCCGCTCCTGGAGACTGTCGCGCCGGCCGCCCGGGCGGCGATCAACGCCCTCGGCATCACCGACGGCGTCAGCCACATTGAGATGCGGCTCGTCGACGGCAGACCCCGCCTCATCGAGGTCAACGCCCGCCTGGCCGGAGACATGATCGGCCACCTCGTGCGTCTCGCCACCGGCATCGACCTGCCTCGTGTCGCAGCCGACATCGCCTGCGACCGTGCCCCCAACCTCACGCCCACCAGGTCCTCGGCCGCCGCCATCCGGCTCCTCTACCCGGACACCTCCGGCACCCTCACCCACCTCACCTACGACGAGCCCCACCCGACGTGGCTGGACCGGCTGCACTTCCAGTGCCGCCCCGGCAACCAACTCCTCCTCCCGCCGACGGAGGAAACCTGTACACGGGCCGGCTCGGTTACCTCATCACCACCGCCGCCACCGGCCAGCAGGCGCGTGCACGCGCCGACCAGGCCGCTCGTGCTGTCACGGCGGTCCTCGACCGGACCCCCGGCACCCGCAGCACCGCGGCGTGAGCGCGGTGTCTGCGGCTGACCGGCACAGCCGGGCGCTGCTGACCGGGTACTTCCTCGGCCTCGGGGCCATCATGGCGGTGTGGGGCGCCCGGATGCCTGCCGTGCAGCAGGCGGCCCACCTCGGCACCGCAGGGCTGGCCCTGGTCCTGCTGGCCGCCGCCGTCGGCATGGTCGCCGGGCTGCAACTCGGAGGCCGCTACGCCCGCCCGGCGCGGCTACCGGCTCTGCTCAGCACTGGGTCCCTTGCCCTGGCCGGATGCCTCGTCCTCGTGGGCCAAGGCGAGAGCCTGTCCGCGTTGCTGGCGGCGGCTCTCGCGTTCGGTCTTGCGCACGGCGTCCTTGATGTAGCCGCCAACACCGCGGCCGTCCGCTGCCAGAACAGTATCGGTCGGCCCATCATGTCCGGCCTTCACGCCGCCTACTCCCTCGGCGCCCTCGCCGGCGCCTCCCTGGCCGCCCTCACCGCCCAGACCCCGCACAGCACTCTCTTCACCGCAACAGGCACCCTCCTGGCCGGCGTCGCAGTCGCTGCGGTGCCGGTCACCCGAAGCCTGAGCGGCGCAGACCGCCCCGCATCACACACCGGAGCTGGGGAGCTGCCCCTGCTTCCGTCACCGGGAAAGCTCTGGCTTCTGGCCGCGCTGGCCGCTGCGAGCCTGCTTGGGGAGGGAGCCGCCGCTGACTGGGCCGCCGTGCACCTGCACACCCTGGGCGCCCCGACGGCCGCGAGCGCCACCGCGTTCGCGCTGTACAGCGCGGCCATGGCCGCGGGACGGCTGACCGGAGACCGGCTCACCGCAGCCTTCGGCGCACCGATAGTCGTACGGGCCGGAGCCGTTCTCGCCACGGCCGGACTGACCATCGGCGTCATCGGGAGCAGCACCCCGCTGGCACTGACCGGTTGGGCGGTCTTCGGACTCGGCCTGTCCACCACCGTCCCCTCGCTCATCACCGCGGCCGGAGCCGGCGGAGCCAAGGCCGTGGCCACGGTCACCGCCACCGGCTACCTCGGCCTCCTCGCCGGACCGGCCCTCATCGGCGCCCTGGCCAGCGCCACCACCTTGTCCACGGCCCTGCTGCTGCCCGCCCTCCTCGCAGCCGCCGTCGCCGCCCTCGCCCACCGCGCCCTGGAGAACCCCACCCCGTGACACCCACCACCGCCCAGGCGGGCCTGGACGCCGTCATCCTCGACTACAACGGCGTCATCGGCCTGCAGCCCACCACCGGCCAGTGGCTCCGCCTGGCCCGCACCGCCCTGTGGTCCGAAGACGACCTGCCCGCCTTTCAGCACGCCTTCTGGAGTGCCCGCTCTGCATACGACGCCGGCCAGCTCAGCGATCTCGCGTACTGGACCACGGTCCTCGGCCACCACCCCGGCGCCCGACGGCTGCGTGAACTCCGCGACGCCGACACCAACATGTGGACGTCCACCGACGACCGCGTCGTGGAAGTCCTGCACCAGGCCCACGAGTCCGGGCTGCCGCTGGTGCTGTTGTCGAACGCACCCCGCCACCTCAGCGATGTTCTCGACCGCCACCCGTGGCGCCGCCTGATGACCCACGCTTTCTACTCGGCCCGGCTCCAGGTCTGCAAACCCGACCCGGCCGCCTACCAGCATGCGATGAACGCCACCGGCGCCGACCCTCACCGCGTCCTCTTCGTGGACGACCGGTCCGACAACTGCCACGCAGCCCGCCGCCTGCGCCTGCGCACCCTGCACTACACCGGTCGCCCCACCGACCTCGCAGCCGCCCTGCAGCCCCCGAACTGACCCCGCCCTTTCCCCCTAGGATTCAGTGCCTCACGACGACCACGACACCATCGAGGGCGACATCTACGTCTCCCCACGCCACCTGGCCCGTGCCACTGCGGTCGGTGATCCCGGCTTCGACCCGCTGCGCGACCTCGGCTGGGATCTGCACCACGACGACCTCGGCAACGCCTACCTCACGGCCCCCGACGGCAAGGTCCGCCTCGGCTACCTCCCCGAAGGCGACGACGACGGACTGTGGCGCATCAACGCCTACAAGGACGCTTTCGGCCCACCGGTCTGGGGCGTCTGCTTCAACGACAGCGCGCCCACGGAGTTCTTCTCTGAACTAACGAGAGCGTCCCGTGATCAGGTGACGGGACGATCAGTCCTGAGGGAACCGGTGTGGGGCCGGAGAACGGCTGCGAACGGCGCGGGTGTTAGTTTCCTTCCCGTGTTAGGACACCAGGACGAGACGAGGGCGGCCTATGACGGGGTCGTCGATCTGTACGCGTCGATGTTCGCCAATGGGCTGGAGACGCACCCGTTCGCGCGGAACATGATCGGCACTTTCGCCGAGCTCGTGCGTGGCACGGGGAACCTGCGGGTAGCCGACGTCGGGTGCGGCCCCGGTCATGTGACGGCGATGCTGCATGACTTGGGGCTGGACGCCTTCGGGCTCGACCTCTCCCCGGCGATGGTCGCCCACGCCCGGCGGGCCCATCCGGCGCTGCGGTTCGATGAGGCGCGGATGGAGGCTCTGCCGGTCGAGGACGGTGCGCTCGGCGGAGTGCTGGCCCACTACTCGATGATCCATACCCCACCTGGAGAATTGCCCGCGCTGCTCGCCGAGCAGGTGCGTGTCCTGGCACCAGGGGGCCTGCTCTTGGTGTCCTTCTTTGGGACCGAGGGACCGGAGCCGGTCCGCTTCGACCACAAGGTGACGCCCGCCTATAGCTGGCCGGCGGACCGGTTCGCCGAGCTGCTCGCCGAGGCCGGACTCGTCACGTTCGCCCGGCTGCTCCACGACCCAGCGTCCGAGCGGGGCTTCCTCGACACCCATTTGCTGGCCCGCCGCCCGTAGGGCGTGGCTCGTGGCCTGGATCGGGGTGGTGTAGATCATCCGCGTGGATGAGGCTCGACTAACTTGAAGGTCCTCTTGCCGTACTGATTCGTGTCGCGATCTGGCTGAAGCGCGGCATGCCGAGATCGATCACTTGGCGTTGACGGACTTGCTCTGCATCGAGCTGGGTGAGCTTCTCCTCTGCGCTGGCGAGGCTGACTTGGAGTCCTTCGATCTCACCGAGCCATCCCTCCTGTTCGGCTTCGGTGATTCGGGCGATCAGGTTGTCGCGAATCTCGACGAGGCGGTGTCTCTGAGCCGGATCCGGTCGGAGCATGGAGCATCGAATACAAGCGTGTTCGTGGATGCATGGAGTGCCGAATGCGCGAGCGCAGATCCCGATGGACAGTTTGCGTCGCTCGAAATGCCCGAGGAAGGCGTCCCACTCCTCGTTGGTTGGGGTTCGGTACTCCTCGCTGGGACGCAGCGCTCGGCGCCGCGCGATGAACGCGCGATGCGCCTCGATCGCCTCGCTGGGGTAGATGGCGTTGTACCCCATGGTCGTGTTGATGTTGGTGTGCCCGGCGATGACCTGCGCGATGTGCGGGGGAAGGCCGCTGCGGATGGCGTCGGTGATGAAGATCCGCCGGAAGTCATGGGGCGAGAAATCCAAGGGCTGTCCGGCCGAGTCGGTGAGGTTCGTGGACGCCAGTACTTCTTGGAGCGCTTCACGCAAGAACTTCGGGGAGAGGCGGGAGCTCTCGCCGCTGCGGCGCCACTGGAAGAGCAGTGGCATCTGCGGGTTCCAGGTCTTCTCAGCCATGTCATAGCTGGAGACGTAGGGGACGGCACCGGTGCGCGAGTCGCGAATACGGGCGATGATCGCGCTCAGTACGTCGGCGAGTTCTGGGCTGACCAGGATGACTCGTTCCTCGTCGGTTTTGGAGGGCGCGATCTGCAGGAGGGGGACGATCTCGCCGGTCGTGGGCAGCCTGTATTGGATCAGGCTGTGATGGCTGGCCTCCAGCATTTCCTCGATGCGGACCCCGGTGTGCTGAAGAAACTCGACCATTGCCCAGGCCCAGAACGCGCGGCTTTCCGCGAGGGCCAGGTCGATGCGCCGGCCGGTGGCCATGTTCACCGCCCAGGTCGTTCCGTCCTTCGCTGCTCGCGCGAAGGTGTCGACCGCGAAGGTGAAATGGTCGCCTGGCGGGGTGTCCATCAGCGCCTGGAGTCGGGCTTTGGCCTCGTTCAGGCATGATGAAGCCGCTCGGGCGACGGCAGGCAGAGCCGGGAGCCGTTCCCGCGTCCGGTGGTCCATCCGGGCTTTGCGCCGCTTGTTGTCCTTCACGACGGCGACATCCGCGTCCTTGATCGGGCTCGGCACCGCCCAGGGCCCCCAGCGCGCCGGCTCGTCGATGGCCCACTGGGCGATGTCGAGATAGAACGCCCGCACAGAGATCATGATGCTGGCGACGTTGACGCGCGCGGTCACCACTTCACGCACTGTGCCGTCTGGCTGGCGGCGCCGTTCGATGCGGGTCCGGCATCTCTGCTTCCAGGCCGCGCTCACCTCGGGTGCCAGGTGGAGAGAGTCGATTCCCGGATGATGCTGTTCCAGGTCGCCCCAGAAGTTGCTGGCCAAGTGCCGGGATAAATTGTTCAGGGACGTGTAGTCGAGACCGGGCTGCCGCTCTTTGAGGTAGTCCACCAAAAGATCTCTGATGGGGCGGCAGCGGACGCCGAACCGGTCGATGAGCTGTTCCATCGATACCTGCCCACTGGTGTTGGCCAGGTAGCGCAGCGAGCTGGGTGCTTCTGCAGGGAGGGTGCCCAACTCCCTCAGCCAGGCATAGAAGAGGGTGTAGCCGCGGGATTTGTCGTTCGCTGCTTTGAGCGCGGCGAGATACTCCACGGCGTCGCCGACGGTGATGTCGGCCAAGGTGCCGCCCTTGGCGGCAACGATCTTGACCAGCGCGTGCAGGGCATGGCGCCCGACGTTGGAGGACCATGTAGCAGGTTCGATCATCGCTTCAAGCTGGGAGAATCCTTCCGGGTCACGGGTAGGGATGAGCCCGATCCGCAGGCTGGTCATGTTGGCTGAGGTTCGCGAAAGCAGCCAGGGGAGGGCTGGCCTGATGACGTCTGCACAGATCAAACTCAGTAGCCCGCCGGACAAGGTCTGCCGTTGCGAGGGGCCCGCGGCGGTTCCGATCCAGCCGGGTGCCAACCGCGCCCAGTCGTTGCCAGGACGTGTGCTGGCGGGGCTGGCGTTCCACCGCTGCTGCCAGGTGGCCCCGGGGAAGGTGTCCAGCCACTGCAAGATTTGGCGAGCTCCGCGGATCCGGGCTCGGTGGTGCCTCACGTCCGCCGGCCGCAAGGGAGGCTGCTGCAGACGAGCCAGGATGTCGGCCTGCGTGCCTGCCGTGGCCGCCCAGTCGTCCTCGGCAGGTCTGGGCGGGAAGCGCAGGGCGACGGCCCTCAATGCTTCTCCGGCCAGGCTCAGGGACGTGGGAGGTGCGACATGCGTCGCGACGGACATCGTCTCTGCAGGTGTCACCAGGCGGTCCCGAAGAGGTTGTTGAGGGATTCAGGGTTGTAACCGGCCGCCGGTGGCGGTGGAACCCCCTCGGCGGACTTGGCCCGTCGGGCATGGTGTGCTCGAACGTGTTCGATCACCTCGTCCCGGTCGGCCGGAAGATAGAGCTGTGTCGTCGACAGGTGTGCATGGCCGAGCACCCACTGCACGTCGGTCAGTGGCATCTTCGGATCCCTCGCCAGCCGATAGGCGGCGGTGTGTCGAAGATCGTGGAGAGTCCAGTTTGTACCGAGCAAGCTGTTGGCCCGGTTGAACATCGCACGGGCCGCCGGATAGTTCAGGGGACGCCACGGGCGGCGTAACGTCCACCACAGCCCCTCGTTCTGTCCGCGGGGGACCCCTGCCCGCCAGGCGCTCTCCTGATAGAGCCGTAGCCAGACGAAAGCGTCGGCTGAGCAGGGAAGCTGTTGATAGGCCCGGCTCCCCTTGCGGACCACCCCCAGGACCTGTTGGCCGGGCAGCGCGTCGCGTTGCCGACGGGTGAGCAGTTCCTCAGCACGAGCCCCATTGGAGACCCAAAACGCCAGCAGAGCTCGATCACGGTCGTGCTTCAGCGCGGCGAAGAGCGCGTTGAACATCGCGTCGGGGATCCGCCGAGGCGCTCGCTTGGGGATGGCCGGCCGGTAGCGGCCCTGTCGTTCGTGGCGAAACCGCTCGTCAGGGTTGTGGTGAGCGTGTGCCCTGCCATGGCGCCGGGAGCGATCCAGTGGAAACGGGTTCAGGATCGGGCCGGTTCCCTCGGAGAGGTGGAAGTCGTAGAAGGCCCGCAGGACGGTCTCGCAGTGCGCTCGCGTTGTCGGCGCGTATCTCGGCCCTGGGGACGACTTTCCTGTGATCGGATTGGGGGCTCCGGGCGGCAGCTGCTCTCGTACTGGCTTTGGTGTTGTCTCCGTCTGGATGGCCCGTGGGTGGCGCCAGTGCAGCGGTGCGGACTTGTTCGCGATCTGCATCCAGCGGGCGAAGTCCCGAGCGTCCGACCGGTCTGCACGATCCCAGGCAATCCCCCAGCCCCACAGGAAGCGCCACCAACGCAGCAGATCCATTCCGTATGACCGGATCGTGGCTGCTGACTTGTCACAAGCCAGCAGCTCCGCGAAGAAGGCGGCCACAGGTTCGATCTCGACACCGTCCGCGTCCAGGAGGACAAACGGTCTCCATCGATCTCCTGTCTCCGCCAGCTGTCCGGCCTCGGGCAGCACGAGGCTTGCTAACTCCCTCTCGGGTTCCCGTCCAAGCATCCACGGAAGCTAGCAGAAAGGCTATCTGACCTGCGAAAATGTTGGAGTTAGTTCAGTCAACGGTTCGTCACCGCCTTCACCACCGCCCTCGCCGAGGCGTACCGGCAGGGCCCGGCCCATTACCTCGTCCGGCCGCTCGACGGAAGCGCCGACCACAACCCGTTCCTGGCCGTCACCCCACTCATCAACCACGGCTGGCAGCTCGACCGCCCGGACTCGAGCACCTTCGCCATCACCGCACCCGACGGTCTGGCCACGCTGGAGTACACCACCGGCGACCTCGACCCGGCGATCGAACTGGACACCCGCGACGCTCGCTGGCACCTGTGGGCCGGCACCTCCTCAGCCCGGCCCTTCTGGTACGCCACGGCCAGCACCGACACCCCCGCCGCCCTTCTGCGGGCCGTGACCGAAGCCGTGGCCGACCCCGTACCCCTGCCTCGATGGCGGGATGACAGCTACAGCTACGTCAAGGGCCACGCCCAGCTCTCCCCGATTCTCCCGCCGAGTCCGCCATCGCCCACCCCGCTCGACGTCCGGCGGGCCGCCGCGTCCCGCCGCCCGGCCGCGCTTCCCGCGGCCAGCGTCCCGCGCTGGAGCACCACGAGCCGAGCTGCCCTGCCCGGCCCACGCCGCTGACCCCAGCCCAACTCCGACCGGAGACCCTCGTGTCCTTGCAGGCCCCCGAGTTCTTCACCGAGCTGTGCCTCCCTTTCCACGACCACGCCGTCGTGGGCAACACCTACTACGCCGCTCCCGTCCCGGGCACGCCGCTACGGCTGCGGATCGACTTCACCCGCACCATCCACGCGGACACCTACGGCGGGCTGCGTGTCGCAGTCGTCCACCCGGACCGCGGCGAGATCGACGCGGTGGCACTCAGCTTCGCGGACCACGGGACCTTCCACCGCCGCGACGAAGCCACCCACACCCGTCCGAACACCAAGCAGTACGGCACCTTCGACACCTACCACCGCCCCGGCCGCCCGCCGTGGGACGGGGCCGTCACCACCGGGCTGCGCGATGCCATCGAGCAGTACACGGCCGTCTGGTTTCCCGGCGCCTGGGCCGCCTCCGCGCCCAAGCGAGCGGCTGGCCGCACATCGCGCAGCACTCCGGCCCCGCCAGTCGCCCCCGCCGGGGCGGCCCGCACCCGCTGAGCCTCTTCCCGATCCCCGCGCACCGCACCCGCGCCAGCTACCCAGCAGGAGCATCTCCTCGTGTTGCCCGATCCGCCTCCCGACCCCTTCAAGGATCTCGACCCTGTCCAGACCGTGAGGGTTCTCCCGCGTCACCTTGCCGGTCCCGGCCAGGCTGACCTAAAGACGATCTGGGCCTTCCCCTGCGACGATGGCTGGTACCTTCACCAGGGGCTCGAAGGGATGGCGTTCGCCATCAGCCCCTGCGCCCGGCTGTGGACCCGTTTCGCTCCCAAACCCGAGGAGCGAGGCCAGGGGACGTGGACCATCGGCATGGACCGTGTCCCCTTCGGCCCGCGGGCCTGGGAGATCACCTTCGATGCCACCACCCCCGCCGAACTCCTGCGCGACGTCCACGTCGAGTTGCTCGACCTGTACGTCGAAGACCGCCACAGCGACCAGAACCACCTGTTCGAGGACGCGACGGCCCCGCACGAGGTGTACACGCCGCTCCTTACCCACGGCTAGAGCCACAGCGTCAAAACGGACGGCACACAGACCTTCCTCCCACCGGACGGCCTCGGCGGCGTGCGCCACCGGTACGCCACCACCGGCTCCGACGGCCCGGTCTGGCGGGCCTGGGGCGGATACCCGAGCGAGCCGCACTGGCAGGCCCGGTTCTCTGCCGGCGCGCCCACCACCCTCGCCGCGGCTTTCACCGCCTCGCTGATCTCCACCGAACCGCTGCACCGGGCCGTGAAACACATCCCTTTCCATACCCGTCGTCACCTCTACGTCGCACCCGCTGGGGCTCCGCAGCCACTCAACCGTCCGACCCCTGCGATACCACCCACCGGCCATACGACCGGCCGCACCCGCTGACCCCGACCGATCAAGGAGTCTTCTTCCTCGTGCACGCACGTCTCGTCCGATTCGCCGCCGCCATCGCCGTCGCCGCGGCCGGCACCCTCACCTGGGCGCCGGCCGCGAGCGCCGAGCCCTCCGAACCGAGCCCCTCGGCCTCCGCCGCCCCCGCCGAGACTCCGGCCCCGGACGCGGGCAGCGTCGAGATCACCACCAAGGACACGGCCGGAGACGCCCTGCCCGGCGCCGTGTTCCTGCTGCTCGACTCCGCCGGCCAGGAAGCCGGACACGGGAAGACCGACGCACAGGGAAAGCTGACCTTCTCCGACCTAGCGCCCGGCGTCTACCGGCTCAAGGAGACGGCCTCCGGCAGCCCGCTCCACGAGGTCGTCGCCGACCAGGACGTCATCGTCACCCCGGGCGCGACCACACGGCTGACGATCACCGACCCGTTCAAGGCCGCCAAGGTCCTCCTGCAGGCCAAGGACGACAAGACCGGCAAGCTCCTGCCCGGCGCGACCGTGAACATCGGCACCGGCACCTCGACGCTGCTCACCCTGACCACGGGAGCCAAGGGCACGGCCTCCGGAGAGCTGCCCATGTCGAGCCGGAAGACCCAGTTCTGGGTCAAGGAGATCAAAGCCCCTGTCGGCTACGACCTGTACAAGCCCACCAAGACGTTCACCGCTGGTCCCGGCGGCCCGGTGACCGTGACCGTCACCAACGCCAAGACCACCACCACCCCGAAGCCCGAACCCTCGGGCAAGCCCACGCACACGCCCACCGACACCCCCTCCTCCAGCCCAGGCAAGCCGAACAGCGGTACGGGGAGGGCCACGCCGTCCGCGTCGGATAGCGACACACCGGAACCCGACTCCTCCACCATCGCTGCCACCCCGGTCGGCGACTCCACACCGAAGACGCCGACGGGCTCCCTCGCCCACACCGGTGCTGACGCCACGCCGTGGCTGATCGGCGGAGCGGCCGTTCTGATCGTGGCCGGTGGAGGCGCCCTCGCCGTGGCACGCCGCAGTCGCACCGACAGCCACACAGAAGACTCCACCGGGAGCTGACTGCACCCCCCTTCTTCACTACACGGAGCCCCCGCAGCCCCAGCTGGACACGCTGTTGGCGACCGCCAACAGCGTCCTCCCGGGTGTGGGGGCCTCGGTGTCTGAAAACCTCCCCTCTACAATCGAACGTGTGAGCGATACTCCGTCTCGTCTGGAACTGCTGCAGTTCACACGCTCCCGCCTCATCGTCGGCCTGGTCGCCATCCGCGCCGTTGAGGTGGCCCGGCTCCTGCTGACCGACGTGAACCTGAAGAACCGGACCATCGCGGTACGGCGGGGCCTACGCATCCACATCGTCTACCTCGACGACCTGAGCACCCGGCTGGTGGCCGACTGGCTGCGTGAACGACGCACCCGCTGGCCCCGGGCCACCAACCCCCACCTGCTCGTCACCGCCCAGACCTACCGGCATCCGGCAGGCCCGCAGATCAGCTACACCGGCATGCGCTCAGTCTTCGACCAAATCGGGCTCCTGCCCTGCCAGCTGTGGACCGACCGCGTGCTCGACGAAGCCCGCGAGACGGCCGACCCAATCTGCCTCGTACGGCTCTTTGGCATCTACCCCAGGGCCGCCGTGAAGTACGTGCACACGGCGCACCCGGACAAAGCACTGCCGCGAATCCGCTGAAGCTGAGGCGCTCCGATCGGCAACCCGGCGAAAACCGCCACGCACGACGTTGGCATGGCACGACAACGACAGCAACGGGGCTGTCTGGAACATCCGGACGGTCCCGCGCGCGGATGTCACTCAGGCCGGGACGGCTTCCGTCGCCCTCTCAGTCTTGCCCGCGCCCCCGGCGGCCAGGTAGCGCTCGGCGTCCAGCGCTGCGGCCGCGCCGGTGCCCGCGGCCGTGATGGCCTGGCGGTAGGTGTGGTCGACGACGTCGCCGGCCGCGAACACCCCGGGCAGGCTCGTACGCGTCGACGGGGCGGCGACCCTCATGTAGCCCTCGGCATCGAGGTCGACCTGGCCGGTGAACAGCTCGGTGCGCGGGTCGTGGCCGATGGCGATGAACAGGCCCGTCACGTCCAGATCGCGGGTGGCGCCGGTGAAGACGTCGCGCAGGATCACGGCGCCGACCATGCCGTCCTTCTCCTTGATCTCGGCGATCTCGCTGTCGAAGGCGAAGGCGAAGGAGATCTTGTCGTCGGCGAAGGCCCGGTCCTGCATGACCTTGGAGGCGCGCAGGGTGGAGCGGCGGTGGACGACGGTGACCGAGCGGGCGAAGCGGGTGAGGAAGGTGGCTTCCTCCATGGCGGTGTCGCCGCCGCCGACCACGACGATGTCGCGGTCCCGGAAGAAGAACCCGTCGCAGGTCGCACACCACGAGACGCCCCGGCCGGACAGCTCCTCCTCGTTCGGCAGGCCGAGCTTGCGGTAGCCGGAACCTGTCGCGATGATCACCGTCTTCGCGCGGTGCACGGTGCCCGCGGAGTCGGTGAGCAGCTTGATGTCACCGGTGAGGTCCACCTCGACGATGTCGTCGTCGATCATCTCGGCGCCGAACTTCTCGGCCTGGGCCCGCATGTTCTCCATCAACACCGGCCCGTCGACGCCCTCGGGGAAGCCGGGGAAGTTCTCCACCTCGGTCGTCGTCGTGAGCGATCCGCCGACGAAGATGGAGCTGCCGAACAGCAGGGGCCTCAGCTGGGCGCGGGCGGCGTAGAGGGCGGCGGTGTATCCGGCGGGGCCGGAGCCGATGATGACGACCTCGCGTATCTCGCTCACGCCGTCGTCTCCGGCTTCGCCGGGGCGATCTCGGCGATCAGACCCTCGACCAGGGTCTTGATCTCGTCGCGGATCGGGCGCACGGCCTCGACGCCCTGGCCGGCCGGGTCCTCGAGCTTCCAGTCCAGGTAGCGCTTGCCGGGAAAGACGGGGCAGGTGTCGCCGCAGCCCATGGTGATGCACACGTCCGACTCGCGGACCGCGTCGATGGTAAGGATCTTCGGCGTCTCCTTGGAGATGTCGATGCCGACTTCAGCCATGGCCTCGACGGCGGCCGGGTTGACCTGATCGCCGGGGTTGGAGCCGGCGGAGCGGACCTCGACGCGGTCGCCGGCCAGATGGGTCAGCCACGCGGCGGCCATCTGGGAGCGGCCGGCGTTGTGGACACAGACGAACAGGACGGACGGCTTGTCGGCCATGGTGATCGTTCTCTCTCGTCGCACGGCGGAACCCAGCCGCCAATGACTTCAGCCCCCGCTGGTATCAGCGGATGATGATGTGAGAGTATCAGCGCATGCTGACTTCAGTCGATCCTGATGTGATCCGGGCGCTGGGCGATCCGCTCCGCCTGAAGATCGTGACCCTGCTGGCGCGCGAGACGCTCTGCACGACGCACCTGGTCGAGGAGACCGGAGCCAAGCAGACCAACCTGTCCAACCACATGAAGGTGCTGCGCGAGGCCGGGATCGTGGAGACCGAGCCCTGCGGCCGCTACACCTACTACAAGCTCAAGCCCGAGGTCCTGGCCGGCCTGTCCGAGCAGTTCGCCGAACTCGCCGCCTCTGCCCGCACCGCCGCCGAGAACAAGAGGGCCTGCCCGTGACCTCCACCGAGCCCACCACCGCCCCCGCTCCGGCCGGCGGTGGGGACGACTCGATCGTCAAGAAGCTCTCCACCCTCGACCGCTACCTCGCGGTGTGGATCCTGCTCGCCATGGCCATCGGCCTTGGCCTGGGCCGCCTCGTCCCGGGGATGAACGACGCGCTCGCGAAGATCGAGATCGGTGGGATCTCCCTGCCGATCGTGCTCGGCCTGCTCGTGATGATGTACCCGGTCCTGGCGAAGGTCCGCTACGACCGGCTCGACCGCGTGACCGGCGACAAGAAGCTGATGGTCTCCTCACTGGTCGTCAACTGGATCGCCGGCCCGGCGGTGATGTTCGCCCTGGCGTGGATCTTCCTGCCGGACCTGCCCGAGTACCGCACCGGCCTGATCATCGTCGGCCTGGCCCGTTGCATCGCCATGGTCATCATCTGGAACGACCTCGCCTGCGGCGACCGCGAGGCCGCCGCCGTCCTGGTCGCCCTGAACTCGGTGTTCCAGGTCCTGGCGTTCGGCCTGCTGGGCTGGCTCTACCTCGACCTGCTGCCCCGGTGGATGAATCTCGGCGACGGCCAGGGCCTGGACGTGTCCGTCTGGCACATCGCGCTGAACGTGGTCATCTTCCTCGGCGTCCCGCTGCTGGCCGGCTTCCTCACCCGCCGCATCGGCGAGCAGAAGATGGGCCGCGAGAAGTACGAGCAGAAGTTCCTGCCGAAGATCGGCCCGTGGGCGCTGTACGGGCTGCTGTTCACGATCGTCATCCTCTTCGCCCTCCAGGGGAAGACCATCACCTCGCAGCCGCTGGACGTGGCCCGGATCGCGCTGCCGCTGCTGGTCTACTTCGCGGTCATGTTCTTCGGCACCTTCCTCCTCGGCAAGGGCCTGGGCTTGGCCTACGACCGCACCACGACGCTGGCGTTCACCGCGGCGGGCAACAACTTCGAGCTGGCCATCGCGGTCGCCATCGCCACCTTCGGCGTCACCTCCGGGCAGGCCCTGTCAGGCGTCGTCGGCCCGCTCATCGAGGTGCCGGTGCTGATCGGCCTGGTGTACGTCGCGCTCGCCTGGCGACGGAAGTTCGCCGCCGACGCGGTGACGACGGCGCCGTGACGCAGCACACGGATGTGGTGGTGGTTGGCGGCGGCCAGGCAGGGCTGGCCGCCGGCTACCACCTGCGCCGCCAGGGCCTGGATTTTGTGATCCTGGACGCCGGCACGGCGCCGGGCGGGTCCTGGCAGCACATGTGGCACTCCCTGCATCTGTTCTCCCCGGCCGAGCACTCCTCGCTGCCCGGTCGGCTCATGCCCGCCCAGGCGGGTGAGACCTACCCGGATGCCGGGCACGTGGTGGACTACCTCGCCGACTACGAGAAGCGCTACGACCTGCCTGTCCAGCACGGCACCCGCGTGGAGGCCGTACGCCGCGACGCAGGCCGGCTCCTGGCCGAGGTGGACAGCGGCACCTGGCGGGCCCGCGCGGTCATCAGCGCGACCGGCAGCTGGTCGCGGCCGTTCCTGCCCGCGGTCCCCGGCCGCGAGGTGTTCACCGGGCGGCAGCTGCACACGGTGAACTACCGCTCGCCGGCCGACTTCACGGGTCAGCACGTGTTCGTGGTCGGCGGCGGGAACTCCGGCGCCCAGATCGCCGCCGACCTCGCCCTGGACGGCCAGGTCGACGTCACGTGGGTGACCCAGCGCCCGCCACGGTTCCTGCCCGACGACATTGACGGCCGCGCCCTGTTCGACGTTGCCACCGCCCGCCGCCGCGCTCTCGACGCCGACCGCGGCGACGCCGGCGGCGTCGCCTCGCTCGGCGACATCGTGGCCGTGCCGCCCGTACGCGCTGCCCGCGACGCCGGACTCCTGCACGCGCAGCCGATGTTTACCCGGCTCACCGCCGACGGCGTCCGGTGGGACGACGGCACCCGCGCTGAGGCGGACGCGGTCATCTGGTGCACTGGCTTCCGCCCTGCTCTGTCCCACCTCGCCCCGCTCCAGCTCCGAGGCACGCGCGGGCACATCGCGACCGACGGCACGCGTGCGCTGGACGAGCCGCGTTTGTACCTGCTCGGCTACGGCGACTGGACCGGCCCGGCCTCCGCCACGCTCATTGGCGTGGGCCGCCCTGCCCGGGAGACCGCCCTTCAGATCGCACGCCAGCTGAACACCTGACCCGGCGACCTGGTCGGCACGGATAGCAGAGACCATCTGCTGGGCCTGCTGTCGCGCTCAGGGGCAGTGGCAAATCCCACGCGCCGACCGGGTCGCGCGGCGTCTAATGGGCGCCATGACCGACCCGACTTCCCCTCCCTCTCAGCTGTGGCGCTACGTCCAGGACGACGACCCCAGCGCGTTCACCCTCATCGTGGAGACTCCCAACGGGCCCTACGTGCGGCGGATACCTCCGGCGCTGCCCCTGCCGTCCGGCGTCGACCATGGCTCCGGCGCTGAGGCTGCCGCCCATACCGCCGCGGCCACGTGGGGCATGCCGGACTTCGTCTTCCAGCAGGCCGATCACGCCACCAAGGGGTCGGGGCGCCGGGAGCTGGGCGACCGGTTGCTGCTTTCCGGCAGGCGAGGCGCGGTGGTGCAGGTCAAGGCGCGCACGATCAAGCCCAAGCCGGATTCCCAGGAGGTCGCCTGGATCCAGAAGGTGGCGGCCAAGGCGATGAGCCAGGCCAAGGGCACCGTGCGGCAGTTGCGCATGCTGCCCGCCGACATGGTCAACGGCCGGGGCCGGACGCTGCAGGTCGACGGAAACACATACGAGTGGGTCGCGGTGTTCCTGCTGGATCACCCCCAGGTCCCGGAGGGCGCCCAGGTCACCTGGGAGCCGATCGGGATGCCTGCCATCGCGCTGACCCGCCGCGACTGGGACTTCCTGTTCGACCAGCTGCGCTCCACCACCGCCGTACTCGACTACCTCTTCCGCGCAGCTGCCGAAGAGCCTGTGCCGCTGGGCGAGGAGCCGGTCCGCTTCTACGAGCTGGCTGCCGCGGATGCCGCCGCGCCGCCCAAGGACATCGACACCGAACTGGTCGGTCCGGGTGGCACGCTGTTCTCCACACCGCGGCTGCCGCAGGCACCGGCCGGCTCCGACGGTACTCACGCCCACCTCATGATCCGCATCATGCTCGAAGACGTGGCCACCAGCCTCCTGCGCGACTCGGTGGCCGAGGGCGACCGCTTCACGGTGCTGTCCGACTTCGACCGGCTGCCGGTGCCGGCCCGGGCCGAGTGGGGGCACCTGCTGCTGGACATGCTCCGTGACGTGCCAGAAGTACCCGAGGAACACTGCAAGTGGCGCTTTAGGCGCCTGGTCGAGGAGGACGGCACCCGTCAGTTCATCGTGGGCGCGGCCACCCGCTTCGACCCCATCATCGAGGCCGCCTTCTCCGCGTACGTGCAGCTGCGCCACCACGAGGTTGCCGAGCGTACCGGCCGGGCTGAGGAGTCCTCCACGCTTGGGGTCCTGCTCACTCCGCGCCGCGACGGGGTGCGGCCGTGGGACACCAGCGCGGTGCGGGTCCACGGCTACCTGGACCTGTCCGAGGAAGAGATCCAGGTCTACAGCGAGGAGTGGAACCGCGCGACCGAGAACGCTGACGTCAGCGTGAGCGGCTGAGCTGGGCAAGGACGTGCGCGGCGTCGCGGCCGACGCCGCGCAGGGTGTTGGAGGAGAAGCTGCGCTGGAACTCGATGCCGACGAACCCGAGCCCGGGGACGGTGGCGATGCCGCCGCGGTGCCGGGGCCGGCCGTCGGCGTCCAGGGCGCCGCTGCCGTTCAGGTAGGGGTAGGTGAGGCGGTAGCCAGTGGCCCAGATGACGGCGTCGCCCGGTTCCTTGGTGCCGTCGGCCCATACGACACCGTCCGGGGTGAGGCGGGTGAACATCTCGCGCCGTTCGACGCCGTGGGTGTCCAGAGCCGTGCGGTAGTGGCCGTCGTCGAGGACGGACACCGGCATCTTCTCCAGCAGCCGGCTCAGCGGGGCGGTGTCGAAGCGGGTGTGCGTGAGCCACCAGTGGACGTCCCGGCCCAGCGGGCGCTGCTTCATCCAGCCGATCGGCCGGCGGCTGGCCAGCGTCGTCATGGTGACCGCGCCGAGTTCGGCGGCGATCTGCACCGCGGAGTTGCCGCCGCCCACGACCACAACACGCCGGCCGGTGAAGGGTTCCGGACTGCGGTAGTCGGCGGCGTGCAGCGACTGCCCCGCGAACTCAGCGCTTCCGGGCACGTCCGGCGTGTGCGGGCTGCGGAAGGCGCCGGACGCGGCCACGACCGTACGCGCCGTGAACTCAGCACCGTCCTGTGTGCGCACCGCCCAGACGCCGTCGCGGGGCAGCACCGAGGTGACCGTGGTGGAGGTGCGGATCTCTGCGTCGAGCCGGCGGGCGTAGGTGCGCAGGTAGTCGACCACCTCGTCCCTGGTCGGGTAGCGGTCGCGGTCACCGGAAAAGCGCATGCCGGGCAGCGAGGAGTACCGGGCGGGAGAGAACAGGGTGAGGCTGTCGTAGTAGCGCGGCCAGGACCCGCCAGCCTGCTCGGCGGCCTCCAGGACCAGGGTGCGGGCGAAGCCATGGCGCGGGGCGAGGGCGGCGGTGGCCAGACCGGACTGGCCGGCACCGATGACGATGAGGTCGGCGTGATGCTCCATGAGAACCTTCTCCTGCAAATAACGTTGTTTCGGGAAGTGACGAAATATGAGGCGCGAAGAAGCAGAGGCGGCGAGCGGTGAGGCGAGCGAGGGGGTCGACCCGGCGACGGCCGACTTCCTCAAGGCCCTGGCGAGCGAGACCCGCCAGTTGGTCATGCAGCAGTTCGCAGGCAGTCGCGAGCTGACCGTCGGGGAGATCGCCGAGCAATGCGGCCTCAAGCCCTCCACCGCGTCCGAGCATCTGAGCCTGCTGCGCCGCGGCGGCCTGGTTCTCTCCCGCAAGGAGGGCAAGCAGGTCTTCTACCGCGCCGACGGCGCCACCATGGCGAGCCGCCTCGACGCGCTCAAGGAATACCTGCGGCGCTGCTGCCCGCCCGGATGCGGCGACTGACAGCAGGCCCGCCCCGGGGCAGCGGTCAGGCGCGCAGGTCGAGCATGGCAGACATGGCCGCCACCACGGACGGAGCGACCTGGTAGTAGACCCAGGTACCGCGCCGCTCGGAGGTCAGCAGGCCGGCCTCGCGCAGCTTCTTCAGGTGATGGGAGACGGTCGGCTGGGAGACCCCGACGTCGGCGATGTCGCAGACACACGCTTCCCCGCCCGGATGGGACGCGACCTTGGAGAACAGCCGCAGACGCACCGGGTCCGACAGCGCCTTGAACATGGCGGCCATCCTCCCCGCATCCGCAGGGGACAGCTCCCCGGCCGTGATCGGCGGGCAGCACGGCACCACGTCGCCGGCCTGCAGGACGGGCAACTCCACAACCTCTTATTTCGACATACGTCTATGTTGACACTCGTCGATACCGGTGGCAAGCTCCGAGGTATCGACAGACATCGAAACAAGGAGTCGTCGTGACCACCGCCTTCCGTACCGTGCTCACCGCGGCCCGGGCCCGCCGCACCACCCGCCACCTGGCCGGCGTCAGCTTCTGCGACAGCTGCGCCCAGGTCAGCGACAGCGCTACCCGGGCGGCCGAACGCCGCCAGCACGCCCAGCTGACCGCCCTCGCCCACATGCGCTGACCCCCTTCGCCCTCAAGGAGACTGAGCATCATGAGCACCCAGCAGCTCCCCGTCGTCGTCATCGGAGCCGGCCCCGCCGGACTCGCTGCCGCCGCCCACCTAACCGAACGGGGCATCAAGCCCCTCGTGCTGGAAGCGGGCGACAGCGCCGGCGCGGCCGTCCGCGAGTGGAGCCACGTGCGCCTGTTCTCCACCTGGGGTGAAGTCGTCGACCCGGCCGCCGAGAAGCTCCTCGCCCCTACCGGATGGATGAGGCCCGACCCGGCTACGTACCCATCCGGCGGCGACTGGGCCGAGCAGTACCTGCAGCCGCTCGCCGACGTCCTCGGCGACCGCGTCCGCACCGGCGCCACCGTCACCGGCGTCTCCCGAGCCGGCCGCGACCGCATCGTGGACGCCGACCGCGCGACCCAGCCCTTCGTCGTCCACGTCGCTTATGCCGACGGCCGCGAGGAGCGCCTCTTCGCCCGCGCCGTCATCGACGCCTCCGGCACCTGGGCCACGCCGTCACCGGCCGGCGGCAGTGGTCTGCCCGCGCTCGGCGAGCGGGCCGCCGCGGACCGGATCACCTACCGCGTCCCGGACCTGAAGGACCCGGCCGTCCGCGCCCGGTACGCAGGCAAGCGCACCGCCGTCATCGGCTCCGGCGCCTCCGCCTTCACCGCACTCGCCTACCTCGCCGACCTCGCCAAGTCCGACGACGGCTCGGGCACGAAGGGCGTGTGGATCCTGCGCCGCGGCATCTCGGGCTCCACCTTCGGCGGCGGCGAAGCCGACCAGCTCCCCGCACGCGGCGCCCTGGGCCTAGCGGCGAAGGCCGCCGTCGACGAGGGCCACGCCGACGCGGTCACCGGCTTCCGCACCGAGGCGATCGAGCGCGACACCGACGGCCGCCTGATCCTGGTCGGCGAGGACGGGCGCCGCCTGGAACCGGTCGACGAGGTCATCGTCCTCACCGGCTTCCGCCCCGACCTGTCCTTCCTCGACGAGCTGCGCCTCGGCCTCGACGAGCGCCTCCAGGCCCCCGTGGCCCTGGCTCCGCTGATCGACCCCAACCAGCACTCCTGCGGCACCGTCTACCCCCACGGCCACCGCGAGCTCTCCCACCCCGAACCGGGGGTGTACCTGGTCGGGATGAAGTCCTACGGCCGCGCCCCGACGTTCCTGGCGATGACCGGCTACGAGCAGGTCCGCTCCGTCGCCGCCGCGATCGCCGGTGACCTCGATGCCGCCGACCGCGTCGAACTCACCCTCCCCGAGACCGGAGTCTGCGGCGGCGCCGGCCTCTTCGACGCCCCCGACGCTCAGGAGGCTGACGGCGGTGGCTGCTGCGCGCCCGCTCCGCAGCTCGTCCAGCTCGGCGCCCCTGCCCCGGTTGGCGCGGCTGCCGAGGAGGTCCCGGCGGGCGGCTGCTGCGGCTCGTGACCAACCTCAGTACCCGAGGCGGCGGGGTCGCGACCGGAACAGGGGACCGGTCACGACCCCGCGCCGCCCTGCCCGCCCTCTGCGCCACGCAGATCGTGAGCTGGGGCATCGTCTACTACGCATTCCCCGTCCTCAACCCCCAGATCACCACCGCGACCGGCTGGCCGGCCGGGGCGACCACCGCGGCGTTCTCCCTCGCTCTCGTCGTCTCCGCACTCGCCGGAATGCGCGTCGGCCGCATCCTCGACCGAAGCGGCCCGCGCACCGTCATGACCGCCGGATCCGTACTCGGCGTCGTCAGCCTGCTGATCGTGGCCGCGGCCCCGAACCTGCCGGTCTTCTTCGCCGGTTGGGCGCTGGCCGGGCTCGCGATGGCGGCCACCTTCTACCAGCCCGCGTTCGCCGCCCTCACCCGTTGGTGGGCCCCCGACCACATCCGGGCCCTGACCATCGTCACCCTCGCCGGCGGGCTCGCATCCACCGTCTTCGCACCCCTGACCGCGACCCTCGCCGACCATCTGGCCTGGCGCCACACCTACCTCGTGCTCGCCGTGATCCTCGCCGCCGTCACCATCCCGGCCCACGCCCTGGCCCTGCGCGCACCCTGGCCCGAGGCTCCAACGAGCCCTGCCCACAAGGCCGCCGACGCTTCCGAAGTCAGTCGCAGCCGACCGTTCCTGTTGCTCGCCGTCGCCTTCGCCCTGTCGGCCTTCGCGATGTACGCCGTCGTTGTCGCTCTCGTCCCGCTCCTCCTGGAACGCGGGTACACCACCAGCCAGGCCGCCTGGGCCCTCGGCATCGGCGGCGCCGGACAGACCCTCGGCCGCACCCTGTACGCCGCACTCGCCCGCCGCACCACCGCAACGGCCCGCACCACGATCCTCATCGCGCTCGGCGCACTGACCACCGCCGCCTTCGCCGCCGCGCCCGGCCCCTACGGCCTCCTCATCGTCGTGGCGATCGTGGCCGGCATGGTCCGCGGCAACCTCACCCTCCTCCAAGCCACCGCCATCACCGACCGCTGGGGCGCAACCCACTACGGCCGACTCTCCGGATTCCTCGCGGCGCCGGCCACCTCAGCGGCAGCCCTCGCACCGTTCGCCGGCGCCGCCCTGGCCGTGCCGCTCGGCGGCTACGAGCCACTGTTCTTCCTTCTGGCCACCGTCTCCGTGGCCGCCGCGCTCACCGCACCGTGGACAGGCCCCGCCGCAGTACGCCGACGCCCTCCGCCGCGCTAACTTGCGCGTCATCCCCTGGCATAGTCGAACCCGCCCTCGGTCCTGTGCTCAACACGGCGACGACGTGCGGGTTCAGCGGTCGCCCCTTCAGGATCCCGAGAACCCGCGCGCTTCCGTGTGGGACGTTCTGGCGTTGCCCACCGGGGACGTGCGGGGTCGTCCGTATGAGGAGCGGCGCGCCTTGATGCTGGACGTGGTGGCCGGGCTGCCGGAGGGGTCGCCGATTCAGGCAGTGTCGGCGACGGAAGACGTGGAGGTCGCCCGGGTCTGGTGCGAGACGCTGACCGGTTCAGGTGTGGAAGGGGTGGTGGCGAAGTCGGGGTGGTCGCCGTACCGGGCGGGTCGGTCGTCGTCGTGGAAGAAGGTCAGACACGCGGAGACGATCGACGCGGAGGTGGTGGGGTTCACGGGGGCGTCGGGTCGGCCGCGGGCGCTGGCGGTGCGGTTGCCTGACGGCCGTGTTGCATTGTCTCAGTGGCTCGGGGCGCAGCTGGCCGCGCAGGTCGCGGCGGCGCTGGTCGACGTTGCCCCGGCCGCGCGAGGTCGGGCGGCCGGGGGCGAGTCGTTCACGGTGGCGGAGCCCGGACTACTCGTCGAGGTGCTGGCGGGGACGACGAGGCATGCCGTGGTCACCGTGGCGCGTGTGCGGTGAGCTGCCGCGGACGGGTCAGGAGGAACAGCCGGCCTTCAGCTCGGTGGGGGACCGCGGGTCACAGCGCACGAACTCCTCGCTTCGGCGTGGGCGAGGGCACGCCAGCCCTGAGCTGGGGCTCCGTTATCCACGAACGCGCGGACACCTCGTTACGCTGCGGCCGTGATCGAGCCCTCCCCGCTGCCGGGCGACCCCTCCGAGCTACACCTGCGCATCTCCTACGACGATGGACTCTGGGACACTCCCCAGGCTGACGCGCTGGAGTGCTGGAATGTGGCCATCCTGCACCGCCGACGCGCCCATGGTGAACATCACGAGCCGGTCAGCTCCAGCGGGTGTGCGACTGCTGATTGCTCCTCGTGCACAGTCGAGGATGTAGCCGTCGGCTCCATGGCGTTCTACCGGGTGCACCTCGACCGAGGCCGCAACGCCTACTGGGCCATGGAGGAGGAGTCGGAGGAACTGTACGAGACCGCGCAGGTCCTCCTTGATCCCGAGACGGGTTCCTTCACCGACGAAGTCAGCGAACGGCTGGAGTACGTCGGCTCAGCGCTGCTCGTCATGAATCGCGTGACGCTGGATCCGCCATGGCGCGGGCACGGCCTCGCGGCCGTGCTTGCCTGCGAGGTGATCACCCGGCTCATGACCGGCTGCCGGGCCGTCGCCTGTTCGCCCGGCATCACCGATCTCAGCAGCCATCGGCTGACGGCCAGAGCCGAGTGGGACCGCGTGAACGCCAAAATCGCCCAGGGGTGGGAGAGCCTGGGTTTCCGTCCCTACCGAGACAATGTCTATCTTCTGTCTCTCGCCTCGCAGGATCTTGAGGAGCAGCGCGGCGCACTGCGCAGGCATCTTGCCGAACTCGGTGGTTCCTGGCGGGCTGGCGCTTCATGACCAGCCCGCCAGCACGTGAGGCGAGCTGCCTGCTAACCCGGCGCCCTTCTCGGTCCGCGGGCAGCTGCGACGGCTGGCATCCGCTCAGTGGGCAAACGCGTGGTCGCAGCCCGCAGGACTACTCGGCTGCTGGAACATGAGAACCAGTAGTCGACCTAATAGGAGCCTGTGTTTCGCGGGCGATGATTTCGAGGAACTCGGTGACGGACTCGGGCCGCATCGCGGGGTCCTCTCTCGTTGCGGTCTCTACGACCGCACGCCATGCGCCACTCTCCGGTAGGAGGGGAATGTTTGCGCGGGGACGCTTTCCTGTGATTGCCCACCCGACGAATTGACCCAGGCTGTATATGTCGGCCTGCGGCCCTGCGCTGTGAGCGTCGTCTTCCAACTCGGGGGAGGCAAACCCAGCCGATCCCAAAGCTACGCCCATCCTCGTCCTCTGCGGGTCGGTCGTCATCCCTCGCGGACGCCTAACAATGCCCCAGTCAGCGACCACCCACCGACCGTCCAGCAGAAGAATGTTGGCCGGTTTGATGTCACGGTGCACATAGCCTTTTTCGTGTGCTACCTCAAGGACCGAACATACGGATTGCAGTAGAAGAATCAGTGCGTCGTCGTTCCGTAGGTCATCACGGTAGTCCAGGGCCGTTCCCTGTGCATACGGCATGACAAACCAACTATGATCTGGCGCGTGGTCCAGAATGGGCATGGCGTGAGGGTGGCCACTCAGGAACAGCCCGACTTCAATCTCCCGCCCCATTCTGGCGACGCGGCGCTCTAGCGGTGTGCGGAGCTTCTTCAGGGCTACCACGGAGCCCGTGGACTTGTCTCTCGCCCTGAAAACCTGAGCTTGGCCGCCATCTATAGGGATGGGATCGCAGGCGTAATTTTTGCGCACGCCAGCCATGTGGCGGGCAGAGAATTTCGGTTTCTTGTCGTCCTCCGAATGCTCGGAGCAGACTTTAAGGAAGGCCATGAGTGCCAACTTGCATTCCTGCGGGTTTTGCCGATCGAGGAGTCTCAGCGCCTCATCGAGCCCGTCGAAATACGTTCCCTTGCCCGCTTCGGGTCGGGGTATCTCGTCCCAATGGCTGTAGCGGAAAAAGGGCAGATTGTTGAAAGGTTCCCTTCCTGTGGTGTTCAGGTTGAAACCGAGTTCCACGGAAGCGGGTACAAGTACGCTGTGGCATAGAGTCCGGGCGGAATAGGATTGAGCATTATGTGTCTGCTGCTTGATGGAGCGAGGGTCAACGGTCTCATCGAGTGTTCGAGCGAGGAGTGCGGTACCCAACGCGGGGGTGTAAGTGCGTGGGGCTTCTTCCTGTCGCAGCGAGCGCGAAAGGTGCAGCCACGCCTCTGGCAGCGAAGTGGCTTTCATCGCTTGCCTAAACGCCTCGTCCAATGTCTGGCGGGCGATATGCGGGTCGAACCTGACTGTCATCTATCCCCCTGGGTCGATCAGTCTTAATCGTCCGAGCGTTGGGTTCGCCGCTACCGAATCCCGCGGGCCATGTTATCCATCTGCCAGCATCGGGCCGCATCGCACTGATGGTGCCGAAGACCGCCGCCCGGTGGCTTTGCTGTCGACGGACGGCAGTTCGCCGGGGGCAGACAGACAAGATCTCGGAAAGACTGGCCAACGGGCGCGAGGACATGTCAACGTAGACGACCTTGCAAGAAACCCCAGGTCAGAGAGGTGATTGCCCGTGACCGTAACCCCTGCGGGCCCCGGTTTCTCCACCACCGTCGAAGCCCTGCGACCGCGGGAGTGGCAGCTCGGCCCCGGTCAGCCGACTCTGGTCATGGACCAGTTCTCCGCCGAGGACTTCCACCTGATCGTCGATGATCGCGCTGACGTGCACGTCAGCTCCAAGGACGGCCGGTTCTACCTCGGCTGGTTTCCGCTCGGCCGCCCCGGCACGGATGGCGAGGGGTGGAAGATTGCGGTCGCTGGAACCGCCAAGGTCCGTGGCTACCACATGTCGTTCGATACCGAGACGCCGGCCGACATCGTCGCCGCCACCGTAGCGAGTGTGCTGGAGACCTCACGCCGCCTTTGACAGCGCGGACACTGACACGTAGTGCCCGCCCTGTGAGCGCTGGCCGTACCGAAGGCCGGCCCGTTCCGCTGCCCCCGTTTCCCCCGAGCCCCAGGAGGCTGTCCGTGACGTCCCCGGAGATGACCGTCGGCGATCTCATCGACCTGTTGTCCGGCTGCGACCGGAGTGCTCCGGTCCGCCAGGCCATGAACCCCTTCGTCCCGATGGCGCACCGCTTGGCGCAGGTACTGCAGTCGGTCGACGAGACCGGCCAGACAGTCGTCTACCTCGCCGAAGGGGCGGACCCAGACGCACAGCTTGGCCACCTTCCGCCGGAGGTTGCCATCGCCCTGACGTGGCAGGGCCCCGTCCAGGCGCCCCCGCGCCGTCCCCGCCGCCGTGCCGGCGGCAACTAGACCCACACCGAGCCCTTGGAGGCGCCCCTGTACCCCAACCTTCCGCCCGACCCGTCCACCCCGCGCGGCGGCCAACCCGCGTTCTGGGTCGGCCCCCGACACTTGGCCGGTGACGATGGACGCCTCTACGACGCCGTCGCTGACGCGCTCGCCGGCCTGGGCTGGACGAGCCTGACGATCGTCCGCGGACGGCACGAGCCGGACGAGGCGCCGGAGGACCGCCAGGTCCTGCGCAGCACCGTTTTGCACATCAGCCCCGACGCCTTGCGCTGGGCCCAGTGGGGCCTGGCGGACGAGCCGTTCCACCTGGGCGAGCTGCCGATCGCCTGGCAGATCTCCGCCCGAGCCGAGGCGAGCAGCCCGCTCGCGCAGTGGTCGGCCTACTTCACCCGTGACGTCCCCGGCGAGGCGGTGGTCGACTTCCTCGTCGCGCTCGACGCAAGTGACCAGCCTGCCGTGCCGCTCGCCGGATCCGAGCTGGTCCTTGACGCTGTCGCCGCCCACGGATGGTTCCGAGACATCGACCAACCCCAGGCGGCGGCGACGGACCCGACGTTCACCTCGCACATCAGCCTCGGCGAGGTCCCGCCCCTCATCCAGGACGCCGACCCGCGGGCTCTGTCCGCCGAGAGCGACGAGACGGGACCGGCCGGATGGCAGGCGTGGGCCGAGCCCGCGCTCGGCGCGCCGTGTCTGTGGGCGGCATCGTTCGCCGCCAGCGTTCCGCACGATCTCGTCGCCGCTTTCGCCGCCTCCCTCAGCTCGACCGCACCGGTCCTGCGGCGGGTACTGCCCGAGGCCACCCAGGAGCGCCTCCTGCGCGCGTCGGCCATCTAACGGCCCGCGTACCGCACTCGATGATCGCAGTCCGGCACCCTCCCCGATCGGGGGGTGCCGGACTTTCTTGCTTCTCGGGTGAGGGGGCCGTTCGGTCTTCGATGCTCACCGTGCTCTATGTCCAGCTCGGTCAGGTCCGAGCCCGGTACCAGAGCAAGCCGCTCGCGCCGCTCAACGCGTCAGCCAGTAACGCACTGCTGCCCCCGACCTGCGGTGGTCGGAGGCAGCAGCGTGACGTGCACGCAGGTCAGCTCGTTGCCGTGGCTTTGGTGAGGGCCTTGTCGAGGTGGCGATCGACGAGGGCCGGGGAGCCGGAGACGACCAGCAGCAGGTTGCCGTCGCGGATCGCGGTCTGCTTGACCACGCTGCTCCGTCCTCCGGCGATGAACGTCAGGAGCTGGCTCCACTGCTCGTCACCGCCGGCGTGGGGCGCGGGCAGCTTCTGCGAGGTCACGTCGACCGGGGTGCCGCCCGCGACGACCTGATAGGTCGGGCAGTCGGTCATGGCATCGAAGATCCGGCCGATGCCAGTGGAGAGCTTCTTCACGCTGTCGCTGTACAGCCCCTCGGAGATCTCCGAGGAGCTGCCGCCGTAGGCGAAGTCCGCCTCCGCCTTGTGCGGGAAGGCGAGCGTGCCGCCAGTCGCCGCGTCGCCGCCCAGCTCGCTCAGGGCCGGGCAGCCGATGACGGTGACGTCGTCGTGCTGGGCCGGAGGCTCCGGCTTGGGAAGATAGCCGCTGCCGAGGTCCCTCTCATCGAGCAGGCGGGACTCGAGCGCGGCCGAGGAGAGCGCGGCCGACTCCTGGGCGGCCTCGGTCGGCTTTCCCGTACGGGAGGAGGGGGTCTGGTACTTGGACCCGGTGGTGTCGGTGGAGCAGGCGGGCACGGCGAGGAGGGCGGCGGTGATGCCGAGTGCGGTGGTGGCGACGCGAACGCGCATGACGGAACTGACCCCTTGGTGCTAGGCGGCGGGTGGTCAGTGCGGACCCAAGGGCCCGGTGGGGTTGTAGGAGTGGTGGTCAGTGCCCGAGGTGGCGCAGGCAGTCCTCGAACGTGGCGTGTGTCGCGTCTGCAGGCCCCGAGTGCCGGTTGTACCAGGCGGTGTCGATGCGGGTCTCCAGCTGCTGGTGTCCGGCCCGGCACCGCAGCCAGATCTCACCGCGGGTGGAGAGGATGATCCAGTCCCGGTACGCGCCGCACTCGATGCAGGCGACCATCTCACCGTCGAGGACCAAGGGCTGCTTCCACGGCATCACCTTGCCTTCGACCTGGTCGTGGCTCGGCACCCGCAGTTCCGGCGGGAGGAAATCGTCCACGATGGCAGTCGGCTCGGCGGCCTCCGGCTCAGGCGCCGGCACTCCGAAGCCGGGCGGGACCTGGCCCTGCAGCTGCGCGTGCAGCTCGGCGAACTGTCTCTGAGCTTCGCTCGGCTCCTTGGCCCTGCGGCGTATCCGGTGAAACACCCTGGCGTCCTCCTCTACCTCGGCACCTCGTCCTGCGCGTTTCATGATCGTGCCTCACACCCCCCGTGGTTTCAATTCACAAAGTCCACAGCCCCCTCCGGCCAGGTCAGTAGGGGTACTCGACCTCTCGATTGCCCGGATGACGAGTGGGCCACGATGCGTGCTTCGGTCGGCGTGGCGGCATCGCCACGGCGGTGATGCGGTGAGACTGCGTGCCAGCCTTCGGTGGCTTACCGCGTCTGACGCGATGTCTCCTCTCCGCTGCGCCGCCTGCCGGGCGCGGAGGGCCTGGCGGCCATCCCGCGCGTCACGGACCGGTTCCCTGCGGTGCTGGTCTCGGGAAGCTGGGAGGCATCGGCGGGCAGGTCGGCTGTCCGCCGCATCCGCCACACGAGCACGTCGCTGACGGAGTCCGCGGTGCCCAGTTCGCGCCGAGCGGCAACGTCGGACAGGAGAGCGGCCGGGTCGTGGCCGGCGGCTTCGGCTTCCGCAATGGTTGCAGCCAGGGCGTACCAGCCGGGTTCGGAGAGGATCTGCTCGGCCAGCTCCGGCAGCGCCTCGCGCAGCAGCACCGTCTGCCGCTGGAGCATCGGCCGGCTCAGACGCCGACCACGCTGGTAGAGCACACCGAGCGGCTGGGCCGAGGCGGCCTGGTAGGCGGCGCGCAGGTGCTCGGCGGCCCGGGCGGCGGCCTCTGCCTGCTGGGCGTGCCCTTTCCTGGCGTGCCAGTGCGCGGTGGCGGTGATCAGGAAGAACAGCATGTCGATCGCCATCGCCGTGGTGGCTCCGTCCTCACCCCGGCCGAGGGCCGGACCGCCCTGGACGAGGTCGCGGGCGGCCTGTCGCAGGGCTCGATCGTGCCCGCGTACGGCGCGGACGTGAGAGCGCGAGGCCCGTTCGAAAGCCGTCGCTGCGTCGTGCAGTTCGCGTCGGGTGTGAGCGGCAGACGTCTTCGCGAGGGCGTCCAGGACCTCGCCGACCGCGGCGATGTGGGCGGCGGCGACCCCGTCCTCGCCGTGTTCGACGACGAGCATTGCCTGCCACACGGCCGATGCCGTTCCTCGCCGCGCGGAGGCCGGACTGCCCGGCCCTGTACGAATCGCTTCCTCCCGCCGGGCCGCAGGGACATCCTGCGCATCACCGGACCACCGCTCGCGGATGCGAGGCAACGACAGGTCGGGAGCCAGGCGCGCGCCGGGGTAGAACACCGGCTCGCCGTCCTTGTTCAGGTCGTCGGGCAGGGCGACCTTGTATCCGAGCAGGTCGCCGGAGGGCGCGGCGCGCTTGCAGATCAGGAGGCCGGCGGCGGCGAGCCGCTCGAAGAACTCCTCGTCGCTTCTCGCGCCGGCCACCGCACGCCGTACGGACTCACGCAGTTCCTCGCGGGCGGTGCGCTTACGGCCCTGGCGCCGGGCCTTGTGCCGCTCGGCACTGGTTGGTCGCTGGGCTGCGGTGCCGTCGCCGGGCTTGAGACGGCGCAGGCCCAGCTCCCTCTCCAAGCGCCGGGCCTCGGCCTGGACACGGGCGGCGTCGAAGTCCAGATCGGGCCGATAGCCGTCTTCACGGGCGAGCGTGGCAAGAATGTGGATGTGGTCGTCGGCGTGTCGGACGGCGATCCACCGGCAGCCTGCGCCCTGGTCGGGGTCGTCGATACCGGCGGCGGCCACCATGCGGCGGGCAACGTCGCCCCACTCCTCGTCCATGAGGATCCGGTCGGTCGGACCGTTGCGTACCGACAGGTGCCACACGTGCTTCTTCGTCCGCTGCTTGTCATCGAGGAGCGCGAGGGGCTGGTCCAGGAGTTGCTGGAGCTGCTGGTAGGTGGCCTGCGCGTCGCGACCGGGGTCAGGGGCGGCGTGGTCCCAGGAAGCCACCAGATGCGGGTCGATGTGTTCCTCGGCCTTGCCGGGGCCGTAGAGGTAGTAGATCAGGCCGATGGTGCGCTTCCCGCGCTTGTGGATCTTGGGGACCATGACGGGTGGGATTCCTAGTGGTGTTCGAGAAGCTGGTCGGCGACGGCTTGGACGCGGTCGGTGGCCCGTCTCACGGCGGCCAGCACGGCGTCGAGGTGGGCGTCCGCAGGCCGGCCGCCGGAGTTGATGGCCTTGGCTATCTGGTTGAGGTTGTTGCCGACCTGGCCGAGATTGCGGCGGGCGGCGAACACTTCGGAGATCAGTTCGCGCTCGCCGGCGATGGCGCCGGCGGCATGCTCGGGGTCATGGGCGGCGGCGAGTGCACTGCGGGCGAGGAACGCGGGCAGGCTCGTACGGGCTGCTGCGGCTGCGACGGCAAGGCGGTGCTTCTCGTCGTCGTTGAGACGGACGCTGCACACGTAGGTGCGCTTGTTGACGGGGGGCTTCGGCGAGCGCTTGCGCGAGGCGTTCTTCACAGCGCGACGCTCGCGACGCGGTACAGGCTTCTCCTCTGGCTGCGATCCGCCCTCGGTCGCAGCCTGACGCTCCAGCACCCCCCGGTGCTGGAGCGCTCCCGCTCCTGGGGCGGCACTGGCCAAGACGCGCTTCCCCGTCGGGGAAGAGTGTCTTGGCCGATAACTTGCTCGCCCCGAAACCGAGTTGGAGCCGGGATCAGATTCCGGGGTGGTGCCGTTCTTGGGTGCGTTCGTCATCGGGATGCGGGCCTCGTAGAGCGGGTGTATTGCTGGATGGTTGCGGCCAGCGCGAGGACATCGGCTGGACTGGCAAGGACGCGGACCGGTCTGTTGGGACGGTCCTGGACGAGCCACTGCCCGGTCGACGTGAGGACGACGGCGTGGAGGAGGTGTCGGCGGACCAGGACGTCCGCCCAGGCATCGGCCTCGGCGGTGGGCTCGGAAGAACGAGGGGGATGCGGAATCACGGTGTACCTCCTAAGAGGGGCGGTGGCCCGGCTTGAGCCGGGGCACGTTACGGATACGGGCCTTGAGCTGGGGTTTTGCCGGTTCAGCCGCACTCGGGGCAGCGCCCGACGTGGCTGTTGAGCGCGCGGGCCATCCGCTGCTTCGCGGAGGCAGCCTGCTTCGCGCTGGACTTCGCCGCCGGCCTGCCCGCGTGCCGCTCGGAGTGAGCGAGCATGAATCCGATCTCTCGCTCGTACTCCGCGCGGACGGTCTTGAACTGGTGGCAGGTCTTCATCGGGCGGTGCTCCTCGTCGTCTTGATGTCCTCGTTCCGCAGCTCCTGGAGGACGAGGCCGAGTCGGTCGTTACCGACACCCGTCAGCCCTTGGCGGCGGATGATTTCGCGCAGCTGCACTCGGGTAATCGCGCCGTTGCCGTCCCGTTCGAGCAGGGCGGGAACATGGGGGCGCACCTCGCGGACAAGCTGGCGCTCGGACTCACCCAGCTCGCGTGCCTGGCGCTCCGTCTGCGGAGAGCGGGATCGGGCACGCTTGTCCTTGTTCTTCGTCCGGGACGTCCTGGTCGGCTTCCGGCGAAGCGGGACCTTGTGTCCTCGGTCCTGGGTGGTTTCGGTCCCGGACTGTGGGGCGGTCGGTCCTCGGTCCTGGGTGGTTTCGGTCCCGGACTGTGGGGCGGTCGGTCCTCGGTCCTCGGTGGTCTCGGTCCCCGACTTCGCGATGCCCGGTCCCCGATGAGAATCCGGGTCCTGAGCTGCTACTTCTCGCGTGTTGTGGTCGGTCCTCATGGCCGCTGCGTTCCGCGCTGCGGCTTCCGGACCGGCGAGTTCGGTCCCTGGGACGGCACCGCCTTCAGAGGGCTTGGTTCCCGCGGCCGTTCCCGTTGCGTCGCCCTTGGTCCCCGCGCCGACCTCGGCTTCCGGGTCCGCCTCCTCGGGGACCGGTCCCCGAGGAGCCCTCGGTCCTCGGTCCCGGACCGGCTCGTCGGAACCGTCGGGACCGGGGGCGGGGACCGGCACATTCGCTGTCGGCTGTGCGGGGACCGTGGCCGCCGATGCGCTGTTGTGCACCGGGGGCCAAGGAGAAGGGAGCGGGACCGTGGCGAGCGCCAGCGCGTGCCGCCGAGCGGCGAGCTGGTCGAGCAGTTGTGCCCGCTGGAGGGGGTCGGTTCCGACCGAGGCCCTGCCGACCGCTTTCGACAGGCGTCGCGTCAGCCGCCGGCCGCGACGGCTCTGCTGCTGCTCGGGTGTGCGCTCGGCGAGGCGGGCGGCGAGGGTGACCGCACGGGCGGTGGCCCGGTCCCGGGTGATCTGCGCAGCGTCCCGGTCTCGCGCGGCGATGCCCAGGCGGGACAGCAGCCGCTCCCGTGCCTCCCGGCCCAGGACGGCGATCAATCCGTGCGAGGCTGCACCCGGGGTGCGCAGGCGCAGTTCGATGCCCATGGCCAGGTGCCACAGCATCGCCGCCATGACCGGTCCGACGAAGGCGCGGACTGTGCCGCCGATGGGGCCGCTCTCGGCGTAGGCGGGGATCACCTGCACAGTCGTGATCACCCAGACCAACGTGCCCGGCAGGCCGGGAGCGCCTTGGACGGCGAGGTTCTGCCGAGCCATCAGCGCGGTGGCGAACAGGGCGAGTTCGGCGGCGGCGAACATACCGACGCGCTCGGCGGTGCCGGCCATATCGAGGTAATCGGCCGCGAACCGCCATGAGGTGTCGGCGCTGTAGGCGGTGCAGCCCAGGGCGGCGACGGCGGCGACCTTGACTGCCGGGCCACCGAGACGTTTCTGCGGGCGGGTCCCCCGGCGCCGGATAGTCCAGGCGGTCAGCACGAGCGCGAGGGCGGCGGGCACGACGGCGGCGAGGAGGAGAGGGAGGTCCGAAGTAGCACCGAAGGCGAGGACAGGGTGGGTCATGCTGCCTTTCCGAGAGGGGCGTGCGCCGGGGTCGACGCCGCCGGGCGGCCTGCCGGCTGTTGAGTGCCGGGAACTGCGGGCGCGGGGGTGCCCTTGGCCTTGGAGGTCTTCTTCCGCTTCTTCTTGGAGCGGGGCACGCCGTAATTGCGGTCGCGGTCGAAGACCTTGTTGGCCGCTTGCCGGAGCAGGTCGCGGGCGTGCTTGTGACTGATCTGCAGGGCAGCGGCGAGTCGGTCGGGCTGCCAGCCCCGGACGTAGGCATGGTCGATGGCCACCTGCCGCTCGGCCTCCGTCAGGTGCACGTCGCGTCCATGGAAGAAGGCGGTCACACGCCGGTAGTCCAGGCGCCGGTGCAGGTTGTCGTGCAGCGGGCGCCGCTCGGCTTCGGTGAGCCCGCCCCAGACGCCCTCCTTGAGGACGTTCTCCAGGGCGAAGTCCAGGCACGCGCGGCGGACGGGGCACCAGCCGCACAGCTCCTTCGCCTCCGCGATCTCCTCGTGATCCCGGGGGCCGGGGAAGAACACGGCGTCGGCGTCCTCGACGTCCATGCCGTGGCACGCTCCGCGGACGTGCCAGCTGGTGTCTCCGATGCCGCGCAGGCCGGTGGCCGGCGCATCGTGGGTGGTGATGTGGCGCAAGGCGAGTCTCCGATGTGCTGCCACACCGGCCGGCTAGCGCAGTGCTCGGCGGGTGCGGCGTCGGGTGCCGGCTGCGGCGCGTGGGCGTGAGCCGCAGCCGGTGCGGGACGGTGAGGTTGCGGCGGTGCATCGGACGGGATGCACGTGCCGGAGGCGCCGGTCAGGCCAAGGCGGGCTGCTGGGCCTGCTCGGTGTGCTGGGCCTGCTGGGCGGCGAGGTCGAGACGGCCGGGGTGCGGGGTGGCGCGCGGCGTGATGGCGCGTACCCCGTCGTTGGGGCCGATCCGGCGGCGGCGACACGGCTCGCCGACCGGGGCCAGACACCACTCGCATCGCACGCTCAGGGCATCGGGTAGCCCCTGCGCGACGGCAGCTTCGCGTGCAGCCCGGGCGGGCCGGAACGGTGCGAGAGCGGCTCGGGCGGCGGGCGGTATGCAGGAGCCGATCTGGTCCAGCCGAGCCTGCAGCCTCGGGTTGATCCCCTCCTGGCTGCTGGTGATGGCTCGGGCCTGCGCGGGCTGCGCTATGCCTGCGGCGACAGCGCGGCGGGTGCCGACCAACTCTGCGGTCCAGGCGGCCTGGTCGTCCGGGTCCGCGGACGGTGTGGGGTCGGAGTGGAGGGCCAGACGGTTGCGCCGGTAGCTCTCCCAGGGGCGGACTACGTCCGCGGGCTGGATCTGGTATGGCGAGGCGCGGTAGTGCTGGCGGGCGGCGACGCGGGCGTCCCAGCCGTGCGGGGTGGCGATCGGCACGTCACCGAGCAGCTCGTTCCACTGGGCGAGCTGATCGCGGGCCTCGCCCTCGTCGGTGCGAATGCTGCGGGGGTCGAGTCGGCCGATGTAGGCCAGCAGGGCGGCGATTTCGCGGCGGTCCACGGTCAGCCCTCCGTTCCGGTCGGCTCGTCCAGGGCGGCGAGAAGGGCGGCGGTGTGCTTCTCGGCCCGCGTCATGCCACCGGGCGCGGCGGTGTTCTGGCCGGGCACGGCGTAGAGGTTCGGGCGGCTGGGGGCGTGCTCCCTGGTGACCCAGGAGCGCCAGTCGGCAGCCCAGGCTTCCGCTGTCCTCGGGGCGTGGGCCGCCCGGTGGGCACGCCACTTCGCGTCGGCGGCCTGCAGGCCCTGCTCGCCGAGGCGGTCGAGGTGTCCCTGCTGGCGGGCCCAGGTGTGGGTGGCGGGATCGACCTGCCACTCGGCAGCCGAGGTGGCCGCAGCACCACCACTGCTGTACCTCCGGTTCAAATCAGGTTCACTACGGTTCTGTGTGCCGGTGGCCGGTACATCGCTGTGCCGGTGGCCGGTACGCCGCTGTGCCGGTTTCCGCCTCGACCTGCCGGTTTCCGGTACTGCCGGTTTTCGGACCCTCGCGGGGGATTCCGGCACCTCACGCGGGCGGATCCCGTACCGCCGCAGGGCCGACAGCCGGAGCTTCGCAGGGGCGGCGGGCTCGTCCGACACTGCCGTGTCCCCCGCTTCCTCCCGCTGCTCGCGATGTGCCTGTGCGATCGCTTCGGCGGCGAGAGGCAGGCGGTAGACCGTGCTGCGCTGCGGACCCACCAGGTCATCGAGCTGCTCCAGCTCGCCGGCCAGGAGCAGGCGCTCGACGGCTTCGCGCACCGTGGAGACCGAGGCGCGCGTGCGCTTGGCCAGGCTGGACAGCGAAGCCCAGGAGATGCACTGCTCGTCCGTCACCCGGTCGGCGATCGACAGCAGGACCAGACGCGCGGCCCCTCGGCTGGAGCTGTGCTCCCACACCCACTCGCGGGCTTCGCTGCTCATCGGCCGCTCCCGATGCGCGGGAGGGAGCGGCGGCCCGTCGGGGTCAGGATGGTGGGGTCCGGCTCGGGGTGCTGAGGCGCCGAGGCGGAGCTAGCTGCCGCGCAGGCCGGACGGAAGGGCCTTTTGCGCAGGGCGGAGCGCATGCAAGAATCTCCTCTGGTGTTGCCACGCTGAGACGCCCCGTGGAAGGGATCAGCGTGGTGATGGTGGCGATCTCCGCCCTTGCCGGGGCGGTACAGCCGTTAAGCGTCCGGCGTCCGGGAGTTGCTGCTCTCGGGCGCCGTCGCTGTGTCTTGGGACCTATGAGGCCCGGAGGTTGTGCACGTCATTGCTCCTGTGCTCGTCCATGCGGGTGCTCTGCCCGGCGAGGGACGACGAACATACGCACGGCTCCGCGTCAAGGTCCAGAGTTGGTTCTTAAACCCTGTAGAAGTCGCGTGAGCTGCTGCGACGGGGGTGGAGCGAGCATGGGCGGGTCCTAGCGCGTACGTAGGTCACGAAGGCCGGGCAAGGAGCGCTTACTGTGCCCTGCCGACATCGCAACACTTCAGTGAAGCTGTGATCGAGAACCTACGCCAAAGTGATCCCTGTCTGTCAACACTGAAGTGAAGCCTCTCGGCTTTTGGTCCTGGGAACTACACTGCAGTACAGTTCGGAGTCGGCGTCTAGATGAGAGGAGTCGGTGATGGTGGAGTCCAGCGGACCGACGGAGGTGCCCGGCGGCGCGGCCGGCGCTCGGCGCTCATTCGCCGACAAGCTCAACCACCTGTTCCAGACCGTGACGAACCCGGAGACCGGCAAGCGCTACACCAATGCCGAGGTCGCCCGGGCGATCTCCGTGTCCGAGAGCGCGATCTCGCAGCTGCGGACCGGGGCTAAGCCCAACCCCACCTACACGACGGTGGAACGACTTGCCGGCCACTTCCACGTCAAAGAGCAGTACTTCTTCTCGGACTACGACGCCGAGGAGGCTGAGAAGGTGCGCGCCTCCATGGAACTCATCGAGGCTGTAGTCGACAGTGACGTGCGCGGCCTTGCGCTTCGAGCCAACGGCCTCTCGGCGGACAGCTTGAAGATGATCACGGATGTGATCAATCAGGCGCGACGGTGGGAAGGGCTCGACAAGCCCGGGCAGTGATGTGACCTCCCTCACCTGTTGGGCGCATTTGACTGGTATGCCGTGCACGATCCTTCGAGATCGCCTTGGGCAATCATGTGAACGTATGCAAGGCTCCGCTGGAACCACGCGGAACGGAGGGTTCCGATTAGCGCAGGCCGTATCAGCGCTCATTCGGGACTACAGCAAGGATCTCGTTCATGTTCAATCGGCGATTTGCGCGCAAAGAGGCGCAGTTGAGGCGTCTGTGTGAGGAGCAGTTGCGGGGGGTCGAAATATCCGATCCCTACGCGGTGGATGAAATATGCCGGCAGCTCGCCATCAAGCGTGGCCGCCCTCTGCACCTCCACGAATTGCCTGAGACCGGAGGGGTCAATGCTCCCTGTGGAATGGTTCTCTCGTTCGACCACGGGGATTACATCTTTCACGTCGCGGCCACCAGTGAGCGGCATCGTGCGCAGATCGTGCGCCACGAGCTAGCGCACTTGCTGCTCGGGCATGCCGGGAGCAACGAGAACGTCGTCAAGTCTCTACTGGGAGTCCTCCCTGACGGGGTCGACCCCTCTGCCGTGCTCTCCGCTCTCGGTCGGACGAGCTACGACAGCGAGACCGAGTACGACGCCGAGATGGCCGCCTCCTGCCTGGGGGAACTCTTTCACGATCTTGCCCACTCGGGCAGGGAACGCGGCCGGTCCGGTGCGGTGTCGCGGCTCGACGACGCCCTGGTCCACCCACGGAGGAACCGCCGCTCATGAGCACATCCACCCTCGTCGCCGGCGTCCTCTGGCTGGTGGCTCTGTGGCGACTGCCGTCCCTCCGGCACTCTCGCAAGCAGCGAAGCCTGGCGCTGACCCTGGTGGCTCTCGCCGCTGCCATGACGTTCGAGGTTCCGCAGGTCAAAGAGGCAATCGATGCCGCCGTCGGTGCAGACGCCAGGCTGTCGCCGCTGCTGAAGCACCTGCTCGGCGTTACCTCGGCGGCGTATCTGCTCGACTTCGTCATCGCAGTCGTTCGACCGCAGGGCCTGGCGCGTCGCACACGACTGGTGGCCGCTGGCGTGACGTTGCCCCTCATGGTCGCTTCTTACGCTCTGGCCAACTGGACGCCGGGAGGGCCGGTCAGGCTCGGGGAGGGCCGCGGTGCCCTCTTTCCTATCCTCTACATGACGGTCTTCACGCTGTACATCGGCATCGCCATGGTCGTAGCGACCTGGCTGTTCCTCGGCGGCGTACGCCACAGCCGGACTCTCCTTGGGAAGGCCGGCCTCGGATTTCTGGGCTTGGGCACCCTGCTCGGAAGCCTGTACGCCCTCCAGCGCATCGTCTTCGTGACGGTTCAGCTCGCCTCCGGCACCAGCTATCCAGACTTGGAGAACCTTCTCTCCACAACGCTCAAGCAGGCCACCGTCCTGTCGGTCGCACTCGGCGTCTGCTTGCCTCCTCTCTCTGTCGCCGTGGAATACGTCAAGGCGTGGAGCACCCTGCGGAAACTGCGTCCCCTCTGGGTGCAGCTCACGGAAGCAGCCCCGTACGTGGTGCTGGCGACCTCCGTAGGCAGGTGGCGTATCCCCTTCCGGCTGGAGCGGTGCGTCATCGAGATCGAGGATGCCTGCCTGGCGCTCCGCGAGTACGTGTCAGTCGACATGCACACAAAGGCTCGGAGGTTCGTCCGTCAGGAAGGGGTCGACGCACAACTCGCTGACGCAGTGGCGGAAGCCTGCTGGTTGCGTGCAGCCGTCCAGAGCGCCCGAAACGGGGAACGACTGCGGGGAGTGGAATATCCACCCCTCGGCGTCACTGGCCGAGACAGAGCGAGCGAACTGTCATGGTTGCGCACCGTTGCCCGCGCGTACCTCTCCTCGCCAGTCGTTACCGAATTCGTTCGGCAAGAGCAGTCGTCCATTTCCCACGAGCAGGGCGCTTCGGAAAGGATCTCCTCAAATGACAACTGATGTCCGACCCAGCGAGTCGCTGCTGGCCCGCCGCATTACAGACTGGCTTGAGCCGAAGAACTGGATCATCGCTGTCACGCTGCTGGTCGGCTGGCACACCGCACAATGGAAAGGTGTTGCCTGGGGCGTGGTCGGCGCCCTCTTCGCGGCCGTCATCCCGATCACCTTCATCAAGTACGGCATTCGCAAAGGCCACTGGGGCGACAGACACGTTGGAGCGAAGCCAGCACGGCTAGTCGTGATGGTCGTCATCCTGCTCTCAGTAGCCACCGGGATCGTTTTGATGCTCATTGCAGGGGCGCCGCGCACCATGGTTGGCCTCATCGTCTCGATGCTGGTCACGCTCGCGATCCTCACCGCAATCACCTTCGCCTGGAAGATCTCCGTCCATCAGGCCGTGTCAGCGGGCGCCTGCGCGATGCTCGTGCAGACCTACGGGCCGTGGATGGCTCTCGGCTTTCTGCTGGTCATCGTCGTTGGCTGGTCCCGCATCGAACTGCGCGACCACACACGCAACCAGGTAATCGCAGGCACGATCCTTGGCACCATCGTGGCCGCGGCGGTCTTCCATCTGGCGCACTGACTCGGCGGCGAGAGCGCAGCAGGCCCGCCTCCCGCCGAGTGGCACGGCATCGCCCTCATCGGACGGCCGGAGCTCAAGCGTTGGGCACATGGCGAGCACCTCTACGCCGTCGTCGACGAACAGCACTCCCCGGCGTAGCCGGCCAGCCAGATTTGGGCTGGCCGGCAGTTAGAAGCGGTGCAGATCAGCTGCGTCGGAGTTCGCCGCGGAGGATGCCGCCGATGAATGCGTCGTATTCGGCGTCGGTGAACAGGTGCGGGGCCTTGCCGGTGTTCTTGGAATCGCGCAGGGCCACGATGCCCTGGTCGAGGAAGGCGACCTGGACGCAGGTCTGGCCGCCGCTGCTGCTGGTCTGCCACTGGGCGTCGTGCAGTTGGGACTCGACCCAGGCGGGGTCGAGTTCGTTCTTGTTCATGCAAGGTCCTTGGCGATGGTGGTGAGGAGCGGTACGGACGCCTTCTGGGAGAGGGCGTCGGATTTGAGCATGTCGCTGGTGGTGCGGTACACCTCCACCGTGTCTGGCTCGTTGAGGTGGAGCAGGGCCCGGATGGACTCGATGCACACGAGGTCCCGGCCCGTCGGGAAGGACATGAGCATGAAGTGCCCGTCCATCCCGGCGTGTGCGCCGGCCCGGTAGGGCAGGACCTGGATGGTGATGTTCGGGTCCGTGCGGGCGAGCCCGATCAGGTGCTCGATCTGGGCTCGCATGACGGTTTTGTCGCCGACTTCCTGGCGCAGGAGCCCTTCGGGAAGGACCGCCCAGATCTTCAGCGCCGGGTCACGCTCCAGCATGTTCTTCTGGTGCTCCTGGCGCATGGCTACGAAACGTTCGATGTCCTCCGGGGTCTTCCAGGCTCGGCTGCCTTCGGTTACGGCCCGGGCGTACTCGGGCGTCTGCAGTAGACCGTGGATGGCGACGGGATTGAAGACGAACAGGCTGCTGGCGCTCTCCACCAAGGAGAGGTAGTCGCCGAGCGGGTCGTCGACAACACCCTCGTACCGCTGCCACCAGTCGGCCTCGCCGGCGCGGCGCACGAGATTGCGCAGTTCTTCACGCAGGGCCGGGTCGTCGATCTGGTAGACCTCGAAGAAGTGGGGCAGTTGCTGGATCTTGAGTCCCTGCACTCCCTTCTCGATCTTGCTGACGGTGGAGAGGGACTGATACCCGAGGCGGCTGGCCGCCTCCTCCTGCGTCCAGTGCAGGGACTCGCGGATGCGCCGGAGCTCCGCGCCCAGGCGTCGGCGTCGCGGGGTCGGCTCGACCGGCATCCCCACCTCCTTGTGTTGGGCGACAGGCTAGCGTCTGCGCCAGTTCGGGAATATGCCAAATCCCCGAAGGGAAAGGCTTTCCTCAAGGACCTTCTTGCCGCAAGGGTAGTTGGCGGTCCATTATCGAGTCTCGCCTACTCGGACCGTGGCGTACCGGTTACGCAGTGCCACCGCGATCGGGTGCACGTCCGCGCCGCTTGGAGGGCCAGTGCCTGGGATGGTGATCAGCCCGGTCCGGCAGCACCACATGGTGCTGCCGGAGATCAGCCCCG
Source organism: Streptomyces sp. NPDC004051 (assembly GCF_053604275.1). Lineage (NCBI taxonomy): Bacteria > Bacillati > Actinomycetota > Actinomycetes > Kitasatosporales > Streptomycetaceae > Streptomyces > Streptomyces sp. NPDC004051. Next base: position 82,040 of record NZ_JBSGHG010000013.1, on the reverse strand, counting down.
ATGCGATGGAGCCCGTGCGCGAGATCGTACGGATCCTGCTGCGGATGTGGCACAAGAGCGACCTGAGCTTCGTGGCCGAGCTCGGCGTCACCGAGCTGCTGACGAACGTCTGGAAACACACTTCGGGCGACTGCGAGCTCCTGATCCGTGAGATGCCCGACGGCGTCCTGGTCGGCGTGACCGACTTCGACGACGCACTCCCCGCGGTGAAAGAGCCGGTGGACGACGCCGAGTGCGGCCGGGGCCTGTTCCTGCTGGCCGCGCTGACCGAGGAGTTGCAGACCCAGCCCCTGCTCACCGGGAAGCAGGTGTGGTTTCGCCTCGGACGCCCCCTCGTCGGCGGCGAGGAAGAAGCGGACCATGGCTGAACGATCACGAAAGATCCGCGCGGCAACACCGGTCCCGTCCTGTCAGGAGAGCGCTCATGCAGGCTGTTCCCGCCGTCCAGGCCGATCTTCCCGCATGGCTGCACCTGGCGGGCGAGGTCGAGGATCTGTTCGGCCCCATGGTCGACGATCCGCAGTTCCGGGAGGCCGTGGAACGCAACATCAAGCGCGGGACCGCCCTGTGCGTACGCGATACGCCGGATGTGTCCGGCGGTGCGCTCGCCGGCGGGCTGCTGATGTCGGTCCATCCACCGCTCTACGAGATCAGCTGGCTGGCGGTCGGCGGCGCCTGGCGGGGCCGGGGCATCGGTGGACTGCTGGTTCGCTCCGCTCTGCGCGACCTCGCCGTCGCTCCGGGCACGGTCGAGGTGACGACGTTCGGACCGGACCACCCTGGCCGGGACGCCCGTGGCTTTTACGAACACCTCGGCTTCGCACCTGTCTTGCCCCTGTCGGCGGACGGCACGCGCCAGACCTACCGACTCCGTCTGTGACGTTCGCTCCCTGGCCGTGGTCCGCGGGCTGCCGCCTGCATCAACTCCAAGAGGACAACAGGCCGAGAAGCAGTCACCGACTGAGTTTCGGCCGCGCGAGGAGGAGAGTGTCGTGAGGAACGCCAGAGCACGCGCCACCATCCCGGTGGTGATCTTGGGTGGGGGACCGTGCGGACTCGCGTGCGCTCACGAACTCCAGCGCCTCGGTCACCGCGACTGGGTACTGCTGGAGGCCGCGCAGACGGTCGGGGGCTTAGGATCCTCGGTCGTCGACGAGGCCGGCTTCACCTGGGATCTCGGCGGTCACGTCGTGTTCTCCACGGTGAAGAGCTTCGACGCGTTACTGGACGAACTGTTCGCGCCGCATGAGCTGTTGCGCCACGAGCGTTCCTCGTTCGTCCGGCACAGCGGACGATGGGTGCCCTACCCCTTCCAGCAGCACCTGCGCCACCTCCCCCGGGCACAAGCCCAGAAGTGCCTGGACGATCTGGCCGCGGCGCAGGCCCGCGGCCCGGCCTCTTCGGGAACGGACTTCGGCGTGTGGCTGGAGGCCACCTACGGTCCGACCCTGGTGGAAGAGTTCTTCGCCCCGTACAACCACAAGATATGGGCCACCGCCCTGAGCGAGATGTCCTCCTCCTGGATAGCGGAGCGGGTCGCGCCCGCCGACACCAGTGCGCTGCGAAGGAGGGGGGCGTCGGAAACGGCGTCCACGAGCCGGTGGGGCCCCAACGCACAGTTCGCCTTCCCGGCGTCGGGCGGCACCGGCGCGATCTGGGAGCGGCTGGCCTCCCGCCTGGAGGGAGATGTCCGGACCGGGCAGGCCGTCCTGCGCATCGACGAGGCGGTGAAGACCCTGGTGACCTCCGACGGCGCCGTTCTCTCCTACGGGAGTCTGGTGGCCACCGGCGCGCTCGACCAACTCGTCGCGATGACGGCCGGGGTACCCGCGCAGGTACGCCAGGCCGCCACGGCCCTGAAACACACCACCGTGGTCATGGTGGGCCTCGGCTACGAGTCACCGACCACCGACAGGCGTTCGTGGCTGTATTTTCCCGGCCGTGAGACGCCGTTCTACCGGGCGACGAACTTCTCCCGGTACGCGCCGACCAATGTCCCTCACTCCGACCCCAGCCGGTACTCGGCCTGGATGACCGAGACGTCGCTGCCCGCCGGAACCCTCCTCGACGAGGCCGCCCTGGTCGAGGAGTGCGACACGGCTCTGCGGCGCTGCGGTCTGGTTCCCGACGGGGCCCGGCGCGTCAGCGGCCACCTGGAGCTGATCCCCTACGCCTACCCGGTCCCGACCACCGGCCGGGACACGGCCCTCGCGCTCATCCAGCCCTGGCTGGAGAGCCACGGGATCTACTCGCGCGGACGCTTCGGCACCTGGCGCTACGAGATCGGCAACATGGACCACGCCGTCACCATGGGCCAGGACATCGCCCGGCGGCTCGTCCACGGCACCGCCGAGAGGATCTACACGGCTCCCCGCCCGGCGGCCCGGGAGGCGGTTCATGGGCACTGAACTCCGCCTCGATGCCCATCCGGTCACGAGCTGGCTCCTGCTCGGCGCCGCACCCGACAGCACACGCGCCGTGGACGAGCTCCTCGACCGGGGCGTCACGCACGTCCTGGACTGCCGGACCCCGCGCCAGATGCCACCGCCCGCGGCCATCTGCCCCGGCCTGGTGTGGTGTTCGGCGCCCACCGAGGACGACGGCGCCTCGCGCGGCACCGACTGGTACTCCGCCTGCCTGGCCTTCGCCGAACGGGCGGCACGCGAGGAGAACGCCCGGCTGTACGTCCACTGCGCGGCCGGAGTGAACCGCTCCCCGGCCGCCGCGTACACGATTCTGCGCTCGCGCGGATGGAGAGCCTCCGCCGCGCGGGCCCGCATCCTGGCCTGCCGTGCCCAAGTCCGCCCTCGCTACTTCGAGGACGCCGAACAGTGCCTGGCTGAACTGGGCCTCGTCGAACAGGAGAGAGCGTGATCCGCGCCAGCCGGCTGCTCGCCGCCGCCTACACCGCCAGGGCCCTCTACATGACGGCCTCCCTGGCCCTGTCCTACCGGTCCCTGCGTACCGAGGCCGACCGTGCCGAGGAGGACCTTCCCGAGGAGACGCCGGGTCTGACGGTGATCATTCCTGCGCTGCGGGAGCAGGCGGTGATGCCCCGCTCGCTGGAGCACTTCGCCGCGCTCGCCGCCCGGTGGCCGACGTTGCACGTCCTGGTCGTCACCGCGGCACGCGAGGCTGCCGAGACCCCCAGCGGCCGGCCCACCACCGAAGACGTGTGCCGGAACCTGGCTTACCAGCACAACACCAGGCTCGGCCGGGAGGTCTTCGCCGTCGTGTCCTACCCGGGGCAGGGCCGCCGGGCCTCCCAGCTCAACTACGCCGTGGCGGCGTTGGACAAGCTGTCCCCGCCCGCCGGGGACTACGTTGCGGTGTTCGACGCCGACGCGGTCCCCGATGCCCGGCTTGCCTCCCAGTTCGCCCACGCCGCGAAGGGGCGGCCCGCGATGATCCAGCAGCCGATGCTGCCCGCCTTCCCCGGCAGTAGCAGCGGGCGGCGCTCGGCGGTGATGTCCGGCCAGGATCTTGCCTCGTTCCGCCGCACCCTGGGCATCGAGTACCGCCGTATCCGAGTGGCCCGCTGGTGTGCTCCCGGCCGGCGCCCCCGGCTGCTGGCCGCGCTCGCACGCCCGATGGTCTACGGGGTGGGCTCCGGGCTCATCGTGCGCCGCGACAAGATCGAGGACATCGGGTTCTTCCAGGAACCGCACGATGACCTCGCCGTCGGTCACCGCCTGAGCATGGCCGGTGAGCCGATCGCGGTTCTGCCTTCGGTCAACATCGTCGAGCCGTATCAGAGCGTGGGGGCGATGGCGCGGGCGTTCAGCAGCGTGGCCTTCGCGAACGCCGCGACCCGCCACGACTACCGTTTCGCCAAAGCGCACCCCACCCGTCTCTCGGCTGCCGGGCAGCGGCTCCTGGCTGCCCGCGCCCTGGCCGATGGTGCGGCCTGGGCGCTGGGACCGGCGGTGATGGGCACCGTCGCCACCCACCTGGTGGTGAGGCGGCGGTACGGGCCGCTGGTGGCCGCCGCTCTGGCAGCGGGCCTGATCGAGCCGGTTGTGGCCTACCGGCTGCGCGGACGCGTCCTCGACGACTTTCGAGCGGCCGGCCCTGCCGGCGGGACCTGGCGGCAGCCGCCCACCGCCGCGGCCGTCGTCACCTACATGCTGCAGCCCGCGGTGAGCGCGCTGGGTCCGTGGCTGCTGGGCGTGCGCGCGGGTGTCGCCCAACTGACCGGCCGGGAACTGAGGTTCACGAAGACCGAGCACCTGGGTGAGATCGCCCCCGAAACCCGAGGAGGCACCGTTCATGGGTGACCTGGACATCGGCTGGTCCGTGCCCACCGCGTTCCCCGAAACCGGCTGGAGCCGCGCGTTGATCGACGAGCACCTCGAACAGGCCCGGCGCGAGATACCGGCGTGGGACGACCCCGAGCAGACCCGGCTCGGCTTCGCGATGGCCGCCCCGCATCCGGAGGCGGTACGTGTCCTGGGCGACTGGTCCGCGCTCAACACCAACAACGTCGGCACCCACACCCGCTTCGGGGAGGGCAAGGCGGGCACTCGGCGGCTGGAGAAGGAAGCCCTGGCCGTCCTCGCCGGCCTCTATCGCGGCGGCGCCCTCGACGGACACCTCACCGGCGGCGCCAACGAAGCAACCCTTGCCGCCCTGCGGATCGCCCGCAACCTGCTGCGCGCCGACGGCCACCAGGTCCGCGTGATCACCTCCGACCTGTGCCACGCCTCGGTCGGCAAGGCTGCCGAGATCCTCGACCTCGACCTGGTACGCCTGCCTGCCGGGCCCACCTGGACCCTGGCCCGCGACCAGGTCCGCCACGCCGCGCAGGAGGCGATGGCGGCCGGGATCACCGGCATCATCGTGGTGGCCACCGCCGGCTATTACAACAGCGGCTTCGCCGACCCCGTCGACGAGATCGCCGCCGACCTGCGCGACCTCGCCTTCCAGCACCCCGGACAGGCGGGATGCTTCCTGCACGTCGATGCCGCCCACGGCGGATTCGTCTTCCCCTTCACCGCCCCCGATCTGCCCTTCGACTTCCGCAGCCCCGGCGTGCACTCCATGGCCGTCGATCCCCACAAGGCCGGTCTCATGCCGTACGCGTGCGGGGCCCTGCTCGTGCGCAAGGGACTGCTCGAACACGTCACCCGCATCGACCCGCACACCCGGATCCCCGACGAGACCGTGCTGGGCTCCCGCCCCGGCGCCACCGCAGCAGCCCTGTGGGCCACGCTGCACACGCTGGGCCGTACCGGCTACACCGCCCTGACCACCCGCTGCCTCGAACACCGCGACCAGCTCACCGCCGCCGTACGGGCCGCCGACCCCGACGCCTTGCTCGTGCCCGCCCCACACGCGCCCGTTCTCTCCGCCGCCTTCAGCCACCCCGGCGGACGGCTGCCGCCGGAATTGTGCGACCGCTACCGCCTCGTCCCCCTCAGCCTCCCGGACCCGCACGGTGGCGGCACCCGCCTCTACTACCACTTCTACGCCTCCGCCTCCCTGACCGATGCCCAGATCACCGCGTTCGCCGGACACCTGGCCGATGCCACCGCCCAAGCCCGCGCGACGGCTTCCGAAGACCGCGGCAGCGGGCGGAGCATCACCTCCGAGGTGATCGCGGACACCCGCACCCACACCGACTGCTTCCGTCACTTCGTCGTCCACCCCGAAGGACGTCGTGACCCGCAGGTGCCGGGCTACTCCTTCCACACCTTCGCCCACCGGCGCGCCACCGGCGAGCAGATGCAGGACATCCGCTGGGGCGAGGCGCGGGCTGGCGGCGACCTGTGGATCTACGCTCCCGACCTGAAGAATCCCTTCGCCAATGAGCTGATGGGGGTGCGCACCGAGCGCTATTTCCTCGAAGTCCTCGACCTCCACCAGCAGCAGTTGTCCCTGGTCGGCGCGATCCACGCCACGATGCTGCTGCCGGGCTCCCTGCGTGTCCTGCTGAACTTCGAGGCGGACGGCACCTTCCGCTCCGCCGAGTACAAGGCCCTCGGCGAGACCGAAGCCGACGAGCTGCAGATCTTCCCCGACGCCATCACCGCCAAGATCGGCAAGGACGCGGCGGGATTCCTCCGCCCCCACAGCGACGACTACTCCTTCTCCATCGACACCTCGGCCGAGATCAGGGTGCGCCGCACCGACGGCACCGCCGCCCCCGTCGTCCAGATGGCCCGTCACAACGCCGATGTGCTGCTGCCGCGCCGCCGGCACCTTCGGCGCGAGCAGTTCCGGCGCTTCCCGAACCGGTTCTTCGACACCGAGCTGGACATCGAGGCCGGCCGGACCTGGACCGGCACCGCCTACCTGGCGGAACTCCTCGCCCCTACCGGCATCGGCACCGTACTGGCAGCACGCTCCGCGACCGCGGGACTGTGCACCGTGGACGGCAGGGTCAGCGACAGCGGCCTGCACTTGGCGCTCACCGCGCTGTCCGAACCCAGGACCGATGCCATCGACCTCGCCGCGCCCTTCGACCTCGGCCGCCGGCTGCACGACGCACTGCCCCGCCTGGACGTTCGCGACCCGGACCAGCTCGGCGTCGAGCAGGTCATCGACTTCGCCGAGAGCGTCCACGAGGTGTTCATGTGCGACGGACTGCCCGCCGGCCTCGTCATCGCGGGAGCCGGCCGATGACCACAGCCACGCTCGACCACACGGCCCTCAGCCGTCTCCTGCCCGGCGCCAAAACCGTCAGCGCCCGGCCCTTGCCCCAGGGCCGCTTCAACACCTGCTGGCACCTTGCCGACTCCGACCGTGCCTATCTCCTCAAGCTCAACGACCGTGAGGGCGAAGCCCATCTGCGCCAGATGGCCGCGGCCATGAGCGACGCGAGGGCGGGCGGCGCCGCAGTCCCGCAGGTCCTGCGCGTGGGCACCGACCCTGACCTTGGCCCCTTCCTGCTCCAGGAATGGCTGGATGGCCGCACCTTCGCCGAAGCCCGCCAGGACAACGCCATCACGGCGGACCTGTGGCCGCGGCTCGGACACCAGATCGCCCTGCTGCACTCCACCCAGCCACCACCTCCCCTCATGGCGACACCGGCCTCCCGTGCCCGCCAACTTTCCGACCTCCTGGACGGCCTGCGCCGACACCGGCTGATCCCCACCGCGCTCGCCGAGGCAGCCCGCAGGCGCGGGCTGCATCTGGCCGAAACACTCAGCGACCACGAGTGCGTGAATACCCATCAGGACATCCACCCCGATAACATCCTCATCCGTCCCGGCGGCAAGATCGCCCTGCTCGACTTCGACCACGCCACCACAGCGGAATACGCCAGCGACTTCGTCAAACCCGACCGCTGGTGCCTGCCCTCCGCCCACGACCGGCAACAGATGCTACACGCCTACTGGCAGCAACGCGGGGAAGGGGCCGACCCGTTGTTCGAGCAGCGCCTCGCCTTCCACCGCCTGGTCATCACCCTGTCGTACTTCCTGTACTGGCACGGCCGTGACCCCACCCAGCTCCCCGGGTGCACCGCGGCCCTGCGAACCGAACTGGAGCGAACATGACCGCCAACGACACCGCCACCACAGCCGTTCCGGCTCCCGCCCCGGTCACCGGGCCCGGTGTCCAGGTCGTCGCCGCACTGCTGCGCCGCGACGACCACATCGTCCTCGTCCAGGAACAGCGCGACGGAAAGGAGATGTGGTCCGTCCCCGGCGGCGGCGTCGAGCGCGGCGAACTCCTCACCGAGGCCCTGGTCCGCGAGGTCAAGGAAGAGACCGGCCTGAACCTGAGGGCGGTTGGCCCGCTGGCCTGCCTGGTCAACACCACGACCGACAGGTACCCCTCCACCGTGGTGTTGACCTTCGACTGCACCGAGTGGGACGGCGAGATCGCGGTGCACGACCCGGACGGCAAAGTGACCGGCGCGGTCCTGCTGCCGCTGACCGAGGCCAAGGCCGTCCTGGCGTCCTCTACCGCGACCCGACCCGAGATCGAACCCCTGCTGGACTACCTCGACACCCTCAGCGCCGGCCGCGTGTGGTCCTACCGGGACGACCTGCCCATCGAATGACCGCGCCCGGGACACCGGGAGCCGGGAGAGGACTATGACGCTCACCCACGACCTCGACTCGATCACGGCCACGCTCGACCCGCTCGGCGCCGACGCGGTGATGAGGGCCTTGCCCCAGGCCAACATCGCGGCCGACACCAGGTGGCTGCACACCCGAGCCGAGCGCCTCTCCCGGCACGCTGCCTCGATCCGTGACGTCGCCCCCGCCCGGGCGGCGTTACGGGACCTGGGCATGATCACCGCCTCCCTCGCCCGCCACACCTCCCGCCAGATCCCTCCGCCCGCCGTCGAAGCGGCCATGCTCCACCTGGGCGCCACAGCCGACGAGGTCCCCCGGGAAACCGTGTACTCCTACGCGACCCGCAACCCCCGTGGTCTCCGAAGGCGCTCCTTCACCGACACCCCGGGCGAGCACGTTTTCATCGACGAGGTCACCGACGCCAGCCACGCCCTCGACGACGCGATCCGGCACTGCGCCGGCATGCCTGAGGCGGCCAACCAGGAAGCGGTCGATTCTCTCGCCGCGACCGTCCACGAGCGACTGCGAGCCTTCGCCGCGCATCTGCTGACGGTCAAACGCACGCTGACACCGGAGTACTTCACCGGTCTCCTGCGTCCGTACTACCCGCCTCTGGACATCGACGGGACCACCTACTACGCGCCGGGCGGCGCCCAGATGCCACTGCTCGTCCTCGACGTGATGATCCTCAGCCAGGCCGCCACCGGCAACCTCGCCGCCTGGTACGAGCAGTACCTCACCGACAACGTCCTCTACCTGCCGCCGCACCACCGTGCCATGGTCGACACAGCCCGCCGGACTCCGGGTCTTGCCCGCCTCGCCCGCCACCACCCGCACCTGCGGCCGGCCGTCGCCCTGCTCATCGATGACCTGCTGCGCTTTCGCCTGCCCCACCGCCAACTCGCACGGGACAACATGGCCGTCCGGACCGAAGGGGCCCTCGGCAGCGGCGGCTACACCACCAGCGCCCTCGACCGCCTGCTCGACGTCACCGAAAGCGCCCGCGCCCTTCTCAGCCCCGGGAGTCCCGTATGAGCACCTCCATCGACAGCGACTTTCCGCCCTTCCCGCTCGGCGCCCCACGCTCCCCGCTCGCACTCGACCCCAGGCCCAGCAACCCGCCACAGCCCGTTGCCGATCACGTCCGCCTGGACTACCCCAGCCGCATCAACGCCATGGCCCTGGACTCCAGCAAGATCGTTCCCAGTCAGGGCGCCTACCTCGCGGGCGAACTCCTCTTCGCCTGCGACCTCATGCGCCGCGTCGAGGTCCAGATCGTCGGCAACGGACCCGCCGTCCAGACCACCCCCGACTGCGACCACCCGGTCCTGGCCCGGCACGCCGCGCTGCTGATGCGCACGGCACTCGGCACTCGAGATCGGCTGCGGGTACGGGTGAGCGCCCCGGACCTGCCCGCGCACCTCGGACTCGGCTCGAGCAGCGGGCAGATCGCCGCCGTGGCCGCGGCCGTCAACGAGCTCTACGGACATCCCGTCCCCGCCCGCCGGCTCGTCAAATTCCTGGCACTCAACCACGGTGAGGAGATCGACCACGACGACGCTCACCTTCTGCCGGTCCAGTGTCTGGGCGGCTCCGCGACGGCCGGGCTCATACCCGGCGCGGCCCAGGTGATCGCCGGCGCGCACGTGCCGCTGCTGCAGGCCGCCCTGCCCGAGGGCATGCGCATCGTGCTCGGCATGCCCCACGACCCGGTGATCTGGGACGCCCGCGACAGTCTCGCCGCCGAGGCCCGAAACTTCGACGCCTTCGCCACCACCGGCCGCACGTACGGCCCCGAGATCGCCTACCGGCTCCTGCACGACGCCTGGCCCGCCCTGCTCGACGGGGACCTCGGTCCGCTCGGCAGCCTTCTGTTCGACTACCGCTTCCGGATGGGGAGCCTCGCCAACTGCGCCTTCTCCCACCCCGAGCTGCTGGCCGCCGGCGAGAAAGTCGAACACATCTTCACCGAGCACCTCGCCGAGGTCCTCACCCTGTCCTCCGTCGGTCCCACCTTCGTCGCCCTCACCCGCACGCCCGAACGGTGCGAGCAGGCGTTCGCCGACGCGGGACTGCGGACCGTGCGCTGCTGGCCGTGGAACAGCGGCTACACCCTCCACGGCCAGGAGGAACAGTGACCCACACCGGACCGGCGCCCACCGGCACCTACTGGAACGACCGCGCAACTATCGCCGCTTTCGCCGAGCTGCCCACGCCGCCCTACCTCGCCGATCTGCTCACCGCCCCGGTGCCCGACACCGCCCTCGCGCTCGACGCGGGCTGCGGTGCCGGCCGGAACGTGCCCGCCCTGGCCGCCGCGGGCTACCGGGTCCTCGCGATCGACCTGCATCCCGGCATGCTGCACCAGGCCCGCCGCCACGCCGGACCCCGGACCGCCTTCATCGAAGCCGACGTCACCTGCCTCCCTCTGGACGACCGGAGGGCGTCCCTCGTCGTGTGCCACGGCGTCCTGCACAATCTTCACCACCGTGACGCTCTCGTCGCGGCGCTGCGCGAACTGCACCGGGTCCTTCTCCCTGGCGGAACGCTGTCGCTGAACCTCTTCACCGCCCGTCACCTCGACCCGTGCCTCACTCCCCTCGGCGACGACCGGTACGCGCTGCCGAACGGCCAGCACATGACGCTCCTTTCCTCCGAGGACCTGCTCGGTTTCATCCATGCCGCAGGACTCGTCCCGAGCGGGGAAGCCGTGCAGTACCTCAGCCCGGGAGACCCGGGGCAGCGCTCGGTATGGCGCGCGATCCTCACCCGGCCGTAGCCCATTCCGAAGGGACTCACTCGTGCTTCTCGTCGCGGCCACCACCGATTCACCGACCGACCCCGGCGTCGCCTACGCCCATCTCAGCGTCCCCGTGTCCGGCCCCGCTCTCGTCCTTGACGGGCCGACCCTGCGCCGTCAGCGGTGGCACGGGCCCAACGGCGGGCGGCCGAAGGAGGCCGTCCCCGGGGTGGTCCGCGTCCCCTTATGGGCCTGCCATGTCGACGAATTCACCGGTGAGGCCGTCTTCTTCGTCACCGTGGGATGGCGTCCAGACGCCGTCGTCCTGGCAGCCTTCCACCGCACCACCGTGTCCGCCGACGCGCCCGGAGACCTCACGGCGTGGGCCTGCCGGATCGCAGATGAGCGTGCTGCGGTGAACTTCCCGCTGCCCCGCCCCGGGCAACGCTCCGGACAGGGCCCGGAGGCCGAGGAGAAGATCACCCTCACCGTCCCGGCCAATCCCGCCGCGGTCGCCCGTCTGCTGCGCGATCACCTGCCCGCTACCGGTGTGCCGGTCTGCGGCCCCGACATCCACCGGCGGGTCCTGCGCTCGGACATCTATCTGCCGCCCGGTACAGGAAGGCGCGAGTACGCCGCCCTCACACCCCGTTCCGATGGAACCTGGTGGGCCAAGGCCAAAGTCCTCAAGGGCGGCCGGCTCCACAAAATCATCCGCCCCGCCGCCACCCGTGACGAGGCCCTGGCCCAGGTCGCGGAAGTCCTCGGTCACCCACGCCTCCTTCATGCCGGCCTGCTCCAGCGCGCCACCTGGGACCTGCCCTCGCCGGCCGACACGGACGGCCACTGGTCCACCGTCACCGTCGACACCACCACCCTCGCTCCGCACCCCGGCACCCTGCAGCAGGTCGAGATCGAGTACGGGGCCTGCTTCACCGCGACCCCCGTCACCGCGACCGCCTCCCAGATACGGCAGTCCGTGGCCCAGACCGCCGACACCGTCGCCGCCGTCCTGACGGCTCACCACATCCCGCACGCCCGCAACGGCCAGAGCAAGATCGAACACTTCCTCGCAGCCGGAGATGCCGATGTTCGCCGCTGATCAGGTCATACCCATGCTCCACGCCTTCCTCGACGGCGACACCCATGCGGCCTCCCTCGACGCGTGGTGCACCGAGAAGATCACCGTCCAGCTCAGCGGTCTCACGATCGAGGTGCTCGCATCTACCAGCACCGCAACGACCTACGTACAGCGCCTGTTCACGCCGCCCAGCAACCTGTGGAACGTCGTACGCCCCGACGCCGCAGTCACCGGCGTCACCGCGACGATGCGCTGTCTCGCCCTGCCCCGTGCTCACGTCTCGGCCCTGGCCGAGCGTGTCCGTTCACGGGGTACCGGAGCACCACGCCCTGCGCTGATGCACGTCGGTGCCCCGGCAACATGGCACCAGATGCCCGGCGGCCCGGTACTCCTGACCGATCCCGATGCCGGGATCGCGCCGCAGCTCATCGTCCGCCACCCCGGCAGCTTCACCGTCATCACCTGCGACGACACCGACGCCACGATGAACGCCGCCCGGCATCTGCGGGAGATCGGCTACCGGCGGGCCGAGGACGACGGCTGGGTGTGCCTGCACGCCTCGGCCGCCACTATGGACGGCCGCGGCATCCTGGTCGTCGGCGACTCTGGCGCCGGCAAGTCCACACTCGCGCTCGCGCTGGCCGCGACCGCGAAGGGCGCCTTCCTTTCCAACGACCGGACCATGATTGCCGCTTGCTCAGGCGTGGCTCCGCAGGCTGTCGCCATGCCCGGCCCGATCCGGCTCAACGGCGGCACCCTGCAAGCACTCGGATACGCGAGCGCCGAGCAGTGGGACCTCACGCGCCCCCAGTCCACGATGAACTCCGACTGGCAGAATTTCCGCGGCTCCAACAAACTGCACATCCTCCCCTCCGAATGGCATGAGCGCACCGGCACTCCATTGGCCACGACCTCAACCGTGGATCTCGTCGTCTTTCCGGAGGTCATCCAGGGCTCCCAGGAGCTACATCTGCAGGCGATGCGCCCAGAGTCGGCCCGGGAGCTGCTGGGCGCTCAGTGCATGTCGCCGGGCGACAACATCTACGTCAGCGACTGGCTCGGCATCCGGACGAGCAGCCCCGACGACCTTGCGCGCAAGGGAGCCCGCGTTGTCGACGCCCTCGCCGGTCGGCCGGCTGTCAGCCTGCGCTTTGGCACCCGTGCCCCGTACGCCGCCGTCGCCGAGACCGTGCGCGCGGCCTTCAGCAGCCCCGCTTCAAGCCGATGAGCGCCACGGTGATTCCCCCGAGCAACCGGCTTCTCCGCCTGCCCGGCGCCGTGGCCAAGGTCTACCGCGAACCCTGGCGCGCGTACACCGAGAAGGCAGCTCTGCAGAGGCTTTCCGAGGCCGGCATACGAGCCCCGTCCGTACTTGCGGGCGGTTCCGTCCGGGGCCGCCGACTGCTGATCCTGCGACGTCTGCACGGCACGGCGCCGGGCCGTGGTGAGGAGGCGCTGCGGCGGGTCATCCCCTACCTGCATCGTGTCCACCAGATCACCGGTCCCGGCTTCGGTCGTCTCTTCGACCCGGGGGCCGCAAGCTGGGGAGACTACCTGCGCGAGCGGCTCGTCTCGTATCAGGCCGCGCTCGCCCGCCACGGATTCCACGAAGCCGCCGCCACGGCCGAGGCACTGGCGAGTGCGCTCCCGCCCGAGCCGGACGCGCCTCGTCTCCTGCACAACGATCCGGAACCCGGGAACTTCCTGTTCGGGCCAGCCGGTGCGGCGGGCCTCGACTGGGAGCTGGCGATCTATGGGGATCCGAGCCTCGACTACGCGCGGGCCGCTCATGCCTTCGCCGTCCATCCGGTCCAGCTGAGCCGACTCCTTACCGACCACGGCATTCCGCACTCGGAGGAGACCTTGGCCGCCTACCGCTCCGTTCACCTGCTTGGACGGCTCATGTCAGCGGTCACCGCCACCCCGCCCGACCCCGTGGCCGCCCAGCGCCACGCACGAGACCTGATCACAAAAGCCACCTGACGTCGCGACAGCGAGGCCCCTATGCAGGCACGTCACCCTCACATCGGCTCCCTGGCCGACCAGCACTCGTCCACCTCACCACACGAACGCGACCCGCTCGGCGCCGCTTCACCACCCGACTCCAGCTGCCCGGCGCCCGGCACCTGCGACCACGGGAATCCTCCGGACCCGGACCGCTACGACGCGGTGCTCTTCGACTGGGACGGAACGCTCGTCAACAGTCATCCCCTCAACTTCCGCGGCCTCTCCCGCGCCTGCGCCAGCTGGGGTCTCACCATGGACGAATCGTTCTACACGTCCAGGATCGGGACCTCCGGTGCAGAGCTGATCAGCGAACTGGCCGCCGCCGCAGGAACCCACGTGCCGATCGACGAGGTTGTCGCCCAGTGTCTCGACCTGATCCTCGACGAGATCGTCGAACTGCAGACCTACCAACCGGTAGTACAACTTGCCGAGACCCTGCACGGCAGCCTGCCCCTGGCAATCGCCTCGGGCGGTGCACGCCGAGCCGTCCACGCCGACCTCGACGCCACCGGCCTACGCCCTCTGTTCACCGACGTCATCACCGGTGAAGACGCCCCTCGGGGCAAACCGGACCCCGGACTGTTCCTCCTCACGGCCGCCCGCCTCGCCGTTGCACCCGCCCGCTGCCTGGTCTACGAAGACTCGACCGAGGGCGTACAGGCAGCCAAGGACGCAGGCATGGACGTCGTGGACGTTCGGTGTTTCCGAACATAATCCGGCCGAGCCCAGTGGCGTCGCCGGCATTTGCAGATATCGCTGCTCGCGTAGCGTGACGCGGGTGATGGTGGGCACCGAAGAGACGCGGCTGGTGATCGTACGAGGCAATAGCGGCTCGGGAAGATCGAGCGTCGCGGCCGGCATGCGTGAGAGGTTCGAGCGCGGACTGGCCTTGGTCAGCCAGGACAACATCCGCTGTGTGGTTCTGTGCGAGCACGACCGGCCCGGGGCGGCAAATATCGGCCTGATCGACGTCGTCGCCCTGTTGTGCCAATGCGCCGCCTACTTGGCTGGGGCGAAGGCAGTGAAGTGCGCCGGCGGGTGGTCGATGGCCAGGTCTGGCCGCCAGGCGGTGAGGACTTGGGCGCTGCACACGAACAGGCCTTCGGGGAGCTGATCGAGCGGGTACCACGCCCAGTCGCCGACGCTCTCGTCCGGCTGCGTGGTCGGCTGCCCTTGCCAGTCGTGGACGAGCGCGCCGACGGTGATCCGCAGGAGGCCTTCGACGTGATCGACGAGCGTGCCCAGGAGTCTCACGTCCTCGGCGTGAACGGCCAGACCGGTCTCCTCGGCGAGTTCGCGGATCACCGCGTCTCCGAAGGATTCCCCGGCTTCCACGCTTCCGCCGGGCAGTTCGAGGGTTCCGCGGCGGTGCCGCCCAAGCAGGATGCCCTGCTTGCTCAGCAGGATTGCTCCGACGCCGACGGCCGCGTGTGCCGCTGGCGCTTGGGTGCTGCGGGGTCGGCTGGAGACGCGCGCCGGCCGGTCGGGTAGGCGCCGGGCGCGGATGAGCTGCTGGACAACCGTGGCGTTCTCGTCGGGGTGTGGCAGCAGGTCGATGGCTTCGACGCAGAAGCCGCACTCGGTGAGCAGGTCCTCCCACAGCTGCGGTGCCAGGACCCACATCAGTGTCGGCAGGGGCGGATCGTCGCTCAGCAGGATCATCTGCTCGCGCGGCGCGACTTCCGTGGACGGACCGCGGCCGTGCAAGTCGGTGTGCAGGAGCGAGAGGATCAGAGGGGCGCCCGGGCGTAGGCCGTCGCGCAGTGCCGGCAGCGAGTGGTGCGGGTCGATGAAGGCGAGCGTCCCGATCGCGTACGCGGCGTCGAACGGCTCGGCTCCGGCCAGGTACTCGGTCACGTCTGCTTGCACGAATTCAACGCCGTCAACGTCCGCGTGGGCGGAGACGGCGCGCTCGTGCTGGGTCGGGGACAGCTCGATGCCGGTGACATGGGCTCCGTGAGCGTGGGCGAGATGGACGGCGTGGTGGCCGGCTCCGGAGCCGATGTCCAGGACCCGGCGGCCGGTGACGTCACCGAGGACTTCTGCCCCCGGTCCGACTCCTTCCCAGGGCGTCCAGCCGAGCCGGTCGGGGATGAGCGGGGTGTAGGCGCGAGCCAGTTGGCGCTGGCCGTAGATCTGCCAGGCCCGGGCGTTGGTGTCCTCGGCGGGCACGGTTGCCTCCTAGGCCGTGTATCGAAAATCGGATCCGAAGTGGATCTCGGCTTGTGAATGATCACGGTTCATGGGTCGGGGAGATCTCACAGACGAGCAGTGGGCGGTGCTGGAGCCGCTGTTGCCGAAGGGTGCCAGGTCGGGGCGGCCGCCCGTCTGGCCTCGGCGGCAGCTGATCGACGGCATACGGTTCCGTGTCCGGACCGGAGTTCCGTGGCGGGACGTCCCCATCGAATACGGACCATGGAACCGGGTCTACGATCTGTTTCGCCGATGGCAACGGAACGGCACCTGGCACCAGATCCTCACCCAGCTTCAGTCTCTGGCCGACGCGAAGGGTGCGATCGTCTGGGACCTGAGCGTCGATTCCACGGTCTGCCGCGCCCACCAACATGCGGCTGGAGCTCAGAAGCAGGGCGACCTACAGAAGGAACCACCAGGGGGCATCTTCACCGAGCCTCATGATCATGGGCTGGGGCGGTCGCGCGGCGGGTTCACCACCAAGCTCCACTTGGCCGTCGAGCAAGGCCAGAAAGCCATGTCCATCCTGGTGACGGCGGGACAGCGCGGGGACTCGCCGCAGTTCGAACCTGTGCTGGAGAAGGTTCGTGTGCCCCGCATCGGGCCGGGCCGGCCACGCGTCCGCCCCGACCGCGTGCGGGCCGACAAGGCGTACGCCTCCCGCAGGAACCGTGCCTATCTGCGCCGCCGAGGGATCCGCTGCACCATCCCGGACAAGGCCGACCAGGCGCGCAACCGCCGGAAGCTCGGTTCCCGCGGCGGCCGGCCGCCGCATTTCGACCCGGTCGACCACCGCGAGCGTCATGCGGTCGAGTGCGGCATCAACCGACTCAAGAGACATCGCGCTGTCGCCACGCGATACGACAAGCTCGCTGTCCGCTACGAGGCGACCGTGCTGATCGCGGCCATCAACGAATGGCTTTGACCAGAGGTGGCGTACCCGTCCTCAACCTCATGCGGCCAGCACTTTCACAGCAGCCCTAACGCCAGCGCGGGTTGGCGCGTTCGCTGGTGAGGGCCCGAACGATCTGTGTCGCCGTGGGTGCCTCTGCCAGTGGGGTACCCGTCGTGACCTGCAAGCCGTCAATGATCATGGCTGAGGCTCGCTGCCATGCCTGGGGGGCGGCGTCA
Source organism: Streptomyces sp. NPDC004051 (assembly GCF_053604275.1). Taxonomy (NCBI): domain Bacteria; kingdom Bacillati; phylum Actinomycetota; class Actinomycetes; order Kitasatosporales; family Streptomycetaceae; genus Streptomyces; species Streptomyces sp. NPDC004051. Next base: position 64,861 of record NZ_JBSGHG010000013.1, on the reverse strand, counting down.
CGTACGGCGTTGGCGATGCCTGCCACCGCGAGCAGGAGCAGCGCGACGTCCTGGTGCACGAAGTCCGGGCGGAGACGGCCTGCTGCCTGTGCGCGCTCGATGAGGGTCGGGAGAGCTCGTGCGGCCCTGCGCCGCTCCTCGGCGAACTCCGGAGCGGAGGGGAGGCTGGTGGTGAGGACGTCCGCGAAGCTGCGGTCGGACGCCTGCAGCTCGAAGGCGGTCTCCAGGTAGGAGCGGAAACCCTCCCACGGATCAGGATGAGCGAGGGCGGCATCCATCGCCTCGACGTATGCGCAGATCTTGTCCGCGTATACGGCGGCGATGAGATCAGCGCGGCGAGGGAAGCGCCGGAGCAGAGTGGCCGCGCTGACCTCGGCGCGCCGGGCGACCTCGTTCAGGGAGACGCCGGGGCCGATCTCGGCGAAGGCTTCGCGGGCCGCTTGCACGATGAGGTCGCGGTTGCGGCGCGCATCGGCGCGTAGCGGCTGGTTCGAAGACTCGTGGCTGGTCACAGGCCCATCCTACAACCGAAGCAGGCACTCCACTTATGTGTTACGGTCGAGCAAACGAAGTGCCCACTTCACTTCGAAAGGTGGTGGAGCCATGACTGAGAGCTACATCGAGACCGCTGACGCGGCGCCGGCGCTGGTCGAGCGCATCCGGACGTACCAGGACACCAAGACCTCGCAGAACACCGAGGCGACGATGGAGTTCTTCTCCACCGAGAAGCTGGTGTACGGGGACGCCACCCTCGGCTGGCACCTGCCGAGCCACGACGCGCTGAAGGCCGTGTTCGCCGACGCGATGCCGAAGTGGGGCAAGGGTCGTTCGTACGCCACCCGCGTCCTGGGGCACGAGCGCAGCGCGATCGTCTTCGTGACCGATACCCCTGAGCTCTTCGGCAGTGAGATCCGTGCGATCGCCGCCGTCGACTTCAAGGACGGCAAGATCGTCCGCTTCGTCGACTACTGGGACGGCCGGGCCTTCGGAGCCGACGCGGCCGCGGCGCTGCGCGTGCCCGCCGACAGCTTTCCCTCGGAGTTCGGCGAGGGGCATGTGCGGGAGTCGACAGCCCCGGCCATGCGGGCGGCGGCGTCCGGCCTCGTGCAGGCCATGGACGCCGGGGACACGGACGCCCTGTCGGCGCTCATCCATGAGGACGCCCACTTCGAGGACCTGACACTCCGGGTGAGCCTGCGCGGCCGTAAGGCGGTCGTGCGCTTCCTCGCGCAGGCGAAGGAGCTTCTGCCCTACGCATCGGGGGCCGCCATCCGTCACACCGTCGGCGGCGAGACCGGCGGCGGGTTCGAGTGGACGAACGGCCGAAGCACAGTCGCCCGCGGGATCACCGCGGTCCAGCGGCGCGATGGGCAGGTCAGCGAGCTGGTGTCGGTGTGGGACGGCACCCTGCTCGCCGACTCCGACCTCGACCGGCTCATCTCGCCGGCGCGTGCCTGAACGCACGCACCAGGCGAGCCCCGGGCGGATGACCCCAAGCCCGGGCGGCGCCGTCACCTCACCGCGGCCCACGGCAGGGCCGGTGACGGCGCCCGCGCCCGCACCACGTGACGCGGGCGCGGCTCACGATCAAGCACCGTCATGAAGAAGGAGAACGCGATGGAACTCGGCATCTACTCGTTCGGGGAGATCAACCAGCACCCGGACGGAAAGGCGACCACGGACGTGACCGTGCGTCTCGACGAGCTGGTGAAGCTCGCCCGGGCGGCGGAACAGGGAGGCCTGGACGTGATCGCCCTCGGGGAGCACCACCGGCCGGACTTCGCGCTCTCGGCTCCCGAAATGGTGCTCGCAGCGATGGCCAACGCCACCGAGACGATCCGGCTCGCCTCCGGAGTCACCGTCCTGTCCAGCCAGGACCCTGTGCGGGTCTACCAGCAGTTCGCCACGCTGGACCACCTGTCCCACGGTCGCGCCGAGATCATCGCCGGGCGAGGCGCCTTCACCGAATCCTTCCCGCTCTTCGGCTACGCCCTGAACGACTACGACGAGCTCTACGCCGAGAAGCTCGAACTGCTCCTCGAGCTGCGCGAGAAGGAGACGGTGACCTGGCAAGGCCGTCACCGACCGGCACTCGACCACGCGGGCGTCTACCCGCGGGCCGTGCAGCAGCAGCTGCCCGTGTGGGTGGCGATCGGCGGCACCCCTGCCTCCGCCATGCGCGCCGGCGTGCTCGGGCTGCCGATGATGATGGGCTTCTTCAGCGGAACGGAACACTTCGTACCCCGTGTCGAGCTCTACCGCCGGGCGGCCGAGCAGGCCGGCCACGACCCGGCCACCCTGCGCCTCGGTGCCAGCGGCCACATGTTCGTCGGCAAGACCTCCCAGGCGGCGCGCGACACGTTCTACCCGTACTACGCGAACTACATCAAGGACATGGGCCTCATGGGCGGAGGCTCCCTCCCGCGCCACGCGTTCGACGACTGGATCCAGCGCGGCCTGCCGGTCGGCAGCCCCCAGCAGGTCATCGACGAGATCCTCAAGCGCGTCGAACTGCTCGGCATCGACCGCTGGCTCGGCCAGATCGACGTGGGCAACCTCTCGTGGCCCGTCATGAACGAGTCCCTGGACCTTTTCATGACCGAAGTGCTGCCCGTCGTCAAGCGGGAGACCGCAGGGCGCTGAGCCGGTCACACCTCGACCAGCAGGATCAGTGCGCGTCGGCCCGCGCCGCCACGGGGTCCGCGCCCCCCACACACGGATTCAGGCAGGCACCGCATGAACAACACCATTGCAGTCCTCGGTGTCGGGCGCGTCGGCTCCGCCGTAGCCCGCACAGCCCTGGCAGCCGGCTATGACGTCCACGTGGCCGGCTCCGGCCCGGCGCAGGACATCGAATTGCTCGCACAGATTGTCATACCGGGAGCGCGAGCGATGACGGCAACAGATGCCGTACGCGAGGCCGACATCGTCATCCTCGCGGTCCCCCTCAGCAAGCACCACTTCGTCGACCCCGCGACACTGACCGGAAAGATCGTCGTCGACGCCATGAACTACTGGGCCCCGGTCGACGGAGTCCTCGAGGACTTCGAGACCGGCAACGTGACCAGCAGCGAGATCGTCGCCCGACACTTCTCGGCATCGCGCGTGGTGAAGACGCTGAACCACATCGGCTACCACGACCTCGAGGAGCACGCCGCACCCGCTGGAACAGAGGGACGCCGGGCGCTCGCGGTCGCAAGCGACGACGAAGCCGCCGCCTCACAGGTGCAGGCCATGATCGAGCGATTCGGGTTCGACACGATCTACTCCGGCCCCCTGCGTACCGGCCGCGCCTTCGAACCCGGCACCGCCATCTTCGACGGCGTACACCAGCGCGACGAACTCGCAGCCCACCTCGACCACAGCTGCGCACAACACGCATAGGACCTGCTGTGAAAACCCTGGTCGCGTGGGGTCGGAGGTCCCTCGGAGTGGGGGTCACCAACATCCACTTTCGATACATGGCCTAGGTGGGGGGATCAGGTGTGCGTGATCAGGTAGGCGGGGCCCTCGCCGCGCCGGGCTCGTTCGATGGCGTCGAGACGGGCGAAGGCGTGCGGCGCCATCAGCTCCTGCCAGGTCGCGAGGTCGTGGACGGCCCACATGTCGTGCTCGGCGGGATCGAGGCGGATCCGGCCGAGCTGGCCGGCGCTCAGCCGACCTCCGTCGAAGATGAGCCCCACCTTGTTCAGCGGCTGGCGCAGTCCGGCGTGCAGGAAGTGCGTCAGGAGCAGCTTCGGCGTGTCCAGACCGAGTTCGAGGCCCGTCTCCTCAACCGCCTCTCGCCGTGCGGTCTGCAGCGGGTCTTCGCCTGGGGCGTCCAGGTTGCCACCTGGGAACTGCCAGAGTCGCGAGCCGTAAACCGAGCGGAGCTGGACCGGTCGGTCGTGCTCGTCGCGGATGTACAGGCAGCCGTACACCGTGTGGTGGGGGACGGTCTGCGCGTACTGCGTGGGCGTCATCGGCAGGGGGCGGCCGGGCTGGGCAGGGCGGTGGTCGAAGGCTAGGGCGAGGACGCCGAGCGCTTCCTTGGCCGGCGGGTAGATGCTGCGGAGGTTGGTGAGCAGCTCGCCGGGCGGCCCATCCGGGTCGATGCGCGCGGCGTCCTCCGAGCTGAGCATGTCCTCGAAGGAGGGGTACGGGGTGATCCGCTTCACGATGACGTCAAGTTCCCGCCCGGTGTCCCGGTCGTGGAAGACGATCGTGTCGCCGACGGCGACGGCACGCTTCTGCGGGGTGGCCACCCTCACTTCGATCGTCTTGCGGCCTGCTTCCACTTGGCGGTAGTACCGCCCGAGCAGGTGCATATGGCGCTCTTGTGGTTCACCTCCGGTCGCCGGACTCGGGACGGCTGGGATCGTCTGCTGGGTGTCGTCAGGCATACGTGCCTCCGTTCGATGCGTTCCGTCCGTTGCGGCCTTGGGATCGCAGGCCGCCAGGGTGCGGTGGCCGCGCTCCTGTGTGTCCGGATCGGCGTGGGTGGCGAGGAAATGGACGAGGATGCCGGCGTGCTAAGGCAGTTCGACCGGTCCGTAGCGCGCGTGCGGCTCCTGCCGCATCAGCGCGTCGTACCGGTCTGCTACCGAGAAGTGCCAGAACTCGGTCCCATAGTTCGTGAATCCCGCGCCCTCCATGGCGTTGAGCAGCAGCGTGCGGTGGTGGCGCGCGCGATCGCTGAGGTTCGGGGCGTGAGTAAAGCAGGCACCGTCGCTCTCCTCGGGGGAGGCATTGACGCGTGTGCCGAGGTCGAGTTCGTGGCCGTCCTGGCCGACGAGGGTCACGTCCACAGCCGCGCCCGCGGAGTGAGGCGCGATCTCCGGCGGCGACACGTACCGGCTGGCGGCCTGGTGCAGCTGCTCAGGTGTCCAGTCAGAGTGAGCGGCGGCCAGCTCGTCACGGTAATCAGTGAAGTAGCGCTGCTGGAGGGCCAGCGGCCGGTAGCCCTCGATGAACAGCAGGTCGGTGCCGGCGGGCAGGAGCGAACGGGCGTGCTTCAACCGGGCCAGGACGCCTTCACGGACGTGGGCGAACGCCCCCAGCGGGTCTTGCTTGCGGGGGTCGACGCGGAAGTCGTGGTCGCGTACGTCGACGAGCGGCTCTCCGCACTCGCGCACGGGGATCGCCGCGACCTGCGGATCGGACATCAGCACCAGAGGAATCATCGAGTCTCCCTGTGACGGATTGCGCTGAGGCGGCGAGGCGGGGGCGGCAGCGGTCAGATCGGTGTCGCGGACGATCCGGGCGACGGTGTCCTGCAGCGTGCTGTCGGCCGGGATCACGCTCTCCAGACCGCTGGGCAGCAGATCCAGCTCGCGGTACCAGGAGGTGAGATGGGTGTCGGTGACCTGGGCCAGGTAGGCGGCATCAGCCTTTGACGCGTGCCGTACCAACGTCGCTTCCAGCGGTACGTCCAGGTAGTAGCACCTGGAGAAACCGCGGTGATCCCGTACCAGAGACGTGATCATGTGGCCGTAACGGTCGGCGTACAGGATCCCTTCGAGTACGACGTGGAAGCCGGCGTCGAGGGCTGCGCGCGCGATCGTGCCCAGCAGGGCGATGTTGGCGCCTCGCGCGGTGTCGTGTTCCCTGAGCACGTTCCGGCGGATCACGTCCTGGCCCACGATCGCGATACCGCGGCCGTAGTGATCTCGCAGGCCCTGGGCCACGCTCGACTTGCCGGACGCCGAGTTGCCGCGGATCACCACGAGGCGGGTATCTGGACGCCCGGCCGCTGTCGCAGCGGATGCGCCGGTCGATGCGCCGGTCATGCGGGCCAGCCCGTCTCGCTGTACAGCTCGCCGTTCTGGATCTTCGCGATAGCCAGTCGGGTATAGGGGACGAGGTCGTCGGGAAGGGCGGCGGGATCCCAGAACTTCCACTGGGTGCACTTGTCCGGCTCGCGCAGCACCGGCTCGCCACTCCAGGTACGGGCGCGGAAAAACAGGCCCATGCGGGGCGGGTTTCTGGGCTTACCGATGTGGTGGACGACATGGACGAGTTCCACGTCCTGGCGCTCGATGTGCAGCCCGGCTTCCTCCATCGCCTCCCTGATCAGACAGGCGATGGCGTTCTCCTGCTCGCAGTGGCCAGCCAGGACATGCCAGGTGGACGGCGCGAACGCGGAGTCGGGGTGGCGCAGCCCGAGCAGCACCGTCCCGTCGGGGCGTTCCAGGTAGAGGTGGACGCCGATGATGTTGGGGACCGTGCCGTGCGGCGAAGCCAGACGTTCCTCCTCGGGTTCCGGCCCGCTCTGCGCCGCCGGAAGGTTGGCGGCGTGGCGCCGTACGAGGTCGCTGGTCGTGTCCGCGATGCGCAGGCGGTGGAGGTCGTCGGGGGCGAACCAGGCGAGCATTACTCCTTCGGTCAGGCGGAGTTCGCGCGGGTCGCCGTTCCAGCGGCCTGCGTAGATGGCAATGGGTACGGTCGTGCCGTCGTCGTGGGAGGCGTACTCGGTGCCGAACGGGGACAGGTCGGCGAGATCGAGGCCGGTTTCCTCGGCCAGTTCGCGCCGCACGGTGTGTTCCAGAGTGGCGTCCTGGGGCTCTCGGCCGCCGCCCAGCAGGGACCACATGCCCGGCTCCCAGATCTGACCGGGGAAGTAGTCGCGGAGATGGAGCAGGTACTCGCCGCGGTCGTTGTAGATCAGGGCCGAGGCGTTGGCCGTCTCCGGTTCGACCTGGAGCGGCAGTTTAAGCAGCTTCTCGCGCAGTGCCGGGGAGGTCACCCGGTCCACGGGACGCCACTCGATGCCGCCGACCTCCTCTTCCTGCAGCACGACCGACACCTCGGTCGTATGCAGACGGAAGAGGAACCGGAGGTCGAAGTGCTGGTGTCCGGGCTCACCCTTGCCCGGATGGGCGTCGATGTCGTGGATGTCGATGTCCAGCGGCACGGTCTCGTAGCCCGGCCACGGCGTGACGGCCCGAGACGGGAGCCCGGTCTCCTCGTGCAGCTCACGCAGAGCCGCCGCTGCCAGGGAGTCGTCGGTGGGCTCGGTGTGTCCGCCGGGGGCGAGGACCTTCCCGCTGGCCAGGTGCAGCACGTGCAGGACGCGGCCGAGCTGGTCGACGACGATCGCGCCGCAGGTGACGTGCCCGGTGAAGGTCGAGCGGCTGGCGATGTCCTCGCCAGGCCGGTCGAGGGCGTCCAGGAGGACGCTGAGCTGCTCGCGCTCGTGAGGGTGACGGGCGAGGTAGGTATCGACGGTGGTGCGGATGTGGTGGTGCGACAACGGCATGGGAATTACCTCAGAGGGGCGTGGGTCGGGAAGGAGACGAGGTGGGCGGGGGCGGGGTCAGCTCAGCCGCATCCCCTCCGCAGGGATCTCCTCGATGACAGCGGGGGAAGCGGTGGGCAGACCCCACCGCTCACGTGCCGTGTCCGCAGCGAGTTGGGCCTGCCGGGCTCCGGGCGGGCCCCAGCCCAGCAGGGCGGCAGTCTGGGCGGGGGTGGCGAGCAGGCGGGCGAAGGGGTGCCCGGTGGCGGGGTCGATGGCCGCCGGCCCGATGGCGGTGACCTGGGCGGCCAGGCGGAGCCGGGCGTTGGGCCCCACGCCTCCGTAGACCTCGCCGGTCTTGTCCAGCACCCAGCCCAGTCGCACCGGGTCGGTCAGGGTGAGCTGGGCTTCCTCGGCGGCTTCGCGATGCAGGGTGTCCTCGGGCGTCGCGTCGGTGCTCTCCACGGTGCCGCCGGGCAGCATCGGCAGCGCGCCCCTCGGGCCAGAGTCGGCCACGATGACGACCCGGCCGTCGGGGATGAAGCACCACGCCCAGGCTTGCTGCACGTGCAGCCGCTCGAGCACGGGTCCGCGGTGGAGAGGGCTGTCCCACAAGGGCCGGTAGCGTACGTGGACGTCGTGCCGGTCCAGGGCCGGGACGTCAAGGATGTGCCAGCCGTCGGCGAGGTGCGCGGTGGCGGTGTTGCCGAGCCGGGCACGGTAGGCGGCGAGCATGATCTGCCCGTCCACGGGGCGCAGCCGCTGGACCGCGTCCCGGGTCTCCAGGAAGGCGTACTCGGACAGCTCCTCGTGCGGCAGGCGGATCGCCTCCACCTGGTCGGGGGTGAGGGTTCCTCCGTCGAAGACGAACCGGATCTCTCCGGGACGGTGCGTGCCGGGTTGCAGGTCGGGGTGGTGCGCTGAGAAGGAGTGGACGGCGAGCACGGCCGACAGCGGCAGGTCCAGGCCCAGTTCCTCGGTGATCTCGCGCCGGCAGGTGACGTGCGGGTGTTCACCGTGTTCGACGACACCGCCGGGCAGCACCCACGAGCCGTCCTCGCGGTAGGTGGGGCGGACCAGCAGGACCTGGCCCACCTCGTCGGTGATGATCGCGGCGGCACCGAGCCACGCGGCATGCCGGGTCGCGGCGTGCTGCTCTGCGGGCACAGCGGCACGCGCTGAGATGTGATCCGAAGAGGACGCGGGAGAGGTCACGTAGCTCTGCCTTTCGAGACGATGGGCGGGCGGGTGTGCAGCGTGTCGGCGACGGTTACTCAGGGGGTGTCGCCGCTCATCCGACGTTGCAGCTCCCACAGGGTCCGGAACAACCCTGGCTGCTGTGTGAGTTGGGCGTAGGTGCCCTCCTGGACGATCCGCCCTTCGTTCAGCACCACGATTCGGTCGGCGACAGCCACGTTGGTGAGGCGGTGCGTGATCAGCAGGATGGCGCGGTCCTTTGCCAGTTCGCGCAGGCCGGCGAAGATCCGGTGCTCGGCGCGGGCGTCAAGGGCGGCCGTGGGTTCGTCCATCACCAGCAGCGCTGCCTGCCGATGGAACGCGCGGGTGAGGACCAGGCGCTGCCACTGCCCGCCGGAGAGCTGCTGTCCGCCGAACCACTCGCTGGTCAGGAGGGTGTTGAGGCCCGAGCGGAGCTTGGGAAGCATCTCCGCGGCGCCGGACGCCTCGCACGCGGCGAGCAGGGCGGCGTCGCTGGTGTCGCCCTGCCCGAAGGTGATGTTGTCGCGCATCGTCAACGGCAGATAGGTGAACTTCTGCGGGACCAGCGCGACGTGCTCCCACGACCTCCACGGGTCCAGGTCCGCGGTGGAGGCGTGGTCCCAGGCCACGTCGCCCTCGGTGGGCAGCAGCAACCCGCACAGCAGGCGCGAGAGGGTCGTCTTGCCGGAGCCGTTCTCCCCGACCAGCGCCACGATCTCCCCGCGCCGAACATGCAGGGAGACGTTGCTCAGGCTGTCCTTCGGGGCGCCGTCGTAGCGGTAGGTGACGTCACGGACCTCGAAGCGCTCCGGGGGCGCGGTCACGGGCGCGGTACCGCGGGAGTCGGACATGGCCTGACCGTGAGCGTTGTCGAGAAAGTTCTGCCAGTCCTGCACGTACCAGCCGGTGCGCACCAGGCGGGCCCCGCCGTTGATGATGCCGCGCACCGAGCCGATGGCGGTCTGGAGGGCGAAGACGGCGCCGCCGCCGGCCGCCAGGCTCATGCGGCCGGAGGCCAGGAGCCACAGCAGCGCCGCCCACACCGCGGTCGATGCGACCCCGCCGGCAACGGCACCGGCCAGCCCCGTCCCAGCGCCGGTGTTCGCGGCCTTGCGTTCGGCCGCGTTGACCGAGGCGGCCAGCTTCCGGTACCGGCCGATCAGGAAGGGGCCGGCGAGGCAGGCGCGCATCTCCTCGCTCGACTCCTGGTAGGCCATGTGCCAGCGCAGTTTGCTCAGCATCCGGCGCCGCCCGGAGGTCTCCAGCCCGGCGAGGTAGAGCACGCGGGCGGAGCGCACGTACGCGGCGGCCTGCGGCAGGCAGGCGAGGAAGAGAAGGGGCAGGAGCAGCGGGTGCAGGACGGTCAGGACGGTGGCGCCGGCCGCGAGCGTGGCGGTGGCCGCGAGCACGTCCTGCGCTTCCTCGACGAGGTCGGGGGTGACCTGGGCGCCGCGGTCGGCGATGTCGTAGGCGTCGTTGTAGCCGGGCTTGTTGTTGGCGGCCAGTTCCGCGCCGAGCGCGGCTTCGATCATCGTCAGCTCCGCCGCCCGGCCGAGCACCGGACGCAGACGCCCGGTGAGCCAGACGACGGCGATGCCCAGCAGCGCGCGCAGGCCGGCGGCGGCGGCGATGACGGCCAGCTGCGGGGCGGCGTCCCACAGCCGCTCGGTGATGTCGCCCGAGGAGACCAGCGCGGTGATCGTGCCCGTCACGGCCAGGAGGCCGAGGGCCGCAAGGACGCCTGTCCCGATCTGGCACACCAACAGACCGATGGTCGCGCCGCGGTCCACGCGCCAGGCCATCTGCACCGAGCGCCGCACCAGCGAGGGAAGGCGCCGCGCCATGGTGCGGGAGGTCAGCAGGGAGCCGGCCTGGAGCCTCGACTCGTCGCGGTAGAGGTATTCCTCTTCTCGAACACCGGCGTCCTGCGGTTCGCCGTCCGGCGCGGTCCCCTTGGGCGGTTGCGGCGGCTGGTCCTGCGTAATGGCCGAGGTCATCATTCCCCCTAGGACGGTCGCTGCGGCAGAGTCGTGAGGTCTAACGACACGGCTGCGATATCGAACACACGTCATTCGGTCGTGCTGGAAAGCCCGTAATTCCCTGCGTCCGTGGAACCCGCAGGCGCCACATCCCTGGCCTGGCTTGGAGCGGCTGCGGGCAGGAAATGGCCGAAACGCCGATACCGCCACACCACGTGGGCAGTACGCCTGAGCACCGCAGGTCGCCCCCTCTTAACCGGGATTGGAGTCGGCCTGCAGCAGCTTTTCCAGCTCCCTCTCGGCGTTGCCGACCGCGCCTGTCAGGGCTTGGTGGTCGTGTGCGGACAGGGCGCCGGCTCCCAGTCCGGCCGCGGCGATCACCGCGGTCAGCGCGACCGCCTCCTGGTCATCCAGGGCTGACGCGGCGACGGGGTGGTGCAGAGCCTCTCGTGCGGCGTAGGCGTCGAGTCGGGCGACGCTGACGAGGGAGTCGAGTATCCGGGCATGATGGCGGCCGGCGCGGTCCAGTTCCAGGGCCGACAGGCCCGTGCGGGTCTGGAAAACGGCGGTCGGCGGATCGGGATGGGCAAGGAGCTGGACGGCTTCCTCCACGGTGCGGTCGAGATCGGCTCCAGGGACGGGGGCGTCGGCAGGCCGGCAGTGGGCGTGCAGGAGGAGGGCGACGGCTTTCTCCCAGGGCTCGGCGGGCTGGGTGGTGTCGATCAAGTCGCGGGCCTGCTGGTCCAGGCCCTGCTCCATCAGGGCCATGATCTTGATCTGGCGGCCGTCGAGGAGCCGGTTGCCGATGCCGCGGTGCTGAGCCATCGCGCCTGCGGCCTCGGTCCACCGACCGACCTGCGCGAGCGCGCGGGCACCGTCCACGAGCAGGGCGACGTACAGCTCCTGGCACACCGTGCGGTGGTCCTCGTCCGTGCCGGTCAGGGTCGAGAGGTCGACGGTGCGGCCGTCGATGTCGGTCTTGTTGCGGTGCCGGGCTGCGTCGTTGAGGCAGTGCAACAAGCTGTAGGCGAGTTCGCCGTGGCCGGCGCGGGTCTGGAGCCGGGCGAGGTTGACCAGCGGCATCAGCGACATGACGGTGACCCGTCCGCTGAGGCGTCCGGCGTTGGCGAAGACCTGGTGCTGGCGCCAGCACAGATCCTCGGCCAGGTCGGGCAGGCCGACGTCGGAGGCGATGAGAGCCGCGTAGTTGAGGACCCCGCAGGTGCGGGCCACCACGTCGTGGTGGCCCGCACCTGCGGGCGCGACGGTCAGCCCGGTGAGGTGGTTGATGCGCTCCTCCAAGGGGAGCGCGGGCGCCTTGGTGCGGCGGACCAGGGGGATGCGGCTGGCTATCGCGGGGATCATCGGCTCAGCCCTTGCGCGCCCAGTCGACGACCAGTCGGCTGTAGGGCTTGTCGACGACGAAGCGCGGGTCGTCTGCCGTCAGCCGGTCGTGCGAGTCGGCGACGGCCATCCGGAAGCCCGGTTCGGGAGCGTCGTTGCCGCCGCTGGCGTCCCAGGCGCGGATCTCGCTCACGACTTGCTCGGCGAGGTCGGCGCCGCTCTCGCCGTGGCCGATCACGCCGACCTCCCAGTACCGGCCCTTCTCGTCCTCGCTCTCCCGGATGGTCAGGTACGCGAGCGACCCGCCGTCGAGGGCTGCCATGGAGCCCCACCCGAAGTGCGGGGTGAACCCGGGGCGCTGGCCCGGCAGCCGCGAGAGGCCGTTGGGCAGCACGCAGGCCAGGTACAGGTACAGCCACTCCCAGGCTGAGCCCTGGCGGAACTTCACCCCGGTGTAGATCTTGGTCTGCTGCTGGTCGAGGACGGAGCGGAGGGCGTCGCGGTCGACGTCCTGCTCGCTGAACGTCTCCAAGCGCACGTTGCCCTCGCCGGCCATCGGCACGAGGGTGTAGACGTCGTCGCAGACGCCCTTGCGCAGCGGGATGAAGGTGGCCATCTCACAAGAGACGGTCTTCCACGTCTCTCCGTCACGTTCGAAGGCGAAGGAGCGGGAGACGCTGCCGCGGATCCGCATCGGCAGGACCAGGCGTCCCCCGGGAGCGAGCTGGTCGAGGATCTTCACGGGGACATCACCGGCGCCGACAGTGAAGATGATCCGGTCGTACGGGGCGTGCTCGGGCAGCCCGGCCGCGCCGTCAGCCATCACCGCAGTGGCGTTGTCGACGCCGGCCTCGGAGAGGTTCTTGTTCGCGCCGACGACGAGGTCCTGGTCGACGTCGAGGGTCCACACCTGCCCGCCGGGGGAGACGATCTTGCCGAGGAGGGCGGCGTTGTAGCCGGTGGCGGCCCCGGCTTCCAGGACCTTGTGGCCGGGCTGGGCGCCGAGCTGTTCGAGCTGGGTGGCGACGATGGACGGCGCGGAGATACAGGAGATCATCTCCCCGTGCTCGTCATGCTTGATCGGGACCGCGTCCTCCTTGTACGCGCTCTCCAGGTCAACGCCGGGCAGGAAGGCGTGCCGGTCGGTGGTGTGGAAGGCGTCGATGGCCGCCTGGCTGCGCAGGTGGCCGCTGCCGACGAGGCGCTGGGCGAGGGCTTCGCGCAGCTGGTTGGGGTCGGTTTCGGGTGTCACGGTGGTCTCCATTCGAGGGAGGCTAGGGTCCGCGGAGGCGGACTTGGGGGTAGACATGTCGGCTCCTTCTCCGGTGGAGAAGGCGACGTGACGGCCGAGCCACGCGGTGGCGGCCTGCGCGTTGGCAGTCACGCCTGCGCGGTTGAACGCGAAGATCGCGTGATGGGCGATGACGCCCCGGATTCCGCGTATCAGTCGGCCGTCGGCGGCGAGCCGGCGCAGGCGGCGGCCGGCGTCCTCGAACGCGGCGACGCGCTCGGTCCAGCCGGTTTCCGCGTCGGGGCGCAGGGCGGCGTCGGCGTTCATCAGCCGTCGCATCGCGGAGACGGCCTGCTCCAGCGCAGGGCCCTGGGGCGGGGTGACGGGGGGCCGCAGGGCGGCCCATTGGGCGTAGACGTCTCCGGCTTCGAACGGGTCCAGCCCGGCCGCGCGGATCATGGCGGACAGCAGCAGCACGCTGCGCTCGCGGGCGCTGGGGGTGCCGGTCTCGGCGAGCGCGGCAGGGCTGTCGGCGCAGAACACGTCGTGTGCGACCGCCATGCCCTCCAGGCCGCCGAAGGCATATGTCTCCGGCTCGTAGATCCCGCCCGTCCAGCTGGTGATGACGCGGTCAGCGACGAGCTGGTCCAGTAGGCCGGTGGCGGGCTGTTCGGTGCGCAGGCGCACGCCGGCGTCCTTGCGCAGGAAGTGAAAGCGGTGTTTGGCCAGCGCGGACGCCAGGGCCCGAGCAGCGTCCACATGCGGATCGGCGAAGGCCACGGATGCGTGCCACCAGGACGTGGCCGGAGGGATCGGCAGGTTCTCGTCGTCGAAGGCCATGGGGAGGCAACTCCTTGCACGTCGGCAGGTTCGGGGGTCAGGTGAGCAGGAGGGCGCGGCTCCAGCCGGTGGTATCGGTGGCTTGCAGGGCGAGTTGGGCTCCGGCGCGGCCTTCCATGAAGCCGAGCTTGGGCAGGCGCTCCCAGTCGGCGGCCAGCCGTCGGTGCAGGTCCTGGATGATCGGGGTGAAGCGGTCGGGTGCGGGGCTGTCGGCGGCGACCGCGCGGGTGAGCGTCAGCAGCCCAGCCCAGCCGTGGCAGAGCGTGGAGTCGGTGATGCGGTCGAGGCGCAGCGGCTCGGTGAGGGTGGTCTCGATGGTGTCCTCGGCCGCCCGGCGGCGGGCGGGGTCGCCGAGGGCGAGCGCGGCGAGCTGCTGGGCGCGGGCGATGCCGGGCTGGCCGTAGCACCAGGACTGGCGGGCCGGTTTCGCCTCTGGCGGCTGGTCGGCGTCCAGGTGTGCTGCGGTGGACCAGTAGTGGGCGCCGTGCCGGTCGAGCCAGGTCGCGAAGGTGTCGACGGCTTCCTCCTGACCGGGGACGCTGATGCCGTCGCGCAGAGTGAGGGAGAGCACGGCGAGGGGCCCGGCGATGCCGTGAGCCATGCCGTTGTTGCCGTGCCCGCCGGCCATCTCCTCCCCGTCGGGGCCGACAGGCGACCACCACCCGGGCAGTGTCCGGCCGTCACCGGGGGTGGGGTGGGCGAGCGCGACGAGGCAGGTGAGCACGTCGGGCAGCCGGGGCGCGAGCGGTTGGCGGGAGAGCAGGAGGGCGGCGAGTCCGGTCATGCCGCGGATGAGGTCCCATTCGGCGAGGTGGGGCAGCGCGCCGGCCGCCTGGCGGCGGTGGGCGGCGGCGAGCCGGGCGTCCACGACGCGGTCGACGGCCGCGCGGACGTTGTCGTCGGCTCCGTGGGCGCGGGCCAGGACGAACTCCAGGGCGGGTGCGCCGTGGAAGAGGCTGGCGTTGCTGCCGGTGCTGACCCCGCGGGCGGTGGCCTGGGTGAGGTGGCGGCGGGCGGTGGACAGGTCGCGGCGCTCGATGTCGAGCAGGGCCATCCCCAGGGCGCCCTCGGACAGGTCCTGCGTGCGGGGCACGGTCGTCGTGGTCATGAGCGCCTGGCCAGGGGGACGACGATGCTGTGAGCCCGGCCGCCGATCCACCCGTCGGAGTCTGGCGGGGGCGCGTCGTGCAGGGTGGCGATGCCGAAAGGGCTGGCGTCCAGGTGCGCGCGCAGGAGGTCCAGGTCGATGTCGCGGGCGAGGTCGAGGGGCAGCTGCTGGTCGTCCTCGGCGAGCAGGACTCGCTCCGGCACGCGGAACCGGGCACGCCAGGCGTGGAGTTGGTCCGCCCACTGCTGGAGTGGGGCGGTGCGGGCAGGCAGCGTGCGGCTGTGGATCTTCCAGCGGGCGGCGGTGAGGATGGTGCGCCGGTAGGTGAGGGCCGGGGCGAAAGGCAGGGTCCAGGCGGCGCCCCAGTCGAACCAGGTCACCTGAGGGGAGGCGGCCCGGCTGATCTCGCCGAGGAAGCGGGCCATCGGCGGGGTGTAGTTGTTCCACAGGAAGTTGATGGCGGTGGGGGCCAGCAGCTCCAGCGGCTTGCCCGTCACGGACTCCACCAGCTGAGGGCGGCCGTCGGTGACGGTGACCGACAGGTCGCGGGGGAAGAGGACGTGCGAGGCGGGGCGGCGGAATTCACCGACGCTCACCACGCGGGGCAGGGCCTGGGGCGCACGGGTGAGCAGGTCGGCCGCCACCCGTCCGGCGTGGAAGGAGAGCTGCGCGAGTTCCGCCTCCGGATTGACGGTGGGCAGATGCGCGTACGTCGCCTCGGTTCCGGGGAGCAGGTGCCAGAACCGGCCGGTCATCGATCCGGCCGAACGGGAAACGGTCAGCACGCGCAACCGGAAGTCACCCCGGTCCAGGGCAGGGCCGGAGGAGGCGTGGACCTGCGCGGCCAGTTCGAGGTGGGGCGCCGCGTCGCGCGGCTTGCCGCCGGCCGCTGCCTCCAGTTCCTCGATCATCACCCCGGTCACCGCGACGGTGCGGCTGCCTTCGGCGGCGGCGGCGCCGGCCAGCTCCAGCAGTAGACGGTCCCGCCGGGACATCGGCCGAGGGGGTTCGCTCGCCGTGACGAACCCTGCAGGAAAGCCCACGCCCCGGTCGGGGTCCGTGGCCACCTCCACCGGCACTGAGGTGTTCTCGCCGTAGCGCTCGGAGAACTGCTCGATCCACCGCCGCCAGGTCGGTGTCCCGTTCGGATGGGTGACCAGGCGGGCCAGGACGGTCGCCGCGGTCTCCGCTTCGGTCAGCACCTGCTCGGGCAGCCGCACGTCGGCGTCCAGCCGCAGGTCGCACGCAGCCCGCAGTCTGGCTGTCTGAGCGCGCGCCGCAGGCGGTAAGACGTCGGTGGGATCGGCGACGGTGGCGGGCGCGCGCAGCGAGGAGCGCAACAGCCGCACCCGCAGCAGTTCACCGAGCAGCCGGTCACGCGCGGTGCCGTCCACGGCGGGGAACTCCGCGGCCAGCTTCTCTGACAACTGGCGGTACGCGATGGGTGATCGGGCCAGGTCGAGCACGAGACGCAGTGCGGGGCTCAGAGCGAGGCGGAAGGCGGCGTCTCCCTCCGAGGGCACGTGGATGTGCCGGTCGCGCTGCCGGATCAGGGTGTTGACGCAGACGTCGGCGTCGGCCATGCGCGCCGCGTCGCTCTCCCAGGTGCTGAGCATTTCCTCGAGCCCGACCGGCTCGGGGCGGGCCACGGCCTGGTGCTCGTCGCCGATGCGGACGGACGTGGTCTGGTCGAAGCCGAGCGGGACGACGCCGGCGAACAGGCCAAAGGGGGTGGAGCGGCGGGCGTAGCGGATTGCGTAGCGGGCGGTGGCCAGCGCCGCCCGGCGCATCCGGCGCACCTTCGGTGTACGGCCGTCGATGATGGCCCGCACCTGCTCGGCCAGGTGAGGGCTCGCCTGCGACACGGTCCGACGGAAGTCGGTATCGGACCACACCGTGCTCAGCCACGCGCGCCACTCTTCCACGGGCGCCGTGGATGACGGCCAGAGCGGCATGGCGGGCTCGGTGGTGTGCACCGCGGCGCGCAGCATGGCCTGCCCCGCGGCCTCGTACAGAATGGGCCGTCGCCGTGTCATCAGGGCTCTCCTCATCTTCTGGCGTGGCGGGCGGGGCGGGCCGGACGGGGAGAGTCCCCATCCGGCCCGCGTTGCCGGGGTGTCCCGGCTTACGAGGTGGTGCAGGCGCTGGGGCAGGAGCTGCCGCAGGTGTCACCCGTGCTGCACATCAGGACCGTCTCGGTCGCCGGCGTGCCCTCGATGAAGGTGATGTCGAGGACGAACGGGTCGTCCTCGGTCTTCGCGAGGTTCGCCTGCGCGGGAGCGGTCGGCCTCTCGGCCTGGATGGCGGTCATACATGCCTCCTAGGAGTGGGTGGTGCGGGATGCCGAGGCCCGGTCGGACCCCGGGGTCTGCCACCAGACGGCGACGGGCGGCGAAGGCGCCTGCGTGGTCGCGCGCCGGGGAGTCGGGTTGGTGCCGTCAGGCCGTAGCGGCCTGTGCCCGCGGGGGATTTTTGGCGGCCTGGTCCAGCACCCGGGTGAAGTGCTCGGCCTGCTCATCGCCCTCGGCCTCCTCGGCTCGGAGGCCGCCGAACCGCTTCCAGTAACGCTGGCAGACGTCGCTCTCCATCAGCTTCGCGGCGTACCACGGCAGATGTCCGGCGCGGACGAAGCCGAGGCGGTTGCGCAGGCTGAGCATGCAGATGAGCTGGTTGGCTTTCAGCAGCTGCATGTACTCCTCGACGTCCATGTCCTCGGGCGTCCAGAGCTTGGCGAGGTCGGGGTTGGTGGAGATCTGGGCCAGCCAGTCGAGCTGGTTGCGGGCGAGAACCGTCTCGTTGCGCTCGGCCTGGTGCCGCGCGTCCTGCCTGAGCCGGACGGTTCCGACCACCGCGCTGGTGAGAGAGACGGCCGCACCGGTAGCCAGGACGGCGGTGGTGAGCTTCATCGGTCAACGATCCTTTCGCAGGGCGGAGTCGCGGCCGGCAGGCCGACTGGTGGAGAACCTGGGGGTCGCGTGTTCACGCGGCCCCCGCGAGGACGACGGTCGGGGCTTCATCGGCAGAGCGGTCCGGCGTGTAGCGGCGGCGCACCGCCTTGAGCGCGATGGCAAGCGGCGGCAGGCCCACCGTTGCCCTGCGTGCGTCGACGGACGCCGGCGCACGCAGCGGGCACAGCTCGATCCCGTCGGCGCTCAGCAGGAGCTGGGTGCCGTACTCCTGGTCCTGGCCGGTGTTGATGAGGGTGCGGTCGTGCAGGCGTGCCCAGTGGTGGACGAGCGCGTCGTTGGACTGAACCGCTCGTTCCAGCAGTCTGGAGGCGGCGCGCTGGAAGCCTGAGTCGTCGTCGCTGTGCAGGGCGATGCGCCAGGCGGCGCGGGCGCCGGAAACACCGACGAGGCGGTGGCCGGGCCAGTCGTGCTCGGCCAGGATGCGACGCAGCATGTTGGTGTTGGCGTGGTCGGTGTGCCGGCCCTGCCCGAGTTGGACTGCGTCGAGCTGGTCGCGCACGCGCTTGGCGCGGTGCGCGGCCGACGCCTGTGCGCGGGCGATCAGCTCGCGGGCGATGTCGGGTCGCTGTGGCTCGACGGTTGTCACGCGGTGCTCCGATCGTCCCCTGTCAGATAAGAAGCATGGGCCTGGCAGCTGATCAGTGCGCTTAGTCCGGGGCGGTGCTCGGCGGCCAGTTCGAGGCGGGCGACGCGGTCCCCCTCCCGTCCCGGACCGGAACCCCGCACGTCCCAGCCCATGTCGGTGAACCGACGCAACAATGCGGCGATGGGCTCGGCTTGGAGGGCGTGGCGGGCCAGGATTTCGGCCCGTACGAGCGGGAGGCTCTGCCGAGCGGCGAGGTCGGAGGCCCACAGGGTGATCAGCCGGGTGATGTCGTCGGGCTGCTCGGGCAGGGTGTGGATGCGTCCCAGGCGGAGGCAGGGGCCTTCGCCCCAGCTGAGGCCGGGGTCGCGCGCGGGGACCATGCAGGCGAGCAGCTTTCCGTCCTCGAACAGACCGGCCGAGTTCGTCTGCGGGTCACGGAACAGGGCTGGCACGTCGGCTTGAGCGGGCACGGGGAGGCCGCGCAGGGTGAGCCAGCGCTGCCGGTCCTGCACGAGAGCAGCGGCTTCCGCGCGCTCGGCGTCCGTGCGTAACGTGCGCACCGCGTAAACGGCGCTCGGGTGCTCGGACGCGAACGAGGTAGCAGCCGGAGGCTCCTCGCGGGCCAGGGGAGTGGGGAGCCTTCTCACTGGCTCGCTCCGCTCCGCGCCACCGGGTCGGTCGGCAGCAGCTTCCAGCCATGGGCAAGGATCACCAGGTGGGTGATGTCCCGCGCGCCTGTGTCGGCGAGGAGTTGGTCGAGTGCGGCGCGCTGGTCGGCGGGGGCGAGCTTGGCGGCGACGGCGATGTCGCGGGCGTCGCTGTGCTCGGCAACGGCTCGGAGCAGCAGCAACTGGTCGGGGCTGAGCGGTGGCGCCGGCCTGTCCGCCGTGGGTGAGGCCACCTGCTGGGTGGTGAACAGGCGGTGCACGATCACCGCGGGCTTGCAGCGGGGCGGGCAGTGGAGGCTTTCGCGGAGGTCGCGGATGTACTGGCGGACGGTCACGGCCGACAGGCTGGTCTCTGCCGCAATCTCTTTGGCTGTGAGGCCGTTTGCGAGGTGCTGTGCGGCACGCTGCAGGGTCGGCGTCAGAGGTGCGATCGGTGCGCTGGTCGTCACGGGCGGGGTCACGGTGTCTCTTTCTCGGCTGGGTGGATGGTCAGGTGGGGGAGGTGCCGCCGGTCCCCGCGGGGGACGGGGGCCGGCGGCACGGGCCCGTGCGCGGCGGTTTGGATCCACGGGGTGCCGCGCACGGGTGCTCATGCGGCGGTCGGGTCGGGGTGTGCCCAGGCGGCTTCGGCGGCGAGGTGTTCGGACCACTGGATGTGGTCCTCGTCGAAGGCGGCGTCGGCCAGGCGTATGCGCTGGACTTCGCCGGTTCCGGCCGGTGGGTAGGTGTGCTGAATGTCGCGCCACAGGCGTTGGAGGACGTAGTCGCGGTCGAGGGCGTGGGCGCCGTGCAGTTCCATGGCGTCCTGGGCGGACTGCATGGCCCACTGGTGGCCGAGGTATTTCGAGTTGATCAGGTCGGCGTCGCAGGGCAGGCCCTGGTCGAGGAGGTGCACGGCCTGATAGGCGAGTATCCGGCCGGCGCGCAGGCGGGCTTCCATGCCGCCGACGCGGTCCCGCAGGACGGGCAGGTCGGACAGGGCGCCCCGGTAGCGGGCACGGGTCTTGAGCCGACTGGTGGTGGTGTCCACGACCGCTTCGTGGATGCCGAGGCTGACGGCGGCCAGGTTGGGGCGGCCGTAGAGGATGCTGCTGCTCTGGGCCACGGCCAGTCCCTGGCCGACCTCGCCGACCACGTTGTCTTCGGGGACGCGGACGTGATCGAGGTCGAGGCGGCCGGCGGAGAAGCCGTGCAGGCCGAGGCTGGCACGGTGGTCGGGGACGGAAAGCCCGGGGCGGTCGGTTTCGACCATGAACGCGGTCAGCGCCTGCGAGGTGCTCACTCCGGCCGCGGCGGTGCGGGCGACGACGAGGTGGGATCCGGCGAGGTGACTGTTGCCGATATGGATCTTGCTGCCGGTGATCACCCACTCGTTGCCGGCGCGTTCGGCGGTAGTCTCGATGCCGCCGATGTGTCCGCCGGCGAGCGGTTCGGTCACGGCGATCGACAGCAGCAGGGAACCGTCCGCGACCCTGGGCAGCCAGCGGCCCTTCTGCTCATAGGTGGCGAAGTGCAGCAGGGCACCCACGGGAATCAAGGTGGCCTGCAGGATGCTCGCGGCAGCCGCCGAGACCCGCGCGATGCGGTGGACCAAGACGGTCTTGGCCACGTGTCCGGCGCCCAGCCCGCCGAAGACGGCCGGGACGGTGACGGCGAACCAGCCCCGGGCGGCCATCAGGGCGGCGACCTTGCGCTCCACCCGGCCCGGAGCAGCTTCCATCCGCGCGGCGCGCACCGCGACGTGCTCGGCCGCGAAGGCGTCCGCCTCCTGCCACAGCAGATCGTGGCGGGCGGTGAGGTAGGGGCGCAGCGCCGGTGGAGGCGTGGTGGGTGTGGCGGACATGGTCTCCCTCTCCCTGGGTGAAGGTCGCAACGCGGAGCGGCCGGGGATCGCCTACGGCTCCCGGGTGGGGGGTTGTGGAACGGCCTAGCGGACGGGGGCGCGGGCGATGTGGTCCATCACCTGCGCACTGGCGTTGATGACGATGTCCCGCAGACGGCGAGCCTCGGACAAGGGCCGCTTCTCGGGGTCGATGACGCACACCGTGCCCAGCACCGTGCCGCTGTCGTGGATGAGCGGTGCACCGAAGTAGGAGCGGATCCCGACGGCGTCGACCACCACATTGCCGCTGAAGCGCGGGCTGGCGTGCACGTCGTGCAGTGGGAGGGCCTTCTTGCGGGCCATGACCTCCGGGCACCAGCCGTGGTCGCGGCTCATGGCGCGGCCGACGATCACGAACCCGCTGTCCGCGGGCGGCTGGTGCAGTCCGACGAAGGTCTGCTCCTCCAGGAACAGGTTGACGAAGCCGTACAAGAACCCGGCCTGTGTGGCCATGTCGCGGGCCAGGTCGTCGAAGTCCTCGTTGGCCACCGGGGGCACACCCAAGCGGTTGAGCAGCTCGTAACGCTGCGCCAGCTCCAGCGACTGCTGGGGCGGCTGGCTGGTGAGGGCGGTGGCGGGCGGGGTGAACGGGCCGCGGGTGACGTCCCGCATGTCGCGTCGCGGCAAGGACCGTGCGGGCGGGGTGGCCTGCGGCGTGCGGTAGGGGTCGCTGGGGTGCTGTGACATCAGGCGTCCTGAAGGGTGGTGGAAGGGGCGTGACCAGCGCGGCTCGTGGCGGCGTTGTTCACGGCGTGGTCGACGAGGGTCAGCAGAACGTTGGCGACGTGGTTCGGGTCGCGGGCGTCGCAGGTGACCACCGGTACGTCGGATGGAAGTTCGAGAGCGGTGCGGACCTGCTCGGGGTGGTAGCGGTGTGCGCCGTCGAACTGATTGACGGCGACGACGAAGGGCAGGCGGATGTCTTCGAAGAAGCTGACGGGGGTGAAGCTGCTTTCCAGACGGCGGGTGTCGACCAGGACGACCGCGCCGACGGCGCCGCGGGAAAGGTCGTACCAGAGATCGACGAACCGGTCCTGGCCCGGCGTGCCGAACAGGAAGAGCTCCAGGGGCATCAGCGCGTCGGGCAGGCTCAGGCGGCCGAAGTCGAAGGCGACCGTGGTGGTCCGCTTGGACGCCAGGCCCGCCAGGCTGTCGACGTCCGCGCTGGCCTCGGTCAGGTACTCCTCCGTGCTCAGCGGTGTGATCTCGCTGACGGCGCCCACGGCGGTGGTCTTGCCCGCGCCGAAGCCCCCGGCGATCACGATCTTCAGCACTGTTGGCGCACCGGCCTGCGGGTGCGGCGAAACCGTGGTCGGGTCATCCGGCCTGGGGATAGGCGACGGCATCAGGCCACTTCCTCTTCAAGCCCGCTGAAAGGGCTGCCAGCAGTTGGGTAGACGGACCGGAGCCCGCACCGGTATCGGCATAGGACTGAGTCAGGGGGACGACGAGGGCATCGGCGTCCAGGAGGTCGGAGACGAGCACTTTGACGGCGGTGGCGGGCCGGCCGAGTCGGCCCGCCAGTTCGACCACCGACCGTCGGCGCTCCCGGCACAGGGCGAGGATCTCCTCGCACTCCTCGACCTGTGCCGGGCCTGGCCTTCCCGGTCCCGCCTCCAGCACGGTTTCCAGGCCGAGCAGGTGCCGCGGCTTGGTACGCCCGCGCGTCAGCGTGTAGGTCCGCACGAACGCCGACTCCTCGGCCGCGCGGCCGTACGTGCTCACCGGACCTCTCCCCCCGTGCCGACGCGGATGGGGATCAGCATGTAAGGGGCGAACTTCGCCACGAGCCGACCCATCTCGAAGCCGACGGTGCCCGCGTCGGCGTCCCTGGTGGCGATGACGGCGAGGATCGTGTCCACCTCACCGCGTTCGTTACCGGGGTGGTTGTCGAAGGCCGCGCTGCGCCCAGCGCTCTGGACGAAGAACAGGCAGTCGTCTCGCTCGACGATGACCTGCCGGGCCGGCCTCTTCTTGTGGCTGGGGCCGGTGATGTTCGCCGCGAGGGAGGCAACCCCGCTGAAGGCGGCCGACAGTTCGTCCGCCCAGTCCTTGTCGACGTCGCTGTCCAGCAGCCGCAGTCCGTCGCGCGAGAGCAGGACGGCGTGCGTGACGCCCGGCGTCTCAGAGGCGAACTGACGCAGCAGCCAGACCATGCTGTCCCGCTGTCCGCTTGTCGTCGTCGCGGATGCGGGCGTGCCGCCGGTCACGTTGTTCATCGCGGGGTGGGTGCTCATGGGGATCGCTCCAGAAGGGGGAAGGGCCAGTGGGTGTACCTGGCCACCGGGAACGCGGAAGGAAGGGTCACGGGGTGGGGTGTTCCGTCGAGGCGGGAGGGGAACCGGCGGTGCCGCCGGCCTGGAGGCCGCTGCGGAAGGCGGCTGCGAGCCCAGGCGTTGCCGCGGACACGGGGGCTTGCTCCCGCTCGTGTGAGGGTCGGAAAGGTTCCGACCGACGCGTGCGCGTGGGCAGAGCGGGCGCGTCGGCCGACTGACCTGCCTCTGCGGTCGATGCCCCAGCGGCGCCGGGGCGTGCGACCTGCCCCACCCCCGGGGCGGCAGGAGTCGCGGCAACCTGCTGCGGCTGCCGCCCGGAGGGCCGGACTTCCTCGGGCGGCAGCGCGCCCGCATCGTCGACCGGTGGAATCGCTACCAGGAGCCGTGCCGGTATGACGACCAGGGCAGTGGTGCCCCCCGTCACGTTCTCCTGCAGGAGGACGGACAGCCCGTGTGACCGGGCGATCAGCGCAGCGACCAGCAAGCCGAGCTGTCCGGCCCGGACTTGGCCGCTGACGTCGACCTCGTCCGGGGCCTTGAGTAGATGGTTCATCTGCGCCCGCGTCTGCGGATGCATGGGGATGGCCCGGTCCTCGACCTCGATGGCCAGCCCGTTCGCCACCCGCTGCGCCCGTACCATCACCTTCGTCGCCGGATCGGAGCACTCGCAGGCGTTCTCGATCAGCTCGGCCAGCAGGTGCGTCAGGTCCGGACCCACATGGCCGGGCAGACCCAGCTCGGCGCCCACGGACCCGGCCGCGACAGCGACCCGCGGATATTGCACGACCTCGGAGACGGCGCCGCGCAGGGCTGTCGTGACAGGAACGGGCCGGCGCACGCTGCGCAGGGACTGCCCGCCCAGCACCGCCGTGCTCTCCACCTGGCGGCGCATCCGCGTCACGAGGTGATCAATCTCGAAGATCGCGGCCAGCAGCTCCGGGTCGTCGGTCAGCATCTCCAGCCGACTCAGTGCCTGGAGTGCCTTGCTGACCAGGGTGTGCTCCCGCATGGCCAGGCGGCGCAGTACCTCCAGGAGGACCACGGACTGGGACTGGTCGTGCACGCGGATCAGCGACGCGATGGCCTGCGCCTGGAGGGCACTCAGCGCGTTGTCGATCTCGGCGTTCGCAGTGGGCGACTGCGGTGTCTGCGGGTCGGACAACGGTGGGCGCTTTCCACGGCACAGCTCGTCCGCCGACCATCGCACCGACTTCTCGACGGCTGCCGCTGCCCCTGCGACCGCTTTCAGTGCCGCAGTCTGGGACTCCTCCACGGCCGACTGCACGGCTCTGGCGACGGTGCGCGCTCCGCGTGCCGCCACCGTGACGACGCCCGCCAGTCCGCAGATGAGGCCGGTCAGGACCCAGCCGGGGCCTACTGCGGACACCGATCGGAGAGCGAAGGCGGCGACCAGCACCGCGGCCAGGAGCACCAGGGGCAGTGCCACGGCGCGCCGGGCGAGGTGCAGCGTGTTCGCGTCGACCAGGGGCCGCCGTCTGCGGTGGCCGGTAGCGGCTGGCCGTGCCGGGAAGGCGCTGTCAGACATCGGAATCCTCGTCAAGGGGTGGGGGTGGTCAAGCGTGCTGCGGCGTCAGGTCTGCGGCGCTCTGGCGCGTGCTGCGGGAGGTCGAGCGGGGCGCCGGAACCGCTACCGCGCCGTGCTGGCGGGAGGGCCCCGTCGTCAGGAGCTGAAGGAGCAGGGCACTCTGGATCAGGCCCATGTGGCTGAACGCCTGCGGGAAGTTCCCGAGCTGGCGCTGCCGGACGGGGTCGTACTCCTCCGCCAGGAGCCCGAGGTCGCTGCACAACGCCAGGAGACGCTCGAACAGGGCACGGGCTTCATCGAGGCGGCCGGTCAGGGCCAGGCCATCGACGAGCCAGAAGGAGCACAGGACGAAGGTGCCCTCATTGCCCTTCAAACCGTCCACCCCAGTGCGCTTGCCGCGGGTCCGATACCGATGCACGAGCCCGTCGTCCGTGGAGAGTTCACGACGTACGGCGTCCACGGTGCCGATGACGCGTGGGTCGTCGGGCGGCAGGAAGCCGGTGCGGGGGATGAGTAGCGTGGCGGCGTCCAGTCCCTTCGAGCCGTAGGACTGGGTGAAGGTGTTGCGCACCGGGTCGAAGCCTTTGTCACAGACCTCCCGGTGGATCGTCGCCCGCAGTTCGACCAGGGGGGCCAGGTCCATGTCGAGCGCGCCGGCTTCGGCCAGGCGGATGGTGCGGTCGACGGCCACCCAGGCCATCACCTTGGAATGGACGAAGTGCCGGCGGGCCCCGCGGATCTCCCAGATTCCCTCGTCGGGCTCCTGCCAGCGCTGCACCAGGTGCTCGACGAGCCGCTGGTGTAGGACTGCGGTGTCGGCGCAGTGGGCGACACCGCTCTGATGCGCGAGATACAGGGTGTCGATCACCTCGCCGTACACGTCCAGCTGCAGCTGATCCGCCGCGCCG
This sequence comes from Streptomyces sp. NPDC004051, assembly GCF_053604275.1. Classification (NCBI taxonomy): domain Bacteria; kingdom Bacillati; phylum Actinomycetota; class Actinomycetes; order Kitasatosporales; family Streptomycetaceae; genus Streptomyces; species Streptomyces sp. NPDC004051. Next base: position 39,090 of record NZ_JBSGHG010000013.1, on the reverse strand, counting down.
TTTCCGACCCGGACCGGGGCCGATCCCTCGTACCCGGGAAGCCAGGGAAGCTCCCGTTCCCGCAGATCACGCTCCCCGGTGATCCCGTACATAATCTGCAGGTTCTCCGGGTCGCCAGCCACGGCACGCAACAGCCAGCGCCGCCATGCCTGCGCCTCTCGCCGGTATCCGGTCCCCAGCAGCGCGGCCAGGGTCGTGGCGGCGTCGCGCAGCCACGTGTAGCGGTAGTCCCAGTTCCGGTTGCCGCCGATCTCCTCGGGCAGCGACGTGGTCGGCGCCGCGACGATCCCGCCGCTCGCCCCGTACGTCATCGCCTTCAACGTGATCAAGGACCGGACCACGGCCTCGCGATAGGGCCCGTCGTAGGTGCACTCCTGCGTCCAGTCCTGCCAGAAGTCGAGCGTCTCAGCGAGCACGGCCTCCGAATCAAGAACGTCGGGCGCGGCGGCGTGGGACGGGCACCAGCTGAGCACGAACGCCACGCTCTGCCCGGCCCCGATGACGAAGGCGCCGACGACCACACCGTCCTTCTCCACCTGCGGAACGCAGGTGTCGAGCCACAGAGCGTCCACGCCGGCCTCCGCGACCATGCGCCCACCGACCTCGTGGATCCACGGGCTGACGCTGCCGTACCCCGGCCGAGGACGCATGGCCGAGACCATCTCCACCTCGCCGCTCAGGCCCTCGACGATCCGGATCACCTGCGGGATGCCGTCGCGCGGCGGCATGAAGTCCAGGACGCGGACCGAACCCGCCGGGGTGCGCCACACCGATTCGAGGACGAGCGAGTCACCGCGGTACTGGCGCTCAGCGACCTTCTCTGAGCCGCTCCGGCCTGCGGACGAGGCCGGTGCGATCTGCCAGGAGCCGTGCTTCTGCGTACCCAGGAGCCTGGCGAAGACAGCTGGCGAGTCGAAGCGGGGCAGGCACAGCCAGTCGATCGAACCGTCATCGCAGACGTGGGCGCTGGTCTGCGTGTCGCCGATCAGGCCATACTGCTCGATACGCGGAAGGCGTTTCATCGTGTAGATCTCCGTTGAGCCCCGCGAACGGGGTGGGCTTCAGGGCCGTCAGAGGCGGCCGGTGAACTGTCGGTGAGGCGGGGCATCGCCGGGGCGGTGACTCGATCTGCGCAGGTGAGGTCTCCTCGCCGACTTGCGGGGACTGACGGGGCGGTCACCGCAGAGAGCCAGCCACGCTTTGGGACCGAGGATCAGGGCGATCAGAACCGCTCCGGTGTCGGTCATGCCCGCGGTACGGAGGCAGCCAGGACGAGGCAGGCGAGTGCGAGGGCGAGGGCGAAGACCGCGCCACGCGGGATGTTGATTCGAGGCGTCCACCGACGCCGTCCTTGCTGCTGCTTCGCACGGCCGCTGCCGCAGGTCTCCGCTGTCGCGGCGAGCTCCTGGGCGGCCTTTGCGAGTTGGACCAGGTACACCCTGCTGGGCACATAGCCGTCGGGGACCCCCGTCGAGCCGAGTTGCTGGGCGTGGCGCAGCACTGGTGTCTCCTTCGGCACCATGACGCCGAGTCGGTGGATGTGACCCCGCAGTCGCCTCGCGAGGTCTTCCACGTCAGCAGCGGTTTCCGGCAGCGGTGATTCCTCGTCCAGCACGAGCGCCACCGTCTCTGCCGTGGCCATCGCTTGATCGCGTCGCCGGACCGGCTCGTCAGTGACGCGAGCCTTCCTGTTGGGCGCGGCGCGTTGACCGTCCGCCTGCCGTGGAGCCAGCGAAAGGCGCATGTCACAACTCCTGTTCGAATCAAGCCAAGTTGACTGGGGTTCACCGTGCGGCGGCGTCGGTTGTCGTGCAAAGTGAGTGATCTGGTCGCTACGTTGAGCGAACCGTGATTCGCTGCCGAGAGGTATGCCTGCGCGACTCCCGGGGCCGTCAAAGGCGTCAAAGATCATTTCGGAACCGAGGGGCAGCCCATGGCCCGTGCGCGAAACGAAGCCCTTGCCGCACTTCTGCGTGAAGCTGGCTGGTCCCAGCCACGAGCAGCCGCAGCGTTTGCCCGGGTGGCCGCGGAGAGCGGGGTGCGTGAGCTGGAGGCGATCTCCCGCTCGCACATCGCCATGTGGGTGCAGGGCACACAACCGAGTGGCCAGGCACCTCATATCCTGCGCGAGACGCTCTCCCGTAGGCTCGGCCGCCACCTCACCCTGGCCGACCTCGGGCTGGAAGGTGAAGCCGCAGGCCGAACCAACAGCGGTTCCGACTGGAGCGTCGACCCTCTGACCGTGCTGGCCGAGCTGGGAAGCGACGACCTCGATATGCACCGACGTAAGCTGCTGGCGACCGCCGCGTACTCGGCCGCTGGCCTCGCCTTGCCCACCGCCTCGTGGTGGGCAGCCGCCCCCGCCGCGGCGGCAAAGCGGCCGGCGGTCTCCCCGCGACCGGTGACCCAGGCTGACATCGACGATGTCCGGGGCCTGACGACTTTCTACTCCGCGCGAGACCAGCAGCGCGGCGGATCCGCCGGCCGCTCGGCCCTGGCCGGCCACCTTCGCGACGAAGCGGTGCCCCTGCTCGGCAGCAGGTTCCGCACGGAACAGCTCCGCCGCGACACGTACTCGGCCGTGGCGGAGATGACCTACCTCGCCGGCTGGATGGCCTTCGACGCCTCCGAACACCGCGCCGCCCAGCGCTACCTCACCCTCGCCGCCCGCATCGCGGCCGAAGCCGGCGACGGACCGCTCGGCGGCCACATCCTGCGCGCCCTCGCCCACCAAGCCGTGGACCTCGGACATCCGCGTAGGGCACTCGCTCTGGCTGACGCCTCCATGTCCCGCGACCGCTACGGCCAGGCGAGCCCCCGGGAGAAAGCCCTGCTCGCGATCGTCCACGCACGAGCCCTGGCGGCCGACGGTGACCGCCCCGCAACCCTCGCGGCCATCAGCCGCGCAGAGCGGGACCTCGCTCGAGCTGACAACAACGAGGCGCCGGGCCGCGTGGGCTTCTTCCAGGAAGCATCCCTTGCCCACGAGACAGCCTGTGCCCTGCGCGACCTGGGCCAGCCGCTCGACGCAGAGATCCACTTCAAGCGCAGCGTCGCAACCCGACGCCGCCAGCAGTACGCCCGCACCCACAGCGTGACCCTCGGCTACCTCGGCACCGTACAGGTGCAGCAGGGCCACGTCGACGAGGCGTGCGCGACCTGGAGCCGTGCTCTGGACGCCATGACCGGAGTGCAATCCGGACGGGCCCGGGACGTCATCGTCCGCATGCGGAGCGACCTGTCTCCCGTGCGCGGCCGCGGCGGCCGTCACATCGCGGAGCTCGACCGCCGCGCCCGGGAGACGCTGCGAGCCATAAGCTGACACTCGATCATGTCGGCGTCCTGCTGCGGGGCGTCCGGCCGTGCCGGCAGTCAGAGGGATGGAGAGGGAAGAACGGTGCCCAGCTACGAGGTCAGCTCGATCGCCACGGTCGTCGGAGGCCACACCCAGGTCCTGGACGACTACCAGGGCGGCGTCCGCTCGATCATCCGGTTCAACGACGAGTACCCGCTGGAGACCCTCCGGGGCATCGAGGAGTTTTCGCACCTCACCGTGGTTTGGCGCTTCCACCGGGCACGCCCCGAAGACGTGCAGTTGCACGCCCGCAGCCCGCGCGGCGACGCCCGATGGCCAGCGACCGGCACCTTCGTGCACCGCAACCACCGCCGCCCCAACCAGCTCGCGATCAGCTTCCCGCGCCTGCTCGACGTCGACGGCCGGGACCTTCATGTCACCGACCTCGACGCGGTCGACGGCACCCCCGTCCTGGACCTCGCCCCGTACTTCCAGCAGATGGGCCCGCGAGGGCCGATCCGCCAGCCGGCCTGGCCCGGTGAGATGCTCGCCCCGACCTACTGGAGCGACGCTGGCGAGCGCCCGTAGTCGTGTTGAGAGCAGCGAGGGACCCTTCAGGCGGCCACTCGGCTCGTCGAGTACGCACGGCATGAAGACTCCCGGTGTCACAGGAAGCCGGCAGGTTTGGAGGTTTTTCGACGACATGGGTTGTTACGCCGATCGGGGGAGGAGACCAGCGGACTCCGGGCAACGGAAGACGGCCCACACGCCCTTGCCAGTGACCCCTTGGGCGTTTTCTCGCGGCGCTGCCGTCCAGTAGTCGGCCACCACGTCGACGAGCTTCAGACCGCGGCCACAAGTGGCATGGAGGGCAGGCCGAACGGCCGCCACGGGCGCCTCGTTGGAGTTGTCAGTGACCAGAACACCCAGCGCTCTGCCCGGCTTGAAGGCCAGCGCGATACCGACGTGCTCGCTGTCGTCCGCCAGCCGGGTTCGGCCGTGCAGCACCGCGTTGGTGACGAGCTCGCTGACAGCCAGTACCACCCCGTCGGTGAAGCTCCCCGCCTCGGGGAAGCGCCAGCCGAAGAGCTGCTGCCGGACGAAGGACCGCGCGTCGCGAATCGACGCCGGCGTGCTCTCGACCTCGATTGCCGCACGCTCGATTCCCTGACCATCGGCCAGCTCCGCCAGGACCGTGTGGTACGGCGAGGACGTCATCGATCCACCTCCCTGTGGGTGACGAACGCCGCGCCTTCCGCCGCAAGGCGCGGTGGGAGACGACGGCGAATGCAGGCCCGGCGACCGGGCGTTCCACGCCACCGGCCGGCGAGCGGTTCGTCGGGCTTCTGGGAGCAGCAAGGTTCGCCCCCACCGGTATCGACGAACAACAGTCACCCTGCGCCGATCAGTCACTTCTTGCTTGCAGGTGACTGATCCGGTCGCCAGGCCGTCGAATCAGTCACTGATCCCGCGGATGGGGGAGTGCCTCACCGATACGCTGCCCGGACTAGGAGCAGGGCGAGTTGGAGGAGGGGCCTTGGATCACAAGCCGCACCGTCCGTCCTGTGCACAGCGGTTACGCGAGGACGCCGCCGACCGTAGAGAGCCGGTCCAGGAAACCGCCCATCGGATCCACGCCCACTGCGGTGTGACGCTGCTCCGCGCGCATCGCCTGGCGCGGGGACTGACCCTGCAGGAGGCCGCCGACGGCCTCAACACACTCGGAGCGCGGTACGAAGCAGCGCCCCGGGCGGACGGTGATCAACTGGGTCACTGGGAAAAGGGCCGACAGCCCCGCCCGGTCACCGTGGACCTGCTGTGCGAGTTCTACGCGAGCACGGTCCAGGACCTGGGACTGCGCGGAAGCAGCCAGTCCTCCTCGCCGGACGAGCCTCCGGCTGACGAGAGGGCGCCGGCACGGAGACCCCAGCAGGCACTCACCCCCGCGGTTGCCCCACGACGCGCGGCGGACACGGTTTCCCTCTCCTTCGAGCAACAGATCGACGCCGCCCGGCGCTCGGTCGACCGCACCCTTGCGGTGGGCACAGTGACGCCCACGCAGCTGGACCTGCTCGACGAGCAGCTGCTGTGGGCGCGCGAACAGTACGTCTACACGCCGCCCGCACCGATGATCGAGATTCTGCTGGGCCACCTGTTCGAGGTCGAGGACCTGGCCGCCCACCGTCAGCCGGCCGCCATACAGGTCCGGCTCTCCGAACTCACAGCGATGATCGCCACACTGATTGCCGACGCCCTGATGAAACTCGGGCACCTCCGCCGGGCGCAATCCTGGTACGCCACCGCCCGCAGCGCGGCCGACGACAGCGGCAACACCGAGCTGCGCGCCCGCGTCCGCGCACAGGCCGCCATGCTCCCCTACCACTACGGCCCGATCGAGGCCGCGGTCGCCCTGTCCAGAGAGGCACGGATTCTCTGCCGCAACCGGCCCACGCCCACCGCCGCCTTCGCCTCGGCCGCCGAGGCACGGGCCTTGGCGAAGCTTGGCCACGTGGAGGGAGCGGAAGCCGCCCTTCGGCAGGCCACCGAGATCTTCGAGCGAAGTCACGCCAGAGCGGACACGGGCAACGACGCCTTCGCCTTTCCCGAGCGGCGCTTCCTCCTCTACATGAGCGGTACCCTCACCGCCCTCCGGCGGACCGCCGAAGCCCGACGCGTCCAGGAGAACGCGCTCGCCCTGTACTCGGAAAAGACCGGCATCGACCCGGCCCTCCTCCACTTCGAGGCAGCCCTCTGCCTCGCCCACGAACACAGCACCGAGGAAGCATGCCAACTGGCGACCGCCACGTTCCTACGGACGGATCCGGCGCATCGGACCCCTATCGTCGAGGAGCGGGCGCGGGAGGTCGTGGAAGTCCTGCCGCCGCGCGTTCGAGGCAGCCGTGCGGCGCGGGAACTGCGCGAAATTCTCGCGCTTCCTCCCGGCCAGATGTGACACTCGGCCATGTGTCCGCGAGCCTGGAACGCATGAGAGAGATGGCGCCGGCGCCCGGCGGGTACGACGAGGCCGAGATGCACCGGATCCTGGAACGGGCGTGCGCTGCCGCCGGTCTCGACAGCCGCGGTTCCCGCCTCCTCCGCGGCCACACCAACGCGGTTGTCCTACTGGAGAAGGAACAAGTCGTCGCGAAGATCGCCCGCAAGGGCTCCCGGGTCGAAGACGTGACCCGCAAGGTCGAGTTCGTCAGGCGGCTCATGGCCGCGGGCTTCCCCACCGTTCCGCTCCACCCCGTCGACCAGCCCGTCCTCGTCGACGGCCACGCGGTCACCTTCTGGACCTACCTGCCCCAGCCCGAGCAGCCCGTGGAGGCCCAGCAACTGGCCCAGCCCCTCCGCGAGCTCCACAACTTGCCCCTGCCACCGCTTTGCTTCCCCAAGCACGACAACGTCGGGGCCATCCGACGCTCACTGTCCGCCATAACATGCCTGCCGCCTGACGCCATCCGATTCATGGAAGCGCAGACGGACCTCCTCGCAGCCGAGCTCCGAGACATCCGTTTCCCCCTGGCCCGAGGGCTGATCCAAGGCGATCCCCAGCACCGGAACGCCCTCCACGCCCCGGACGGCAGGGCGGTCCTGTGCGACTGGGATACGGTCGCCTACGGCCAGCCCGAATGGGACCTGGTCACGATCGAGGTGCACTGCCGCCGCTTTGGCTTCGACCAGCACCATTACCGCCGCTTCGCCGACGTCTACGGCTGGGATGTCACCGCTTGGCCGGGCTACCCGGTACTTGCGGGACTGCGCGAACTACGCATGATCACGACCAACGCCCGAAAGGTTCACCACGCGCCAGCGAGCCTTGCTGAGGTGCAGAGGCGGGTGGAAGCACTACGGAAAGGCGATCGGGCGTTCCGGTGGAACATTCTCTGATGGGGCTATCTGAACTGCGGCGCGGCTTCCTTGCTGCCCGGTCCTCGATCGCGGCCAAGAGGTCGACTGCCGGTGATATTGATCAGAAACGCTTTGGATTCATACTCGTTCGCCGTGCGTGAGTGATCTGGTGGGGGATGCGCGGAGCTGGTCACCGGACGCGCTGGGAGGAAACCACCCCGGTACGGACGGATGAGCGGGTGCGATCGCAAATCAGGCGCCCGGAAGAGTCACAGGCACACGAACCACACAGTCACCGACCGCATCGTGTGCGCCAGCGTGTTCGATCTCAGACCAGTCCGGTCCCGGGTCGGACTCCCAAGCCGATGCCGTCACTCACTTCATGACCGGCAGCGCGCAGGTCAGCACCGGCCACAACGGAATTTTCGCGCCTGATCTACACCGAGCTGCCGGTCCATCGGCACAGGAGGGCTTGGTGTGTCAGTGCAGCCCTCTACGCTGGGATCCGACACGCGCATAGTGGGGCGGCGGGACGGTCGAGGACGGCAGTGGCATCGAACGACAGCAGGGCACACAACTGGCAGAGCATCCGTGAGTGGGACGGAAGCCAGCATCGCGCGTTCGAGGAGCTCTGCTTCCAGCTCCGGACGCCGGCGCCTCCGGGCTGGGAGACGATCAAGACTGCTGCTCCGGACGGCGGCGTCGAATGGTATGACCAGGCGCCCGACGGCAGTGCTGCGCACGGATACCAGGTCAAGTTCGTCCACAACATCGACGATCTCATCCCTCAGGCGAAGAAGAGCGCCAAGACAGTCGGCGAGAACATCGCGAACCGGAAGATTGTCCGGCTTGAGTTCCTCGCTCCCTTCGACCTCTCCGACCCCACCCCTGTCACCCCGCGCGGGAAGGCGCGTACCGGTGCGAGGGAGCGGTGGAACAGCAACGTCGCCCAGTGGAAGAAGGACCTGCCCGGCCTTGCCGGCGTGGATATCCGCTATGTCGGTGGCGGTGAGCTGCTGGAGCGGCTGACCCGCCCTGGAAATGAGGGACGTCAGTGGTTCTTCTTCGAACGGCGGGCGCTGGGCAGCGAGTGGTTCAGGGAACAGGTCACGCTTGCTGAGCGTCTGGCCGAGGCACGGTACACACCCGAGCATCATGTGACGTTGCCCCTTGCGCGCGTGGCGGATGCGTGCGCCCTGCCGCAGGAGTTTTTGAGGCAGGGCGTCCAGCGATCCCGGGATCTGCAGGCCGCTGTGGTGACCCTCCTTTCCGAGATGACGCGCTGGTACGACAGCTATCCCGCGCCGGCCAGCAGCCCCGACCATCAGGCGCTGTCGCGGTGGGTGCATGCGTGGACGCCCGCGTTGCGGGAAGGCGCCCACACCTTGGTCCACGATCTGTCCGCTGCATCCGCAACGTCCGGTTTCCCCGCCGAGCAGAGTTCTGCTGTGGTGGAGGACATGCTGGAGCGGCTGGGTGAGTTTAAGGACCTGGCTGATCGGTTCGCCGAGGAAGAGCCCAAAAGCGACGACGCCACACCTGCGGCCGGACGGGGTGCAAACGCTCCGGTGACCGCGGTGCGGAGCGTGCAATGGTTGTGCGAGCGCGCTCTGGCTCGGGCCTTCGACGCCTGCGAGCGTCTGGACGGCTTGTTGCGGAGTTCCGCTGCCCAGGCAGCGGAGAAGAAGACCTGGCTGCTCGTGGGGGAGGCAGGGCAGGGCAAGACGCATTTGCTGGTCGACGCCGCGCGACGGGCCGTGGACGAGGGCCGTCCGGCGCTGGTGGTGTTCGGGCAGGAGCTCACCGGGCACAACACGCTGAGTGAGATCGCGCAGAAGCGTGGCCTGGGGCCGCTTGCCGAGCGGGACTTCCTCCAGGCGATGGATGCCGCTGGCGCGGCCAGCGGTTGCCGCTTCCTGTTGATCATTGATGCGCTCAATGACTCCGACGACGCCGGGAACTGGAAGAGCGAACTGCTCGCGCTGCAGGTGCGTCTGGCCGGGTACCGGCACATCGCTTTGTTGGTGTCCTGCCGCTCGACCTTCAAGTCGATCGTCGTGCCTGATCGTTTCGATGTGCCGGCGTCCGTGCACTCCGGCTTTGCCGGACGGGAGATGGAGGGGCTGGAGAGCTACCTGCGGGGTGTGGCGGCGGTTCTTCCAAACACTCCCCTGCTGGCCTCGGTCTTCACCAACCCTTTGTTCGTGAAGCTGTACGCAGACAGTCTGATTAAGAGCCTGGAGCGTGGCGGCTCGGGCGGCCATCCGCGTGACCGAAGCGCGGTGTTCGACGCCTATGTCGACCACCGTGCGGAGACCATCTGCTCCCGGCTCGGGCTCGATCCTCTGGAGCGGCCCGTGCACCGTGCGGTGGACGCCCTGGCGTCGCGCATGGCCGACGCACGGCGTTCCGTGCTGCCGCGTGAGGAAGCCCGCGCTCTTGTCGACGCGTACGCTCCGGCGGCCACGGCGTGGCCGGACACGATGCTCGGGCAGCTCCTCGCCCAGGGCCTGGTGTCCAACGAGCGGACCTACAAGGCCGACCAGGCAACCGGTATCGGTTTCCCCTACCAGGCGTTCGGCGACGACCGCGTTATACGGTCGGTCTTCGCCGCCCACCAGGACGAGATCGACGTGCTGTGCGAGGGACGCCCCCTGGCCGCTGATTCCGCGCTGCAGAGCTGGCTGGAGCAGGCTGCTCCGAACTACCAGGAAGCAGCGTCGATTCTCCTGCCCGAGCAAACCGGGTCGGAACTCATCGACCTGCTGGCCGCTTCTCCCGCATCTGCGGAGGCCACAGCTGGCCCCGGCAGTCGCGCGGACGTACGAGGCTACCGGCTGGCCCGCAGCTTTCTGGAAACGCTTCCGCTGCGCAGCACACGCAGCGTCAACGAACGCACCATCCAACTTCTCAACGAGACCGCCGCACGTCACGGACGCAATTCCGACGTGCTGGAGGCCGCGGTGGCGGTCACCGCCGAGCCGGGGCATCTGCTGAACGCCGACCGTCTCCACCGCGTGCTGCTGCGAAAACAGCGGCCCGAGCGCGACGCGTGGTGGGGCGTCGCGACCTACTCCTTGCTGTGGGACGTCACGGCACTGCACCGGCTGCTGCGCTGGGCCGAGCAGTACCCCACCCCGCGCCATTTCCACCCTGCGTCCCTCACGGCCCGGCCTCGGCTCGGGGACCGAACCCGCCGGCCGGTGCAGACGGCCGGAGCCGACCACGAGGAAGTCGTCCGGCTGGCTGCCACGACACTGGTGTGGACCCTGACGTCCTCCAACCGGTTCCTGCGGGACCGGGCCACCAAGGCCCTGGTGCAGCTGCTCCTGGGGCACGGAGACGTTCTCGTCTCCCTCCTGGACAGATTCCTTCACGAGGACGCGGAGAAGATCGACGATCCCTACCTCTTCGAGCGTCTGGCGTGGGTCGGCTACGGAGTCCTGGCCCGTCGCGGCGAGGACGACGACCAGCACGACCTCCTCGGTACAGTCGCCCGGCGGCTCCTCACGTACTCCTACGGCGCCGTTGATTCGCCCGTGCACGCTTCACGGAACGCGCTGCTGTGCGAAGCGGCTACACGCGTTGTCACCTTGGCGCACCGTGCTGGAGCCGTCACCAGCGAGGAAGCAGACGCGGTCAGGCATCCGCACGCCTGCGCTCAGATCGGGCAGGCCCCTGCGGAGGAGGACCTTGACGTGCTCTTCCCTTGGCGGGAACAGAAGGAGTCGCTGTGGGGATCGCTCCGCTCGTCCCTTTCACCGCTGGGAGACTTTGCGGACTACCAGGTCCGGCCAGCCGTGCGCCATTTCAGTTTGCTGCCGCTGTCGACCGACTATCCCCGTCGGCCGGCGTGGCAGCGCGCCGACGATCCTGTCCTAGTCGACCCCGCCCGTATCCCGGCCTTCGCGCAAAGCCTTCCGGAGTCCGTCCGGCCCGCCTTGAGCACACCGGCTGCCGTTGAACAACTCCTCACTGGGAGGAAGGCGAGGGACGTCCTCGACGCGGACCAGTACGCGCTGCTGCGGGCCTGCCGAGTGCCCCCGCCCGACGACGAACGCCTCGCCGCTGCCCACGTCGACGCCGAGTGGGCCGCACGCTGGATCCTCGCCCGCGTCGCCGACCTGGGCTGGACACCTGAACTGTTCGCCGAATTCGACAACATGCGTTCCCGCCACTCTGGCTCTCGCCAGTCACACAAGGGCGAACGGATCGGCAAGAAGTACCAGTGGATGGCCCTCCACGAGCTCGTGGAACGCCTGGCGAACCACCGGCATCCCCACCGGCAGACCGAGCACGACGCCGCCGAATACCCGGGAGCGGCAAGACTGTCGCTGCTCGACATCGACCCCTCCCTTCCTCCGGCCCGACACCCCTTCTCCGACACCGACGACGACAACAGTCCAGACGAAGCCGACCACGCCACCTTCCCGACCGCCGACCCCGCACACCCGCTGGCACCGCCTGTCCCCGACCTGCCCGACGACGAGGGCGTCGACGAATGGATCAGCCGTCCGGACAACCTGCCCGACCTCGACGAACTGGGCATCCGTACCGACAGCCAGGACAGGCAGTGGATCGTCCTCTACGAACAGGCCATGGACGACCACGACGGCCGAGGATGGAACGTCACCCGCGGCCAGGCAGAGCAGTGGCACCGCATCCACAGCTGGCTCGTGCCCGCCCCCCAACTCACCAGCCTGCTGACGTGGCTTGAGGGACGTTCGTTCACGAACCGGCTGATGCCCGAAGGGCTCGATCGCCACAGCCTTCTCCTGGCCGACTTCCCCACCGTCCCCGGGCCCTGGACCGATCCGGAACCCGACGCCTGGCATGTGAGTACCTTTCAGTATGACGAACCCGGTTCCGGTGAGGACGCCTCCCCTATCCCAGGGGACGACGATCTCTCCTCTCCGGAGCCAGCCCCTGGACCACCGGCCTCGGAGGAGAGCGTCGCCATCCTCGCCATCTGGCGGGAGCGCAGGGAAAAGCGCCGGGAAGAGCTGCTCCTGGAGCTCGCAGAGCAGTGGGCGGACGGTCCGATGGAAGACGACGAGGACGACTGGCTGGAGCGCACCCTCGCCGCACAGCCGCAGGGCCAGATGGTGTTCGCCACAGATCCCGATGGGGAACCCGTCACCGCTATTCCGACCGACCAGACATACAACTGGAGTGGTCAGAGCCTGGACTGCTCCCTCGACGCATCCGTCTCCGTGACGCTGCTCAGTGACCCACTCCTGAGAGACAGCAGGCTGCGGCGCGACCCGGACCGCCCCTTCTGGTACGACACCGACGGGCAACTGCAGGTGCAGTACCTGACATGGGACCGCCCGAGCGGCAGGGCTTACAGTCTCCTCGCGTCCAGAGAGTGGCTCGAGCACCACCTCGAGCGCAGCGGCCATTGCCTGGTCCAGGGCATGATCGGTGAACGGCAGCCTGTGACCGCCGAGCACCCGCGTGTCTGGAGAGAGTTCAGCCAGAGCGCCGGCCGCACGACACAGGGACAAGGCAAGCCTGGGACCATCGTCACCGAAATCAAGAAAAGCATCCGGTAGCAGGCTGTCACCGCACTTGGCCCGGGCACGACCGCAGAGCACGGCCCGCACGGCGGCCTGTGCGTCGAGCTGGTCCGATTTTCCCAGCAGACGGCGAGCCGTCCGGCTGTGCGGCTTTCCACATTCGTAGACCTCACATGGTGCGTAGCATATGGGCTGTGAATCTTCCGGCTCGCGTGCGGCAGGCTCTCAACGAATCTGTCCATCCTGCAGAGTTCGAACGGTGCGCTTGCGCCCTGTTGCAGTCCCGGTATCCGGGGTTGTCGGCGGTCGAGGGTGGTCATGACTTCGGCCGTGACGCAGACATCTACTTTCCCTCTGATAGCAATGATCCTCAGGCGCGGGGGCGCCTTATGGTCACCACTGGTGATCCGATCGCCAACGTGCGCAACGGCCTGAATCGGATGCAGGAAGAGGGCTTGCAGGTCGACCTGGTTGTCGTAGCCAGCTCGCGCCCCGTCGACGCTCGCACCCGGAGGGCTCTGGACAAACTGTGCTCGGACCGAGGGCTTCCTCCAGCTCACGTGTACGCCCAGGAGTGGTTCGTTCACCAGTTGGTGCGTGATGCGGCATGGCGGCGGAGTCTGTTGGGTATCGAGGGCCGACTCGGCGCCTTGCTCGACGAGCCTTTGGAGGCACCTCTGGTGGCGAGCCCACCGCCACTGGTGGGCAGAGGGAGTGAGGTTGCGGCCCTGTCTGCTGCGGTGGCTGCCTGCCAGGATGTGGTGCTCGTTGGAGTTCCGGGGGTGGGTAAAACTCGGCTCACCGGTCAGCTCGGAGATCAGGTGGTCTACGTAGAGCCCGCTTCGCTGGCTCACCTTCATGACGACCTGCTTCTGGTGCTGCCGAGAGCAGTGATCGTGGATGATGCTCATGCTCATCCTGACGCGATACGTGTCCTACGACACACCCGTCGACAGACCGGTCTTCTGTTCTCCGCGGTGGTCACAACCTGGCCGGATCGGCTCGATGAGGTGCTTGGCTGGCTGCCCGGGGCGCTGGTCATCAACGTAGGCCTTCTCGAACGGACGGAGATGAACACGCTGGTCACCACTGCAGGTGTCACCGGTCATCGGTCCCGGGCTGCAGTACTCGACCAAGCGGATGGGCGGCCGGGGTGGGCGGTGACGCTGTGTGAGCTACTGGCTAATGGGCAGGGCGGGGACGTCTTCAGCGGTAGAGCGCATGTAGCGCACGTCGAACGGTACCTAAGCGAGGCCACAACATCACACACCGTGCTGGATGCGCTGGCCTGTGTAGCTGCCCTGGGTGGCGCATCGCCGGAAATGCTGTACGCCCTCGCGCCCCTGGTCGGGACAACTCCCGCTGAGTTGTCTGGCATGGTGGAGGGCCTTGCACACAATGGCCTGGTGGAGTCGGTGGAGGACATTTGGCGTCTGCAGCCGGCCCTGTGCGCGCCGCTGGTAGCGCGCTGGTTCTTCACCAGTCCGGTGCGACGGCCGTGGGCCACACTGATGGATGCCTTCCCCGACCACGCGCTTGACCTTGGGTCCGCAGTGATGTCCGCAGCCGATGTATCCCCTTCCTCGCAGGCGCGGACACAAGCAGAGAAGTGGATCCAGTCGCTGTCGGCCCCTACGTCTTGGGACGTCAGCACCTTCGCCGTCGTGGCGCAGTATGCCCGATTGGACACCCGGGCCGCCCAGTTTGCAGTGAACGGGGCTCTGGCCGTGCTGGCCGCTCCCCGCGAACCCGAAGAGCTGTATGGGATGGTCGTCGACCCTCTCGGTGATGCAGCGACCCGGCAACTCATCCAGAGCGCACGTCAGTTCTTGCTGCCGGAAGCGATCGGAGGACTGCTGGTCCTGGCGGTGGGAGACAGGCGGCGTCGGAACTCCACTCCAGATCACCCGCTGCGTGTGCTCAGCGATCTGGCCGGCGTGATCGACCCCGACTTCGGTACGTCACTTGAGATCCGCACCCGTCTGTTGCGGGCGGTGCTCGACTGGATGCGCCGCCATCGCGCCTCGGTCGAGCAATGGAGCGTGGCCACCGAGGCCCTGGCGGGCATTTTCAGCGTCGAGGTATCAGGGAACTGGCCGGATCCAGGGGCACCGAACACAGTCACTCTCGCCCACGGTGTGGACACCGCAGACAATCTCTCGAGACTACTCGGTCTGTGGAAGCAGGTGGTACCGCTTCTGACCTGCGACGCGACAAGCGGGGACGGGATGCCCTGTCCGCCAGTCGCGCTGGTCGCCCTGCTCGACATGGCGCTGGGATGGGTCCGGCTCGGCCTGGGCGTCGCTCCCCGTGGCCAGACTCCCTCCGCCGAGCAGATGCGGTGGGGAGTTGAGGGAGGACGCCGCATCCTTGAGTCACTCCGCCCGTTGCTGCAAAACAGCCCGGGAGCAGTGATGCGCGCTCACCGCGAACTCGCCCGGATGCAGGGCCGGGCTCAAAAGGCTGGCCAGAAGCTGCCCACATTCGACGTCGACTCCGACCTTCAGTCCTTCTGTGAATGGGGAAGCGTGGACTTCACCCATGACTACGAGGCAGCCACCGAGCAAGTGCTCACTCAAGCGAAGACGCTCGCGAAAAGACTGACTGCTCTGGGACCTTGCGCCGGAGTGGCCCGCTTCGGCGAACTGGCCGAGCAGGCACAGGTCGTCGGTGACTACACCGGTTATCTGACAGCCGTCCGCATGGCCGAGCTGATGACCGACCCGGCTGCCTGGTACCAAGCAGCCGCCGAATCAGGTGAAACACTGCTGTTGGGAACCGCCCTGACGCAATGGCTCACCACGGCTCCCAACACTGTGCCGCCATCCGTGTTGCTCACGGCTCTCGACGATGCGGCCTCCCGACCCACTGTCATCAACGCCGTCCTCGCGCGCAGCGTGGTGGATAAGACGGGAGAGCTGGTGATCGACTCGATGCAGGCTGAGGACGCGGCACTGCTCGAGACGCTGATTCGCCACGAGCCCGACGATGTCATGCATCGCCTGCTCATCCACACCATCCCAGCCATCGCCACGAGCGCAGCGATCAGTTTCTCGGTCGGAGTGCCACATGGCCCCGCCCTGCCGGCAGAATGGCAGACATCATGGCGCCGCGCGATGCAGAACCTACGTATCGATCACCTGCCCCCACACAACCAGTGGCGAGCAGGCAAAGTCCTCGCGTACCTCGCGAAACATGACGCCGACACCTTCGAATCCTGGTTCCACGAGCGGCTACAGGACATGACCGCCCAGGGCTGGTACGCCTCGCCGCTCCCGCACGACAGTGATCACATCCTCGCTTACCTCCCACGCCCGCACCGGCTACGTCTAGCCATCCACTGCATCGGCCTGCCCTGCGTTGGCCACAGCGCGCTCATCCATCTCGTCGGCTCGGATACCGAGCTGGCCCAGCACTTGCTCGACGAACACGCGGTAAGCCCGGACAAGCTGGTCGACGCCCTCTTTGGGCAGCGCAATGCAGCTGTAGAGAAGATCGGTCCGCTCCTGTTGGAGCGAGGAGCGAGCGCTGGCAGGATCGCGGCGGCTGTCGCCTGGTGCGACTCCTGGTCAGGGGACCGCTCGCGGATGCACTCTCAGCTTCTGGACTACTTCACCGCTCTTGCCGACCGAGTGCCTGCGCTGCGTGCGGTCGCTGCGGCGGGCTGCGCACAACAAGAGAAGCTGCTCCATCAGGCTGAAGAGCGCGAACGTGCCGCACGAGTCCGTGGACGGTGACCACAGATGCCTTTGCTGAGGGGGCAACGCCCCTGAAGTAACCCAAAGAAGGCAAACATCATCCTCATCATATAAGCCGATCCAGCGCAACGTGATGTACCGCACACGCGCCCGCGGCGGTGGAGAAGGGATGAGTAAGCCTTGGAACCGGAAGGCAGCGCGGTACTGATCACCGCAGTTCCGTGTAGGGGGTTGGCCATGATCAAGGGTGCCGTACTGCGGGGGTATTTATTGGAGGAGGCGCTTGCCTGGCTTCTGCGCTCCTCTGGCTACCGCCTGCTGGTGCACGAGAGCCAGGACCCCGAGGAGCTGGCGACCGAAGGGAACACGCTTCGGGTGCGGGGCCGGGGAGCACTGCATCAGGTGGACGCATTAGGGGAGTTCGCGTTCACACCGGCGTTCTCGATGCCGGTGCGGCTGTTCCTGGAGGCGAAGTTCTACCAGGAGCGCTGCGGACTGGAGATCGTGCGCAACGCCCACGGAGTGCTGCACGACGTGAACGAGAACTTCGTGATGCACGCCGGTAGAAGGCCGCGGCAGCGGTATCAGTACGCGTACGCCCTGTTCTCGACGAGCGGGTTCACGCCGGATGCTCAGAAGTACGCCTTGGCGCACCAGATCTCGCTGGTGGATCTGTCGGGTGCCTCGTTCGCATGGCTGCTTGGGACGATCGGTACCACCGCGTGGACTTTGGAGCAGGCGCAGTTCCACCTCGGGGCGCCCGGGACGTTCCCGGTGACGTGGATGCGTACGGAGCTGCGCAAGAAGTTGGGGACCTGGACCGCGTCTGCGGAGCTGCAGCCGACCCCGGCGCCGGCGGACGGCAGATTCCGGGACGAGGCTGAGGCGGCGATCGCCGGCTTCACAGCCGCGCTCCAGCAGAACAGCGGTGCCGAGTTGCTGTTGGGCTTCCCGTCGGCACCGTTCATCCTGCCGCTGGCCGCCAGCGATCACCTGGCGTTCACCACGTACGCGGATGCCCAGCCGGACCATGCGGTGCGCATTCGGCGACGTGGCAATGGCGGTTCGGCGGAGTGGACGCTGTCGCCGCTGGGTGAGGAAAGCGCGTACGAGCTTGCCTTCAAGCTGCCGAAGCAGGTGGAGGACTGGATCAGTGACGTAGAGGGGAAGGAGCGGCGGCGCGCCCTGGAGGTCAAGGAGCAGTTCCTTTCTGCGATCACGATCTACCGGATGAATGGCGGTGGCGTGCGGGCGTATCAACTGCGCTACGAGGCGAGTTCCCTCTCGCACTTCTGATTCCCAGCGAGGAGGAGAGTGTGGGCCTCCCTGAGGCCAGGGAGGCCCACGTCCGTGTCAGACCGGCAGGTAGGGGCTGTGCTTGCCGTGCCAGCTGATGTTCAGCGCGTCTCGGGCTCGCGTGGTCGCCACGAAGAGCAGGGAACGGGCCTTGCGCTGTTCGCGCTCGTAGCGGGGCGGATCCTCGGTGCGGTAGCGGTCGATGACGTGCGTGCGGGGGATGATGCCGTCACTGGCACCCACGATGGCGAGGCGTTGGTACTCGAGGCCCTTGAAGCGATGCATCGTGCCCACGTGAACCTCGCCGTCACCCTTGGGGCCGTCCTTGGTCAGTTCCGCGCAGGTGATGCCGGCCTTGGTGACCAGGTAGTACATGGTCTGGCTGACCAGGTCGCGGTCGGCGACGCAGACGGCGATATGGCCGCTCGGGTCTATGGGTGAGCCGTTCTCGTCCGTGGAAAGCTCTTCGCGCCACGTGGTCAGGGTGGTGGCAAGGCCGACGAGCTCGTCCTCCCAAGTTTCGTACGGCGTGAAGGCCGGGGCGGGGCCGTGGAGGACGGAACGGTATCCGGCGAGGTTGTCGGTGCCATCGTCCAGGTCGTCGTAGTTCACCTGCTGCCCGGGCTTCACGGGGTCGACCACGCGGAGGGCCTCGGTGAGGATCTCCTTGGTGGTGCGGTAGCTGAGGGTGAGGCGAGAAGAACGGCCGCGGATGTTGATGCCGAGGCTGCCGAGGGCTACCTGGTGGTCGTAGATGCGCTGGTGGGTGTCGCCGGCGATGAACATGTCGTTGGACAGGTCCGGGTCGGCCATGGCCCGGAGCATCTTCCAGTGCGCGGGACTGAGGTCCTGGGCCTCGTCGACGACGATGTGCCGGTAGCGGTAGTTCAGGTAGCGCATGCCGGAGCTGTTGTCGCGGTGGATGAGGTCCTTGCCGCCGACCTCCTCTTTGTACTCCCGCCGGGTCCTGATCTTCGCGGCGCGCTCGATCTCGAAGCGGGCAGCGCGCTCGGATGCCTGGCCCCAGGTCTCCACGCCGAGCTTGTCCAGGCGGGCGGTGAACTGCTCGACGAGCTTCCAGATGTGGTTGCGCTCGGGCCGGGTCAGGGAACGGCCCCGTCCTGCACGGCGGGCCTGGAAGTAGGCGGAGCGGGTGGCGACGGACTGGCCGAGGATGACCTGCTCCCACTCTTCCAGGAGGAACTCGGCCTCCCAGCGACGGTCGTCGAGTTCGGCGAGGAGTTGGCGCATCTCATTCAGCGCCACGTGGTCGTAGACACGCTGCCGGCCCCGGCCAGGTGCGGTGTTCTCACCCAGGACGCGGGCGGCGAGCTGGTCGATGTGAGCGATCTCGACACGGGCGAGGAGTTCGGGCTCGACGAGGGATGCCAGACGCAGGCGCAGGTCCGTGGTGAGGTTCTTGGTGAACGTGGTCAGCAGGATCGCCTTGTTGTTACCGGGGGGCAGTTGCTCGGCCAGGTGCTTGACCCGGTGCAGGGCGACGATGGTCTTTCCGGTGCCGGGCCCGCCGGAGACGCGGGCAGGTCCGTTGTAGTGGCGGTGGACGATGCGTTCCTGGGTGGGGTGGAGGAAGACCTTCCAGGCTCGGAAGTCTCCTTCGTCGATGGCCGCCTGAACGGCATCGTCGACGGCGGTGACCTTGGTACGGCTCAGGGCCGCGGCGAAGTCACCGAGATCGGGCTCGTGGCCGAGCTCGACGGGCTGGGTGATCTCCTTGCGGACCTCGTCGATGGGCATACCGGCGGCGAGACCGTAGAGGACGTCCTTGGACAACAGCGGGGCGCCCTCGACGAGCTGGTCCAGCTCGGCGCTGTCGGTGACGGCGAGGGCCAGCTCGATCAACTGGTCGGCGACGCCCAGCTCCCGCAGCTGGTCGGCGCTGTACGCGGCGAGCAGGGGAGGGGTTTCCACCGTCGGCTGCGGCTGCGGCTGCGGCTGTGGTTCGGGCTCGGCCGACGGCGCGGTCCGGTCAGGTTCGGCCGGGGTCAGGGTGATCCCGGCGCGGCGTAGTGCGCTGCCGCCGACGACCGAGAGGTCGACGAACTCGATCTCGCCGGTGACACGGTTGACCGCGACCTGGAGCTCTTCGTAGACGTCCTTGCGGTGGCGGACGGCGATGACCAGCCAGCTCTGGGTGTCGTCCGCGTCTACTCCGGTCGGGGTCAGCAGCGCGCGGTAGGAGTCGTTGACCCGCGCGGACCAGATGCGCGAGTCGCCTTTGAGCTTCTTCAGCTTCAGGCCCGGCTGGTTGGGGTTGTTCCGGAAGACGTGGCAGAAATCGTAGAACTGGGCCTTGACCGAGCGGTCGAGCTTGTACAGCTCCTGTTCGGCCTTGCGGTACAGGCTGAGCCGGGCGGTCATCGGGTGGTGCCTTCCGTATTGGGGAGCTGTACGAGCAGGGTGTCGAGGTGGTCGAGCCATGCGGCGGCGGTCCGGACCGTCCAGCCGTCCTCGGCGTAGGCGGCGTCGCGTCGTTGAGCCTCGATGTCCTCGTCGCCCTGGTGGGCGGCCACAACGGCGATCTTGAGGTCGGGAGTCCACCAGGCGAAGTCCGCCTGCCAGCGGCTGCTTCCGAGTTCGAACCCGAAAACGGGGGCCTGCTTTCCGTGCTCGGCAAGCGTCTCGGCGAGGCGGAGCAGGGCAGGTGCTTCGTCGGGGTCCTCGCGCAGGATCTCCAGGATGTCGTCGTCCCAGACGGCGTCCCGGATGATCTTCCGGAGGGCGGCTTCCGCCGGCGAGTCCGTGCTCGGCTTCGAGGCGGCGGGCCGGACTGCGGGCTCGGGCACGACGGTGGGCGCGGGGGCGAGTGCTGCGGCGAGCGAGTCGAGTTCACCCAGGCCACCGCACACGGCGAGAACCTCTACCTCGAAGTCCGCAGCGGTGCTGACGGCGAGCTGGACACCGTCCCCGCCCACGAGTGACAGGAACTGGGTGATGTTGGTCCAGTACAGCCAGGACCGCCACCGCAGCTTGTGCTCGTCGGTGTCGAGGACAGCGACGCTGTCGTCGAGGACCGTCAGGGCGGTCCACCGCAGGTTGTCAGGGTCGGCCGCGTCCAGCGCGAACACGATCGGCAGACCGTGCTCGTCCTGGGTCCGGAACACATGAACGGGACCGAGGCTGCCGGCGTCGGGTACCACCGGCTTGCCGTGCCGTCGGCCGGCTCCGAAGGAGGCGAGCTGTTCGCGCAGTGCGGCGACGAGCTCGCTGCGCTTGCCGGTCGCGGCGACGGCGGTCGTGGCGGAAACAGCGGTGAGGCCGGTGACCAGGGCGCGGGCCCGGCGGGCCCAACGGGTGGCGTCAGGATCCCGCAGATAGGCGATGAGCGTGTCGATCGGGTTGGCGAAGACGGCTTCGCCGAAGTGGGCACGGTTGCCGCCGTACTGCTCGTAGGCGGCCTTGGCCTGCTCCTGGGCGGTGCCCCGGTACGGCGGCCAGACCGGTTTGGTGCGCCCCGGGCGCCGCTCGAACAGGTCGATGTCGGCCCAGGTGATCTGGAAGACGACCTTTCCGTCGGCACGGAGCCGGGTGCGCTGGGCCGCGTTCTTGGCGATGAGGTTGTGCTCCCGGCTGGCGTGGAACCGGAAACCTTCCAGATAGACGTGCACGCTCTGCACCGGACCGCCGACGCGGGTGAAGGTGAAGTCCGTTCGGGTGCCTTCGAGCTGCCGCTGGGCGGTCAGCCTCCAGTGCATCACGTCTGAGCCGTCGGTGAATCGCAGATGCCCGCTGGCGTGGCCCTCCTCGTCCAAAGCCGCGTCGTCGGTGACCTTCACCCAGTCCCGCAGCGCGGTCAGGAAGCGGGCCTCCAGGTCGGATTCGACCTGAGCGTCCAGCCCGACCAGCCCGGTGTGCTCCACATCGCTGATGTCCCAGCCGTCCTCGCCGTCCCCCTTGAACAGCAGCGACTCCAGCATGCTGAGCGCCGCCTGGCGCGAGACGACGTCCTGGAACTGCTCGGGGGTGTAGCGGTGCAGACAGCGGTGGCAGGCGCGCCGCTGCTCCTCGGCGCACGGACATGCCTTGAGCTGTTCGTACGCCCGAGCGAGGGTGTCCCGGAAGGCACGGCGGTCGGTGAGCCGGTCCAGGTATCCGGTGCCGCCCGGGAGAGAGTCGAAGAGAACCAGGAACCAGCGGCGCTCGCCGCTGTCCATGTCCGGCATGGAGGCCACCGTGGTGTCCAGGTGCTGCGGGTCGCCGCCGAAGTGCAGGTCGACACCGAGTCGCAGGGCGGCCCGGAAGGAGTGCACCCGCGCGTCGACGTCGGCTGTCGCGGCCGGGATGAGGATCCGCAGGGCTTCGGTCTGCAGCTGGTGTGCCAGCAGCACCTGCTCCTGCGTGACGCCGTCCTTCTTGCCACGGCGCAGCGGGCACCACGGGCGGTGGTGCTTGAGCTGCGGGGCGCGTGCTGCTGCCGATTCCAGGGCGTCGGTGTCGTGGTCGAAGACCGGACGGCCGTCCGCGCTCGCGGCCCCGCAAGCGGTGCACACGTGGAAGGGGTTCAGCCGGACCAGGTGGCCGGCGAAGTCATCTCGAGCAGGAGCGTCATAGCGGACCGGGCCGACGTTGATCCGGCGGATCATTGCCGTGCGGCAGAAGTCCACGCCGAACGTCTCGCGGTCGTGCCGCCAGGACTTCCCCCGCTCGATCTTCTCGACGGGGATGTCCACCGCGTCCACAACGGTGTAAGAGCGGCGATCACGGTCGTCCTTGTCGTCCCGGATCCGTGCGTCCTCACGCTTGTCCCGCGACGTCACGGTGGCCGGCTCCACGACCTGGAACAAGCAGGAGCCGTCGTCGGCGATCTGGCTCGTCCGGCACCGAGGGCACGGAGAGCGATCGTCGGTGGCGTCCTCGGTACGTACGTACCCGCACCCTGGGCACACCCGCCAGGTCCGCCACTCCTGGCGCCCGCCCGTCGACAGCTCCAGGCCGGTGATCTCGTGCCGGTAGCCGTTGACGTAGAAGGTGTTGCCCGGCGCCAGCTCCTGGATCGCGAAGCGGCGGGGCCGCTCATAGGAGACCGTCTCGGACGTGTACACCACCTTGCCCGTCTTCGGGTCCATGCCGTCCTCGCCGTACAGGGTCGCCGACAATGTCGTCGACGAGTCGATGAGGGCGTAGTTCGGCAGCAGACCCAGGTCACACAGTGCGGTCTGGGCCGTGGTGTCGCCCAGGTGGAGCAACTGCCTGCCCACCCCGCGCCGTTCGGCGTCCAGTTCCGCCTTCTGGCGGGCCTGGTCGGGGTCGCTGTCGTGCAGCTCGCCGTGGGCCTCGTCGATCTCCCGCAGCCGCGCCCGCAGCGCGTCCTCGGCGCGCCGCCACTCGCCTTCCGCCCTCTCTACGGCGCTGCGCAGACCGTGCGTCGCATACGCCTCCAGGTCGGCCCCGGCCTGCTCGCTGACGCCGACCGGGAACAGCCGCAAGAACCCCTTGACCAGCTCCTCGCCCTGGTCGAGGGCCAGCTCCACCAGATCGGTCAGATAGCCGGACGGGCCGAACAGGCGCGGCGCCTTGTGCGGCAGCGCGCGCAGCACGATGCCGTCCGCCCGGACGAGACGGCCGGCCGCGGCGAGGTCCAGCAGATGCGCCAGGTACTGACGACGAAGGATCTCGACGGCCGACAGGTAGGACCCGGGCGGCACGATCGTGCCTGCGATCAGGTCCTTCGGGCGCTCGAGGAAGTACAGGTCACGGCGCCGCCGGTCGGGGATGGTCAGCAGGAAGGCATTGCCGGTGCGGCGACCGGCCCGGCCGACCTGCTGAGCGTAGGAGGCGGGGCGGCGCGGCAGCGCTGCCAGCACGACGGCGGACAGGTCGCCGATGTCGATGCCCATCTCGAGCGTCGGCGTGCAGGAGAGCACATCGGGGTCCTTGAACCCGCCGCCGCGCTTGAACGCCTCCTCGACCTTCTCGCGCTGGTGCCGCGTCAGCATGCCCGTGTGCTCGGCGGTGACCACCTGATAGGTGCCCGCGCCGAGGTAGAGCCGCCGGTAGTAGTCGTCTCTGTAGTCGCGGTCGCGGTGGTGTACCCCCAGCCCTTCGGGCCGGTCGCCGGCCACAAGGCGGCCCCGTCGGCACCGGTAGGAGGGACAGGGCTGGTCGTGCCACTGGTCCAGCAGCGACGGGTGGACCGTCTGCTCCCAGAAGCACACCGGGCACCGCACGTACGAGACCCGCACCTGCTCGTCGTCCAGCAGCCGGGCCTCGATGTTGCCGGGCTTGAGCCCGTACACCCGCACCGAGGTGTCGTTCGGGGTGCGCACCGATAGCAGCCCCATCGAGGCGAGTTCGGGCAGCAGCCGGCTCCACAGCTCGGGTGCCAGCTCACGCGGCAGCTCCAGGCACCGCCCGGCCCACCGCTCGTACCAGGAGAGCCGTCCGGTCGCGAAGTCGAACTCGCTGCCGTTCTTGGGCTGCCCGAGCAGGAACACGGGGGCGGCGATCCCCTTCGGGAAGGCCCGCATGCCCGGAGCCCGCTTGCCCCAGATGTAGTACCGGCTGGTGCCCGCCTCGTCGATGTACTTGTTCAGCCACTGATGGGCGACCGCACCCCGGGTACGGAGCCGCTCCAGGAAAATGCGCACGAACGCCAGATAGCGGGCGTCGTCCTGCGCCACCAGCGGCAGGCCGTCCCGCACGCACTCCTCGTGCAGCCGCTTGACCAGCGCGATCACTGCCGCCGGGTCGTTGATGCGGACCTGCGCGGCGGCAGTGCGGGTCAGCTCCAACGTACGGCCGTTCCGGGACCGGAAGCCGAACTCCATCAGCGCCTCGAACGCCAGCCGCTGACCGATCAGCCGCCACGTCTTCAGGTCCCCACCGCGACCCTGGCCGGACAGCAACCGGTTCACGCCCTTGAAGCCGTGCAGGTCCGGTGGCACCACCGCCGAGAGGGTGTCCTTGTCCGTCGTGGCGTCGACGACGTTCGCGATCAGATCATTCAGCGCGGTCGGCTCGTCGTGCCGCAGGTGGTCGGCGAGGAGAGCACGGAGCGAGAAGGTGTACGAGCGATTGGCGACGAACCCGGCGCGGTGCGCGGCATCTTGCACCGAGTCGTTGAACATCAGCGTCTTTTTCTCGTGGAGCTTCTTGTCGAGCTCCCCACCGGTGAAAAGCTGGGTGATGGACGCGGCCGCCATCGCGGCAGCACCCGTACCGAGGTAGCGGATCGCGTTGCGCTCACCGCACGCCGGACACCAGTCCTCCTTGGCCGCGGTGTTCGCCGTCTCCCCGAAGTTCACGAGCACGAACGCCGAGTCACGGGCCGTCAGCCGGGGCTCCTTGGTCTCCCGGTCGTAATCGTTCAGCGGATCAGGCAGTCGCAGTCGCTTACGGGTGCCGTCCAGCACCATCAGCACCCCGCCGGCACCCTGCGACGCAGCCGAGCCCCCCTTGCCGCCGGCCGCAGTGAGCAGCGCGGCCCCGGAACCCTCGCGGGCCTCCCGGTCCGTCGCGGCGATCAGGTTCCGCACCCGGGCCTTGTCCTGACCCAGCGAGGCCCGCCGAATCTTGTACGTATCGAACTGGACATCGTGGTCATCGCTCTCTGGCGAGAACACCGCCCACCCCGACCGCCCGCAGTCACGGCAGTAGATCGCCGGCAGGAACAGGTTCGCGCTCTGCCCCGTCGTCGCCGTCGTCACCGGCGCCATACGGCCGCTGTCGGCCGCGCCGGCATCGGCCGTGCCGGCCACATCCCAGCGGAACTCCGCCTTCGGCCACGGCAGCACTCCGCGCAGCAGCCGAGACACCGAACGCGCCCATTGATGCACCTCGACGTGCACGAAGGGCCGGGGCTCGGCGGGCGAGGACTCCGGATCGCGGGCGTACGACAGCAGCGCGACGAACCGCGCCAGGGCCTCGGCCGCCTTCTCCGGCTGTCGCGCCACCGCCTCGGACCAGCCGGCGGCGCCCGCACGCCACATCACATCCAGCACTTCGGCACTGGTCTTCACCCCGCCGCCGAGGGCCTGCATCACCGCGCGAGTGAACAGATGCCGCTTGAGGTTCCCACCGAGGAGGAACGGATCGAGGTCACGGACGTCCGTCACCTTCTCGATCAGATCCAGCAACGCCTCGTCACCGGTCGCCGGATCGGGCAGCGCCAGCAACTCGTCGGGTGTCGGCATCGGCTGCATGGTCACGTCCCCGAGCGGGATGAACTCCTCGACCGTGAGCCGGTTCTCCCCGACGATGGAGTCCGCCGTGAATTCCGTGCCAAAGACGTGGGTGGCCACCTCCAGCAGCTGCGCCGTGCCGTCCTCGTCCGTGCCGGAAGCGAGCGTCGCCGATGTCGCGACCGGGCAGATCTTGCCCAGCGGACGGCCTTCCTCAGCTGCCCCCACGGAGGCGGCGAGTCGACGCAGCAGCATCCCGACGTCCGTGCCCTGCGCGCCGTCGTAGGTGTGGAACTCGTCCACGACGACGTAGCGGATGTCCGACTCCCGCCACAGGGGGGCGTCGTCCGCCCGCTGGAGGAGGAGGTCCAGCATCTTGTAGTTCGTTATCAGGATGTCCGGCGGGGACAACTGCATGTCCGAACGGCGGGTCCGCACCTTCTCGTACTGCGTCGCCGCGCGCTCCCCGATGTAGAGGCCGGCCGACAGCTTCCCCAGCTCGGCGTTCTCCGTGAGCAGATCGTTGATGCGCTGCGCCTGGTCGGTGGCCAGGGCGTTCATGGGGTACAGGAAGACCGCCTTCACCCCGGTCTTGCCGGCGGCCCGCTCCCGACGGCAGTGGTCCAGCACGGGGTAGAGGAACGACTCCGTCTTACCGGACCCGGTACCGGTGGTGACCAGCGTCGGTTGCGGGGTGTGGCCGTGCGCCGAGGTTAGCCGCGCGAAGGCGACCGCCTGATGCGCGTACGGCTTGAAGCCCACCGGCTGCCACTCCAGATGGGTGCGCCACTCCTGGCCGGCCACGGTGAACGGTGTCCGGATCCGCAGATATGGGCCCCGGAACATCCCCGACGTCTCGTCCCCGAGAAACCGGTGCAGCGCTTCACGCGCCCCCTCGTCGGTGAGCGCGTACGTCGTCGACAGGTACTGCAGCAGGCTCTCCTTGAGCCCGCGCGCCTGAAGAGTCGGCCTCACGGCTTCGGCACCTCCTGCTTCACCGGATCCCACTCGCCACGGGCGACGGCGTCATCGAGCCGCCTCTGGAAGTAGGCGTGCGTGGCCCGCATCTCCGCCTCGCGGTCAGCCTTGTAGAACGGCGCGGTGTACCCCTCCGGCACGGGCGCGTTGGCGGGGTCGGACCGGTATGCCTCGAACTGCGCCCAGCTCTCCTTCGTCTGCCGCTGTCCGATCGTGCGGGCGTTGCCCGCGATCTTCCAGCCATCGGCGTCGAACCAGGTCACGGCCTCGTACTTCTGCAGCACGGGGAAGCGTCCTCGGTACGCGGCGACGAGCGCGTCCGCATCCATACCGAGCCACACGGCGACCAGAGCGTCGATCTCGACCAACGCGGAACGTCGGGCTCGCTCGCTGCGGAGGGGTGTCTCAGGACGCCAGTCCGGGGTGACCTCGTGGAGTGGCTGGAGGCCGGGCCAGTCACCGGCCCACGGCTCGTAGGCGGGCCATGTGGGGTCGTAGAGCTCCGCCCAGAGGTCCGCGTAGGCGCGGGTGAGGCAGTTGAGGCGGAGCGCGCGGAGGAGGAGGGCGGAGGCCAGGGGATGGTGAAGGGTTGGCGCGGGCATAGCTTTGGCCCCGGCCACCCGGAGGTCTCCGCGTCCCGTCGCGCGCAGGAAGTAGTCCAGGGGAAGGGAAGCCCAGAAACCAGCTGTGAGAGCCGTCAACTGAACCGACGGCATGGCAAGGCTATGCACCGCGTCAATGTGTGTCGTGCCTGGTGGCACGAGTGCCGCGTACAGCGCTCGCTCGGTGTTGGGGGCCACTTGACGGCGCCAGGCAAGGCGGGGCAACACGGCGTACCGTCGGCGTGCCCGCTCCTCAAGCACAGCATCGACCTTCGCTGGGTCAACTGCCTGCTCGGCGACCTTGTCTCGCTCGGCGACCTGCGCACGTGCTCGGGCGACTGCCTTGTTATCTACGCGCAGTCTGGCTAGAACCCTGTGGTCGATCCAGCGATCCTGCTCGGAGAGGAAGGGCTTGGCCATCTCCCTGGTACGCACGTAGGCGGTATCGGGAACAAAGTCGTGTGCGAGGCTGACAAGATCCCGCCCGTATGGGTCGTTACTGTTCGCGTCGTGGCGCTTGAATACTGGAGTGGCAACGCCCAGCTGGGTGCCCTTGAGGATGACGTGACGCCAGCGATCTGGCTGGTATACCTGACCCGTGGCTGGATCCGGTCGGTTGTAGTCGATTAGGTTGTCCTTTTTGGCGCCGCTTTCGTGGTATCCGGGTGAGATTTGCGGAGAGAGGAAGCCAAGCCGCAGCGGGTAATTCGCCAGAGCCTCGATCGCCGAGGCTTCGCCAGTGCTGACAGGGAATAGTAGCCGTGCCTGTTCGACAGGTTGGTCGACCTCGTCCAGTAGAAGCTGCCAGACAGAGAGTTGGTGCCTGTCCACTCTGACGACGCGAGCCCGGTGCGGACGTTCGTCGAACTCGCCGTTGCGGTATCGGACCCCTGGTACTTCGCCGGAACCGTCGTGTTCAGCGGAGAGCCGGAGCGCATCTGTTGAGACGAGCCAGGACAGGTGATCGAAAGAGATTTTCGTCGGCTGCCCGTAGATGTGCACCCCGAAGTGCGCGGTATGGCCGACCGGTTCGGGAAAGAATCTCTGCCCAGCGTTAACGAAGTCACCGTGAATTCGAAGCCGCCGGTACGCCGCTTCTCGAAGAGCTCCCTCCTTGTCGCCAGTGAAGTGCGTGTCAGGATGCACCATCCCTGCCGTGCCATCGGATGAGGCGTGCGCCCAGACTTGGGACATGAAGGCGCGGTATAGGTCCGGTTGGGTACCCATCAGTAGCGGGTACATCTGTGGTGAACCGAACACGGCAACTTGGGCAGACGTGCTTCTTAGCTCATTGAGCACGTATCGACGTGCGTCCTCAGACGCCAGCACATTTCGACGCCGACGATCCTTTTCGATCTCCGATGCTTTGTCTTCCAGCTCAAACCATGGCTCGCGCTCTGCCAGCACAGCTGATTCGTTCCAGCGGGGCCGTACCCACGGCGGGTTGCCTACCTGGAGGTCGAAGCCACCGTTCCGGGCGAAGACGAGGGCAAATTCCAGTTCCCAATGGAGGAAACCCTGCTCCTCCGCGATGTCGTGCACCTCCCAGAGCCAAGGGAAACGGTCTTCTGGGTTACCGGGGTCCATTCCCATGAAGCTGGGCAGCGTCTCTTCGAAGCTTTTAAGCGCTTCAAGGTCTTTGAAGCTGTCGATGAGGGTGCCCTCGGGCACGTCGGCAGTGCCGAGCATGGCCTCCAGGAACTCCAGCCAGTCGTCCAGATCCTTGAGCGGGACGATCGGCCGGCGCTCCGGGGCCTTCGGTTTTGGCGCTGTCGCCTGGTTCCTAGCCCGCGGCCTGACCTGCTTGACCTCCACGACCGAGTCGTCGGCGCTCAGTTCGAGGTCTGCGAAGCTGGTCTGCTCGGGGCCGAGAGCAAACAAGGCCGTCGCCTCGACGAAGCGCGGCGCAGGCAAGGGCTCCGCTACAGGGTACGTTTCATGGCCAGCCGAGGGAGCGAGCGGTTCCGTGGCCAGCGGCGCGCCGTCGAGGATGCGGCTGAGGCTGTCTGCCCCCATTACCTGGGGCACCGCCGTGTACTCCCCAGCGGTACCGTCGAGCAGCCTGGCCTTATCGACGGGCCAGAACCACAACGCGCACCAGGCATCCATGACCTTCTTCAAGCGCCAGTACGGGGTGTCGACAGCATTGAAGAGGTCTTCGAGGACCTGTTCCTTGGGAACGGCCTGGTCGGGACGATGGAGGAAGGCGAACTCAGGATCGGTGAGGTCGGCACCCCAGACGTCGATCCGGCGAGCGATCGCCTGCTCGGAGAGTTCCATGCGCTTCACGACGAGCGACCAGAGGAATTCGACGCGGCGGGCGGCGTCCCTGAGGCGGGTGAACTGGGACACCGGCTCCTTCTTCGACTTGCCGGCCTTGCTGCGCTTGGGGCGCTGGAGAATGCCTTTTTTCCAGGCGGCGAGCTGCTCGACGCCTTCCTTCGCGAGTTCCTTGGCTTCCTTCGAGCCCGCGACTGCCGCCCATCCGGGGCTCGGTAGCAGGAACTGGTGTACCGAGTCTTGGGGGAGTGGCTGGGGCTTGCCGTCCTTGAGGAAGGGCAGCGTGGTAGGAGCTAGGGCACCCTTGGCCTTGAGCCATTCCTTGCCGGTGACTTCGTCGGCCGCGTAGACGGCGCGGCGGGCACCGATGAGGCTGTTGCCTCGACGGAGGTGGAGACCGAACCAGGGGGCCCGCATGCCGGGGTGCATAGTGTTGAGCCAGAGGGACACCTCGGCGAGCTCGACGCCGGTGGCGTTGAGGTCTACGCCGTACGCATTGTGCAGGGCGATGTACGCCTTGGCCTTCTGCTTCTCGGTGAGGGCGTCCGCGGTGGGGATGGTGACGCCCAACTCGTTCTGCCTACGGCGCAGGTATTCCTCGGCGACCTGGTTGATCGCCTCGTTGAGGAAGGCGCCGGAGCCGAGAGCCGGCTCGCAGATCTTGTACTTGAGCAGTTCCGAGGCGCGAGTCTCTATTACGTTGTCCTCGGCATCGCGATCCTGGTCGAGGCGGTGCTTGAGCGTGAGCTCGACCGTCACCTGGGTCAGCGACTCGGGCGTGTAGTACGAGGCGGAGGTCTCGCGGTCACGGCCGGCGAGGCGGTAGACGAAGGATCCCTTTTCGTACTTCTTCACGCCGCGCAGGCCCTTGCGGGCGTCGTCCTCGTCGTAGTGGACGAGGGCTTTGTCTGGGTACTGGTCCTGCTTCTTGGAGGGGATGAGCCAGGAGCCCTTCTCCGGGTCGCCGCCCTTGGCGACCTCGCACAGCTCCTCCTCGGCGATGATGCCGGTGTACGACATCAGGCCCTCGTAGACGGCGCCGAGCTGGTTGATGCCGAGGTTGCGGTAGGAGATGAAACCGCCCCGCTCGCCGCGCTTCCCCTTCTTCATGGTGAGGAGACGCAGCACCTCGTGCAGGGCGGCGTTGCGGAGCCGCAGGTCGAGCCAGCGCGGGTCGCTGTCCTCGTCGCTGCGAGGGTCGAGGACGCCCCTGCCGATGAGGCGTACCGAACGGGGCTCAAAGAGCTCGCTGCGCAGGGGTTCGAAGCGCAGGCCACGGTCCTCGCTGCGGCGGGCGGCCTTGGCCTTGCGGGTCTCCTCGTCGTCGCCGGGCTGGTCGTCGTCGGCCTCGGTGCCGTACGGGCGGTGGCCGAAGTTGACCTTGTTGAAGAGGACGTCCAGAGATTCGTGCAGATGGAAGCCGTTGCGGGCCTCCTCCTCGACGAGTTCCTCGTCGCGTTCGACGAGGTCGCGCAGGCGGGCCATCGAGTAGCCGGCCTCGTAGCTGCCGTCGTCGGCGGGGAGGATGCCGAGTTCGGGGCGGGCCTCGGCGTAGAGGAGGAACAGGACGCGGTAGAGGTAGCGGAGGGATTCGCTGGTGAGTTCCCGGGCGAAGGGGATCTTGGGGCTCTCGATGTCGGCCGGGGTGACGTCGTTTTCCGGCTCGGCCATCCGCGCGAGGACTTCGTTGGCGATGATCTCTACCGAGCGCTGGAGCCCATGGCGCAGTTCGCCGGAGACGCCGGCGGCGTTGGCGCTGGAGGACTTCAGCAGGGCATCGATGGTCCGGCTCTGGTCGTTCTCGCCGGGCCGAAGCATGTCCAGGCTGAACAGCGCCGCGATGGTGGCGAGTTCGCCCTGCTGACTGCGGTCGTTGCGTTCGAGGGCCGCGTCGAGGTTGACGGCGAGGTAGCGGCCCTCGTTCCAGGACTGGCGATCCGCGAGGACAAGCACGCCTCCGCACAACAGCAGGACGAAGCGCGGGCGAGGCCCGCCGGCCTCGCCGAGCTCGCTCTGGAAAAGCCAGGACGCCAGGGCCGGGCCGGTTTCGTACATCTCGCTTGCACTGACACGCAGCGGGTGCAGCAGCCGGCCGGGGCCTGTCCCGTCCAGGGCGGTGTCGTTGTCGGCGGCCCAGCCGCAGTCCAGGGCGATGATCCCGTGGCCGTGGTAGGCCACGGTCAGGGAGTGGTCGCGTCCGGCGCGGTGGACGGTGACCTCGGTAGGAGTAGCCCCGAAGCCGAGGGCTTGCAGGATCGTCTGATGCCACTCGGCGAGGCGCTTGCGCCACTCGGAGTTGTTGTGGGTGTTCGGTCGGACCTCATCTCCTGCGTCGCGCTCGGCGGCCTCGGCGAAGTAGCCGCGTACGTCTTCGGCGAGGTAGGCGCCGCGCAGCGAGCGGAGGAGCTCTCGGGAAGTCTTTCGCGGGTCGTGCTCATCGCCTTCGCGTAGGGCCCAGGTGGCGAACAGGCCCTTCTTCAGGTCGGTTCCGAGCTGCTCGGCGAAGTAGTGCGCGGCGAAGTACTCGCCGCGGTTGCTGAAGGAGTCGAAAGCGGTGCTCATCGGTCGGTGTCTCCCTCAGCGGCGTTGAGCGGTTCCAGGACGGCGAGCAGGCGCAGCATCGGCTCACCCGTGGTCTGCAAGGAGTTGAGAAGGCTCAGTCGCCTGCTGGCGCTGAGGTTCACTCCGCGCTTTCCCGTCCCGTCAGAAGAGAACATGGCTTCCTGTTGCCAGTGCACGACGCGCTTGCGGGACGGGGCCAGGATCGCCTCGATCTCCTCGCCGTACGCCTCTTTCAGGTCCCGGAGATGCTGTTCAGCCCTGTCGATGGCTGCGGGTACGAGCTCTGTCAGGCCACCGAGGTCGCGGGGCGCGGCGCGGCCCGGCATGGTCGGACTCACGCCGTAGTCCTCCAGTACCTCTGGAGTCAGAGACGTCACCTGAAGGTCGTCCGGGTCGCCGTGGACGGCCATCCACGCAACGATGGTGGGCCGCCCCAGCGCGTTGGAGCAGATGCCCTGCACCAGGAACGTCGGTGAGTCCACGGAAGCGGCGAGCACGGGGGCCTGGTGGCGGCCGACCTCGACGAGCACCTTGTCGGTCAACCAGTCCAGGACCGGGTGGACGTCGGTGACGTAGGAGACGTTCGGCCACTGTGACTTGGACGACTCTCGGGCCGCCTTCAGACGCCGGTCTGCGAGATCCTTGGAGAAGGTGATACGCATCCGTCCCGGCTCAGTGTTCCGGGGCATGATCCGCTGCTCTTCGAGGTACGACTTCGGCAGTGCCTTCAGCCGGTACAGCAGGTCACGCGGAGGTTCGAAGGCGATCGTGCCGTCGTCGTCGCGGCGCATCGAGAGCTGGTCCTCGGGATTCGGACGGCAGACCTGACGCAATGCCTCGTCGAAGTAGTCAGCGGTGGACGAGAACAGACGTGGCACGTACGCGCGCCGCACCTCGGGATACTCCGGGACGGCGCCCACCTGGCCGAGCAGTCCGGAAAGGAACGCCGCACCCCCTTGCTGGGACTGCTTGATCGACTCCTCGACGGTCCGGCCCGCGATCAGGTCCTGGGTGAGGCGGTTCTCTTCCTCCTTGGCCCGGTACAGGCCGGTTACCGCCTCCACCGAGCCCTCGATCTTGTGCGCTTCCTCCTCGCGTTTCAGCAGCTTCTCGCCCACGAGGCGGTCGTCCAGCGTGCGGGGCTCCCCGGTCGTCTCGTCCGTCCGCCAGGGGATGTCGCTGGTGAGGATCAGAGCACGGAACTCAGGCCGGTGCTGCTGGCCGTAGCGGTCGATGCGGCCGTTGCGCTGCTCGATGCGGATCAGGGACCACGGCAGGTCGAAGTGGATCAGCCGGTGGCACTGCTGGTGGAGGTTGACGCCTTCGGAGGCGACGTCGCCGGTGAACAGGATGCGTACGGGGTCGTCGCGCAGCCCGAACTTCTCGACGATGGCCTGCTGCTCCTCATCGCTGGTGGCATCGCCGTGCATGAGCTGGATCGCGCCGCCGAAGGCGAGCCAGGGCTTGTTCTCGTCGGGGTCGGCGCCGCGACGAAAACCGAGCGCGGTCGGGACAGCCTCTGCAAGCCACTTCAGTGTGGGGATACGCTCGGAGAACACCACCACGCGGGTCTCCGAACCAGGGCCGACACCCATGGCGCGCAGCTCGTCCACGAGGGCCGCCAGCTTCGCCGAGTCGTTGTCCTGGATCCGTTCGGCCACGTCCCGGAGGTCCAACAAGGCTGCGCGCTCCGCCTGCCTTGCCGCTTCCCGGACCGCCGGGTCGACCGGGCGGGCCGGCCTCTGCCCGCTTCGCGCCGACTCTGCGGTCGGCGGCTTGTCCAGCGTCTTCAGTCGCGTCTTGACGGTCTCCAGCAGGGCCTTGTGCGAGGACAGGAAGGACTTCAGCAGCTGGTAGGGCACCAGCTGGTGTCGGCTGACCGACGCCTGGTCGGGATCGGCCGGGATCCAGCGCGTGGCGAGCTCCTGGAAGACGGCGAGTTCCTTCTCACCGGCCGTTACGTGGACCGGCTGGGACGGTCCACGGTCCGCCCAGGCGCCCTTCAACGAGTCGCGGACCTCCGCCGTCGTCTTCGTACGCCGGATGTAGAGGTGCTCAAGGTCCTTCACTTCGTACTTCGACGGGTTGGCGATGGCCGCCTCGTCCAGCATCTTGATCAACTCGGCGAACGACTCGGCACGACCGTTGTGGGGCGTGGCCGACGCCAGCACCAGCGCGTCGGTCTTCCGAGCCAGCAGACGGGCGAGCTCGTTGTTCTTGGTGCCCCGGTTGACCAGATTATGGGACTCGTCAATGACGACGGCGTCCCAGTTGGTGTGCTCGAGGTGGTGCGCGTAGACGTCGCTCTTGAGCGTGTCCACGGAGATGATCGCGCGCTTGAAGTACGCGAACGGGTTCCGGCCGGCCGGGATGTCCTGCTGGATGCGCTGGATACCGGTGGAGTCCAGACGGACGAGCGGAATGGCGAAGCGGGTCCACAGCTCCCGCTGGAACTGCTCCAGCACATGCTGGGGGGTCACGACCAGAATGCGCTCGCCGCGCCCGCGCCGGATCAGTTCGGCCAGCAGTACCCCGATCTCAAGGGTCTTGCCCAGGCCCACCACGTCGGCAATCAGGATCCGCGGTTGCGGGTTCTTCTCCAAGGACAGCGCCAACTCGGCGGGCCGCAGCTGGTGCACCTGCTGGTCCATGAGGAACCCGTCGGCCAGCGCGAGCCCGTGCTCGGTCTGCGGCAGGAACGTCTTGCGCATCACCGCTTCAAGGAACAGACGGCCCCGCCGGTGGTTGGGCGAGTCGTCCGGGACGAGCCGCGTCTCCCGCGGGTCCAGCACCTGGATCGCGTCGAGCCGGCTGTAGAAGACCGCGTCCGTGCCGCGCACGAAGGACGAGATGCCGGTGACCTCCACCATCCACCCGTCTTCGCCGACGTCCTTGGAGTTCCGGACGAGCCACAGCTCGTCGCGGATCAATACCTGGGACCCCGGGGCGTAGCCGGAGGACCCGCTGGTCCGCCGTGAGGCCGGAGCACCCTCCGGCGCCCAGGCGTCCCACACCTCATCGCCCTGGCCGCCCACGGCTTCCGCCTCGACGCTCAACGTCCACTCCGATCCCTCATCAGCGGCCACCGACGACCGCACACACCGCACACGCCTGTAAACGACGGACTACGCCGTCCGAGCGCCATTCCGACAAAGACTTTCACCCAGTACTGTCAGCGCAGGAGTCACAGAACGGGATCGGCGGCGTACAACGCGCGCAGCTCGTCCGCGATCCGCTTCGACGCCAGAGGGCGTCCCTTGGCCGCGCGGGCCTTCGGAGGGTCGCTCCGCCTTCCGGACCCCGGCGCCGGCTTGGGCAGGAAAACCTCAGGCTCTTCTGGCTCCCGTTCCGGTTCGTCGGCCTCGGCCAGTGAAGCCCGCGGCGGGTCGTCGAGCGGGCTCACCGGTTCACTGTTCTCGACAAGATCAGCCTGCTCGTGGATGAGCTTCTCGAACGGCACCGGCGGCGGCTCACCAGGGGTCGACGGAGCCTCGCCTCCCTTGGTGTGGGCGATCAGCGCGAGCCGGGCAGCCGCCGGTGTCACCTCGGAGTCGGAGAGGACCCTCGCGCACGTTTCGGAGACCGCTGACAGAGTCGGCCGCTCCTCCGGCGTGTGGGCGAGCATCGACTCCAGCAGGGGCACCAACGGTGCAGGCACACCAGAGAGATCGGGAGCGATCTCGGGATTGGTGACCTGTGCCGCGATTGCTTCCCAGCGTGAACCGTCGTACGGATAGTGGCGGGTCGCCGCGTACAGCAGGACCGTGCCCAGCGCGTACACATCTGCCGCGGGTGACACCTGTGGATGGCCGCCGGCCTGCTCCGGAGGCATGCATCGGACGGTGCCGATGATCATGCCACTGTGTGACAGCGTCTCCTGCGAGGAGTCCATGAACGCGCCCAGCCCGAAGTCGATGATCATCGGGCCGTCATCGCCCAAGATGACGTTCTGCGGCTTCAGGTCTCGATGGAGCAACCCCGCGGCGTGGACTGCCGACAAGCCTTCGGCGAGCAACGCCCCGAGGCTGGCCGCCAGTGGCAGCGGAAGTACACCGTCGCTGTCCACACAGGCCAGCAGCGTGCGACCGGCCACGTACTCCATGGCCAGCCAAGGCCGGTCTGCGTAAGGATCCGCGTCCAGGAAGCGGGCCACCCGGTTCGTGCCGATCACCGTGCGGGCGATCAACGCCTCCTTCTCGAAGCGCGCACGCGTCAGGGGATCGAGCTTGTCGTTGCGAATCACCTTCACCGCGACGGGATCGCCTGCGGGCGTGTAGGCGAGATAGACCTCACCCATCCCGCCCGAGCCGAGCTCCCGCGCCACCGTGTACCGGCCGATCCGCGTGGGCACCCCGCTCATCCGCACCGACTCACCTTTCCACCGCGCCTCACCCGATCGGCGCTCTTGCCCGACACACTCTAATCGGCCAAGAGGTCAGCCTGAGGTGCTTTCGTCCTGATCAGGACGCCGAGCAACGCGATGTAAGCCGAAACCGGCCGTGAGGAAGTCGGGACACCGGGATCTCCAGCAGCCGCTGTGTCGACGACTGCTGTGTGTCTGTGAGTCCGGGGCCGACAAGAAACTGCCCGCTTCTAATGGATCTTCTGCTGCTCCAGCCACTTGAAGACCTCGGCCCTCTTGTACAGGACCTTGGCGTTCCTGCCTCGGCCGAGTTTGTAGCCCTTCAAGCCCAGTTTCGATGCCTCTTTGTAGACCCAGCTCGTGGACATATTGAGCATCGCAGCGACCTCAGAAGTGTCCATAAGGACGGGCTCGACGCTACGGCGCCTGCGCGACGAGTCGATATCGGTGCGGGTCTCGTCGGGGTACGACTGCGGTCCCATGGGCAAGATGACTCCTTGAGGCTGGCCTGAGCCTGATCGCGGCAGCGGCTCGCGCTCTGCTCTGGTCGAATTCCAAACGTCCTTGACGCCCGCCCTGTGCCACCGCCAAGAGTCACCGGACGAGCCACAGCCATGGTCGTGAGAATCGCCGGTTTGGCTAACCGGCGATCCGCCGCTATGTTGCCGCGCTGCTTCGGCCACTCAGATTCATGGGGCTGTGGGCGCCTCCTCCTTTGAGACGGGATACGAGGGGCCTGGGCCAGCTGTCCCATGGCGGCGCGTGGTCCGACTTCCGGTCGAGCGCCTTCGCTCCTGACTGCCGTCCAGACCGTCCGCGTGACGGTGATCACGGACGCCCTTCGGGGGGGGCTGCGTAGGCTTGGGTCGTCGCCACGGTGGGGTCCGCGAGAGTGGGCGAAGCCCTCCTCCAGTCACCTGACGGGGCGTCAGGAAAGTCAGCAAGTGGTCAGCATGAGTCCTGAAAAACCTGGGGACAGCTGCCCGAACATGCGACTCGTTGTAGGGTGTCGAAACAGCCCTTGACCTGCAAAAATGCAGGCAGGGAGCCTACTTGTGGGAGTGCCCCGATGTTGCGTACAATGTTCAAGTCCAAGATCCATCGCGCCACCGTCACCCAGGCTGACCTGCACTACGTGGGGTCCGTGACGATCGACGCCGATCTGCTCGACGCCGCCGATCTGCTGCCCGGTGAGCTCGTGCACATCGTCGACGTCACAAACGGGGCCCGGCTGGAGACGTACGTCATCGAGGGGGAGCGGGGCTCGGGTGTCGTCGGGATCAACGGGGCCGCGGCGCATCTCGTCCACCCCGGCGACCTGGTGATCATCATCAGTTACGCTCAGGTGACCGACGCCGAGGCGCGGGCGCTGGAACCCCGGGTGGTGCACGTGGAC
Organism: Streptomyces sp. NPDC004051; assembly: GCF_053604275.1. Taxonomy (NCBI): domain Bacteria; kingdom Bacillati; phylum Actinomycetota; class Actinomycetes; order Kitasatosporales; family Streptomycetaceae; genus Streptomyces; species Streptomyces sp. NPDC004051. The sequence goes on along the minus strand of NZ_JBSGHG010000013.1, from coordinate 1,108 downwards.
GCCGACAACCGCATCGTGGCCCTGGGCGCCGACCCGTCCGAGCCGGTGCCGGGGTCGGACCAGCAGCGCAGCCCGCAGGCCGTCACGGCCTGACCGGCGCGGACGGCGGCAGACAGAGGCAGGAGCGTGATGCGTCCATGAGAGGCATCGAGATCCGCGACGACCGGGCGGCGGGCCGCCTGGAGGCGGTGACGGGCGACGGCGAGGTCGTCGGGCGGATCGAGTACTTCGTGCTCGAAGCCCCCGAGCGCGCGATCGTTCCGGTGCACACCGTCGTGGAGCCCGCCCACGAGGGCAGGGGCATCGCCGGCTCCCTGGCCCGCGAGCTGTACGCCACGGCCGCCCGTGAGGGCGTCGCGGTCGCCCCGCTCTGCCCGTACGTCGTCAAGTGGGCCGAACGCCATCCCGACCAGGCCCCGGCGGCCTCCCCGGAGCTCCTCCGAGCGGCGAAGGCATGGCTGGCGGCGCACCCCGGCCGCTTCTGACCTGGCCGGACGCCCCGACTCGCGGCGAGGTGGCGTCCGGTGTGGGGGCAGCGCCGGCCGGCCCCGCGCCGTCCTGCGGGGGAGTGACTGGGGGCGCGGCCGTCGGGTAGGCGGGGGAGTAGTCCAGAGCCGATGCCGACCGACTGGCCGGAGGACACCCGCCATGACGCAACCGCACCCGGACCCCGTTCCACCGGGCCCCACCCCGGACCCCGGCACCCCCGGGCCCGCCCCGGACCCCGTCCCCCCGGGGCCCACCCCCGTCCCGCCCCCCGAGCCACCCCCCGGCCCGGGACCGACACCCCCGCCTCCCGCCCCGGGGCCGCCTCCTCCCGGGCCCCCCGCTCCGGGGCCGAACCCGCCCGTTCCCGGGCCGCCGCCACCCCCGCCGGGGCCGCCCGGACCGTCGCCCTCGCCCATTCCGCCAGGCCCCGAACCCGTCCCGGGACCGGAGCCGGGTCCGCCGCTCACCTGACGGCCGGGACAGCGAGCGGGCGCCCGCCGACGTGGTCGGGGGGGGGCCCCCCCCGGAGGTTGACGGTAAGGGGGAACAACCCAAAGGCGGCCCCCCCCCCCCACAGGAACAAAACCCCACCCGGCCCGCCCCGCGATGGGTGGGAGGC
>NZ_JBSGHG010000012.1:0-197152 GCF_053604275.1 Streptomyces sp. NPDC004051 | reverse complement strand
CAACATATCTGGCGTTGACTTTTGGCACGCTGTTGAGTTCTCAAGGAACGGACGCTTCCTTCGTACTCACCCTGGCGGGTTTTCCTCCGGGCGCTTCCCTTCGGTGTTCCCAGACTCTATCAGTGTTTTCCCGGCTCTCTGACCACCGCCCTGCAGGCATGCGGAAAGTGATCTCGAGATAAGATCTGATGAGTTGAGCCGCCGAGAGACAGGACGCGTGTGATCGCATCGCTCACCCTCAGGCAGGTCCTCGACTGTACATGGAGGCGCGGAGCGGGTGCAAATTGCCGCGAGATGTGGTCTAGACCTCTATTCGGTTCTCTCACGCGGAACCGGTACTACCTATGACATACCCTGCATCACAGTGCGCCGTCCGAGACAGGTAGTGACGGGCTCCTACAGATCTCCGCCCCTGGGAGGCTTCCCATGACCACCGTGACGTCCCCGCTCGCAGGACGGGCCATCGGACTGGAGTCCGTGCCCGATCCCGTCTTCTCCGGGGCCATGGTCGGCCCGGGTACAGCGATCGATCCTGTACGGGAGCCTTCCGCCGCCGTCTCCCCCGTGGACGGCGTCATCGTTTCTCTCCACCCGCACGCGTTCGTCGTCGTCGACGAGAGCGGGCGCGGTGTGCTGACGCATCTCGGTATCGACACCGTGCAGCTCAACGGCGAGGGCTTCGAGCTGCTCGTCAACAAGGGCGACACCGTGACTCGTGGTCAGAGCATCGTGCGCTGGGACCCTGCCGCCGTCGAGGCCGCCGGGAAGTCCCCGGTGTGCCCGGTCGTGGCTCTGGAGGCCACCGCGGAGGCTCTCTCCGAGCTGCGCGACGACGGCGAGGTGAAGGCCGGCGACAGTCTCTTCCTCTGGAAGTGACGTCACTGCCGTCCCACTGACGGCGAGCAGGGCAACCAATTCGGTGGCGTGAGCCGCCGCACTATCGGAGACGGGTGAGATGGAGACAACGCTGCGAGGCGTCGGCGTGAGCCACGGTGTGGCGATCGGCGAGGTTCGGCACATGGGAACGGCCGTGCTCGAACCGCCGGCCAGGCAGATCCAGGCGGAAGAGGCGGAGCGTGAGCAGGGGCGCGCCCGCAAGGCCGTGGAGGCGGTGGCGGCCGATCTGATGGCGCGCGGCAACCTGGCGGGCGGTGAAGCCCAGGCTGTCCTCGAGGCTCAGGCCATGATGGCTCAGGACCCCGAGCTGATGACGGACGTGGAACGTCGTATCTCCGCGGGGAGCACCGCCGAGCGTGCGGTGTACGACGCGTTCGCCGCGTACCGCGAGCTGCTGGCCGCCGCCGGTGAGTACCTGGCGGGCCGCGTGGCCGATCTCGACGACGTGCGGAATCGGATCGTCGCGCGGCTGCTCGGAGTGCCGATGCCGGGGGTCCCGGACAGTGACGAGCCGTACGTCCTGGTGGCTCGGGACCTGGCGCCGGCGGACACGGCGCTGCTGGACCCCACCCTGGTGCTCGGCTTTGTGACCGAGGAAGGTGGGCCCACCAGCCACAGCGCGATCCTGGCGCGGGCGCTCGGTGTGCCGGCCGTGGTGGCCCTGCCGGGCGCCGGTGAGCTCGCCGAGGGGACGATGATCGCGGTGGACGGCAGCACCGGCGAGGTCTTCGTGAACCCGAGCGAGGAGAAGAAGGGACAGCTCGAGGCTGCGGCGGCCGAGCGCAGGGCGTCGCTGAGCGCGTCGACCGGGCCCGGTGCGACCGCGGACGGGCACACGGTGCCGCTGCTGGCGAACATCGGCGGTCCGGCGGATGTGGCGGCCGCGGTCGAGGCGGGCGCGGAGGGTGTCGGCCTCTTCCGCACCGAGTTCCTCTTCCTGGACGACAGCAAGAACGCTCCCTCCGAGGAGAAGCAGGTCGCGGCCTACCGTCAGGTGCTCGAGGCTTTCCCCGAAGGCCGTGTGGTGGTGCGCGTGCTGGACGCGGGCGCGGACAAGCCGCTGGACTTCCTCACCCCGGCCGATGAACCGAACCCGGCGCTGGGTGTGCGTGGTCTGCGGTCGCTGCTCGACCACCCGGAGGTGCTGCGTACCCAGCTGTCGGCGCTGGCCAAGGCCGCGAAGGGGTTGTCCGTCCAGCTCGAGGTGATGGCCCCGATGGTGGCGGACCGCACCGATGCCAAGGCTTTCGCCGACGCGTGCCGTGAGGCGGGTCTGCGTGCGAAGTTCGGTGCGATGGTCGAGATTCCGTCGGCCGCGTTGCGCGCGCGCTCGATCCTGCAGGAGGTCGAGTTCCTTTCGCTGGGGACGAATGACCTCGCGCAGTACACGTTCGCCGCGGACCGCCAGGTGGGCGCGGTGTCCCGGCTGCAGGACCCGTGGCAGCCCGCGCTGCTCGACCTGGTGGCGCTGTCCGCCGAGGCGGCGAAGGCCGAGGGCAAGAGCTGCGGTGTCTGCGGCGAGGCCGCGTCCGACCCGCTGCTCGCTTCGGTGCTGACCGGTCTGGGTGTCACCTCCCTTTCCATGGGCGCGGCGTCCATTCCTTATGTACGGGCAGCGCTGGCGAAGTTCACGCTGGCGCAGTGCGAGCGGGCCGCGGCGGCGGCTCGCGCGACCGACAGCGCCGAGGAGGCCCGTAGGGCCGCTCAGGCAGTGCTGTCGGGCGAGTAGCCGGCAGGCGGGGCAGGCAGCCTCGACCAGCCGCTCTTGGTGAGGGGCGCTCCAGGTGCTGGGGCGCCCCTTTTCCTTCCTTTACGTTTTGCGTCTCCCGTTCGTGTTCAGTGGCGGTGGGTCGGGCTCGGGCCACCGTCCCCGAGGTCGGGCGGTTCGCAGTAGTCGACATTGGACTCGGGCGAGATGAGGTCTCCGGATTCCACGTCGGTGCAGTAGGCGTCGAAGACCTCTCCCGCGGTGAGGGGCTCGAGACCGTGGGTGCGCAGCCGCCAGCCGTGGATGCGGTCGGCGGTGCCTGGTGCGGTGGTCCGCATGACGAGTCCGCCCGGGCTGCCGGTGGCGAGGCCGACTGCCAGCACCGTGGTGAATTCGAGGAGCTCGGTGTCGTCCAGCTCCATGTGTCCGTCGGCGTCGTCGGCGTGCAGGACGGCGACGAGGGTCTCGGGCGGTCCGGAGACACTGCAGACGAGGTGCCGGTTGCCGGGCCCCGCGGTGTCGAGGATGCGGACGATCAGCTGGGAGGCGCGGGTGAAGGCCTCGCGGCCCAGGTCCTCACCGCACGAGGCGCAGGCGCCGAGGCGGGCGAGGAGTGTGGTCGCGTACTCCCAGGTCGCCCGGCGGACCGCCTCGTCGACGAGGGCGGGCAGGAGATCGGCCAACGGCTGTCCCTCGTAGGGGATGGTGGGTCCTGTGGCCGCGAGTTCGGCGGTGAAGCGGGTGCGGCTGGTGCGGCGGTCGGGGTCGAGGCCCGTGTGCGCGCAGAATGCCGCGTACTCCTCGGGGTCGAAGAGGGCCAGTGTCGTGTGGTTGCCCTGCAGGGCGCGTGTCCTGAGGACGGCCTCCACGTGTCGGAGGTACGTGGCGTGGTCGTCGAAGACGAAGCTTCGGTAGTGCCGCATGGCGCGGAAGTCGTGCTCGTCCGTCAGCACCCCGATGGTGCCCGCGATTTCCCGGCGCAGGACACGGCGGACGGTTCGGTGGTCGGTGTACGTCATGTCTCCCCCTGTACGGTCGATCAATGCTCACTCACAGTAACCGGGGGCACTGACAACGGCGTACGGCGGTGACGGTGGGTGGCACCGGACCGGCCGGGTGACCGGCCGGTCCTCGTCCGGGGAGGGTCAGGTGCGGCGGCGGGCCAGGTCCGCGTAGAACGTGAGCAGCTCCAGGTCGTCGACGGATCCCGGGTTGACCGCCTTCTCCAGCGGCGTGCCCTGGAGGAGGCGTTTGACCGGGACCTCGATGCGTTTGCCGGTCAGGGTGTGCGGCACCCCGGGCACCTCGATGATCTCGTCCGGGACGTGGCGTGGCGACAGGTGCTCACGGATGGTCCGCCGGATGAGTCCCTTCAGGTCCTCGTCGAGCACGGTGCCCGGTGCCAGGTGCACGAACAGGGGCATCCAGTAGCCGCCGTCGGGCTGCTCGACGCCGATGACGAGGGATTCCTTGATCTGGGGAAGGCGTTCGACGGCCTCGTAGATGTCCGCCGACCCCATGCGGACGCCCTGGCGGTTGAGCGTGGAGTCGGAGCGGCCGTGGATGACGACGGAGCCGCGCGAGGTGAGGGTGATCCAGTCGCCGTGCCGCCAGACGCCGGGGTAGGTGTCGAAGTAGCTGTCGTGGTAGCGGCTGCCGTCGGGGTCGTTCCAGAAGTGGATCGGCATGGACGGCATCGGACGGGTGACCACGAGCTCGCCGACCTCGTCGGTCAGGGGTTTGCCGCTCGGGTCCCAGGACTGCAGGTCGGTGCCCAGACCGGGTGCCTGCAGTTCGCCGATGTACACGGGGAGGGTGGGTACGGCTCCCGCGAAGCAGGAGCAGACGTCCGTACCGCCGCTGACGGAGGCGATCCACAGGTCGGCCCCGCTCTCGGCGAACTCGTCGTGCAGCCAGCGGAAGCCGTCGGGCGGCAGGGGGGAGCCGGTGGTGGCGACGCACTGCACCGCGGAGAGGTCGAAGTCGCGGGCGGGGTGGACGTCGGCCTTGCGGCAGGCCATGACGTACGCGGCGGAGGTGCCGTAGAGGGTGGCGCCGGTGCGTTCGGCGATCCGCCACTGGGCGCCCGTGTCCGGGTGGCCGGGACTGCCGTCGTACAGGACGATCGTCGTTCCGGTGAGGAGACCGGAGACGAGGAAGTTCCACATCATCCAGCCGGTCGACGTGTACCAGAAGAAACGGTCCTCCGGCCCCAGGTCGCAGTGGAGTCCGAGCTGCTTGAGGTGTTCGACCAGGATGCCGCCCTGGGACTGGACGATCGCCTTCGGCAGTCCGGTGGTGCCGGACGAGTAGAGCACCCACAACGGATGCTCGAAAGGCACCTGTTCGAAGACCGGTTCGGTGTCCGCGGAGGTCAGGGCCGACCAGTCCAGGGCTCCGTCGGGGGCGTCGGTCCCGAGCAGGGGGATGTGCACGACCGCGCGCAGGGTGGGCAGTTCACGGCGGAGTTCGGCGACGACGTCGCGGCGGTCGTGTTCCTTTCCGCCGTAGCGGTATCCGTCGACGGTGAACAGGACGACCGGTTCGACCTGCTGGAAGCGGTCGAGCACGCTGCGGGCGCCGAAGTCGGGCGCGCAGGAGGTCCACACTCCGCCCACCGCCGCGGTGGCCAGGAAGGCGACGACGGCCTGCGGGATGTTGGGGAGGTAGCCGCTGACGCGGTCTCCGGGACGTACGCCCAGGGCGCGCAGCTCGGCGGCGAGGGAGCCGACCCGGCGGCGCAGCTCGGCCCAGGTGACGGGCCTGGGGTCATGGGTCTCGTCGACGTACAGGAGCGCCGGTTCGTCCGCCCGGGCCGCCGCCGCGCGCAGGGCGTGTTCGGCGTAGTTCAGGGTGGCGCCGGGGAACCACTGGGCGCCGGGCATCGAACGGTCGCCCAGCACGCGTGCGTAGGGGGTCGAGAAGCGGACGTCGAACCACTCCGTGACGGCCTTCCAGAAGGCTTCCGGCTCATCCACGGACCAGCGGTGCAGTGCCGCGTAACCGCCCTCGGCGGGGGCTTTGTGCCGCTCGGCGGCCCATGCCTGGAACAGGGTGATCCTGGCCTGGGCGATGCGCTGCGGATCAGGCTGCCAGAGCGGCTGGGGGTTCTCGGTCGACATGGGCGGCTCCCGGACTGTGCGCGTCGTGTGCGTCCTGCGCGCACGGGCTGGGGTGTGCGCGTGGCGCGGCTGACAGGAACGATGCCATGTGATCGTCTTCGGAACCAGGGTGCGCCCCCACCACCCGTGTCGTGAAGATGTGGTCCGATCACGGGTGAACGGCAGTTGAACGACACTCGTGTGAAGTGCACGCGATGGCAGGGTGAGCACCATGGACGGTCGTGGCCTGGTGCGTTCGGTGAGATCGGTCGGTTCGGTGGGCGCGGCACGGGGGTTGCGCACCGTACGGGCGGCATGGCGCAGGCGACGGGCCGACGCCACCGGGCTGCCGTCCCGGGGAGCGGAGCGCGCTCGGACGCCCGGACAGGTGCGGGAGGTGGAGCCCGGGCCCGGGGGTGGTGTCGTCCGGTTCAGCCGCTCCGAGCTGCGGATCCTCGTCGCCGTGAACGGCGCCGTCTTCTGGGGCTGGGACGGGGCGGCCCCCGAGCCGTCCTACGCGCTGGCCGGCCGCTGTCCGGATCCGGATCCGCGGGCGGTGCTGGAGCCGGACACGGACGGCGGCTGGCGTGTGGTCGCCGAGCGGGTGACGGTCGCCGTCTCCCGGCTCGGCTCGGTCGAGGTGCTCACCCCGGGAGGGGTGGTTCTGCGGCGCGATCTGCCGCCGCGCTGGTGGGAGCCGGTGGGGCCGGTGGGACCGGTGGAAGGGGGCCCCGCGCGCTGGATGCAGCGGTCGGAGGTGCGGGCCGACGCCCGCTTCTTCGGGCTCGGGGGACGCGCCCTCGGGCCCGGGCTGCGGGACGGCGCCCACCGGCTGTGGAACACGGGCCCCGGTCGCGCCTTCGGGCCCGGCGGCGATCCGCGTCCCATCACGATGCCGGTGCAGCTGGTGGTGGCCGACGCGGGCACGCATCTCGCGTTCCACGACAACTCGTGGGACGGCACGGTGACACTACGGGAGGGTGCTGAGGGTGCCGGCTCCGGGCACGACCGGGCCGGGACGAGCACCGTGCGGATGGACGGGGGCCCGCTGCGCTGCTGGGTGATGGTGGGCACCCCCGCACGGGTGCTGTTCGCCTGGGGTTCGCTGACCGGTGCGCCCGCGCTGCCGCCCGCGTGGGCCCTCGGCCACCATCACGCGTGGTGGGGCCGGGGCGGCGAGCAGGAGGTGCGGCGGACCGTCGCCCGTTACCGGGAGCACGGGTTGCCGCTCGACGCCGTCCATCTGGGCGTCGACCACCACGACGCGCACCGGGTGTTCACCGTCGACGAGGAGCGGTTCCCGAAGCTGCCGGGGCTCGCCGACGAGCTGCGGCGGGACGGGATCCGGCTGGTGTCGGCCGTCGGTCCCGCGGTCGCCGCCGGGGGCGGCGACGCCGTGCACGACTCGGGTGCGGTGCGGGAGGCGTTCGTGCGGAGCGCCTCGGGAGAGGTCGTCCAGGGCGTCTCCTGGCCCGGAGACGTGGTGTTCCCGGACTTCACCCACGCGCGCGTGCGCCGGTGGTGGGGCGGTCTGTACACGGAGCGGCTGGAGCAGGGTTTCGCGGGTTTCTGGCACGACCTGAACGAGCCGACGTCGTTCACCGCGTTCGGGGAGCCGACGCTCCCCCGCTCGGCACGGCACGCCCTGGACGGGCGGGGCGGCGATCACCGCGAGGCGCACAACGTGTACGCGCTGTGCATGGCCAGGGCGGCCTACGAGGGGCTGCGGACGCTGGTGCCGCAGGAACGGCCGTTCGTTTTCTCGCGCTCGGGGTGGGCCGGTATGCAGCGCTACGGGGGGACCTGGTCGGGGGAGGCGGCCCCGGGCTGGCCCGGACTGCGGGCCTCCCTGGCCCTGGTGATGGGGCTCGGGTTGTGCGGTGTCCCGTATGCGGGGCCGGATGTGGGCGGAGTCGACGGGGACCCGTCCGCGGAGCTGTACCTGCGGTGGCTCCAGCTGGGTGCCCATCTGCCGCTGTTCCGCACGCACGCGGGGGCGGGGAGCAAGGAGCCGTGGGAGTTCGGTGCCGAGGTGGTGCGGCACGCGCGCGTGGTCCTCCTCGGGCGTCGCCGGCTGCAGCCGTACTTCGTGACGCTGGCGCACCTGGCCCGGCGCACCGGGGCTCCCTGTGTGCGGCCGCTGTGGTGGTCGGCTCCGGAGGAGCGCGCGTTGCGCGACTGCGAGGACGCCTTCCTGCTGGGTGACTGCCTGCTGGTGGCGCCGGTGCTGGCCCCGGGGGTGGAACGGCGTACGGTGCGGCTGCCCCGCGGACGTTGGTACGAGTCGACTACCGGGCGGGCGTACGACGGGCCCGCCCAGGTGCTGGTCGACGCGCCTCTGGACCGCATTCCGGTGTTCGCCCGCGCGGGTGCCGTGATTCCCGTGCGCGGGCAGGACGGTGGGCTGGAGCTGGAGGTGTGGGCGCCCGTGCGGGGGCGGGCCGGGGGCGGGACGGTCGTCGCGGACGCCGGCGACGGCTGGGAGGAGCCGGAGATCGAGCGGTACGGCGTCCGCTGGGCGGGGGCCCGGATCGTCGTCGAGCGGGAGGGGCAGGACGGCCCTCGCGATTCGCCTTACCCGGTGCGGGTGCGCGGGCTCGGACCGGGCTGAGCCGTGCCGGGGCGGGGTGGGGCGGAAGTCAGATGTACCGGCCCTCGAACCAGGCGCGCGCGGCCCGCGTGTGCAGCGGGAAGGCGAGCTCCTCCGCGCGGCGCAGCAGGCGCCGGCCTTCCGTCTCGTCCGTGGCGGCGAAGGCCGGCAGGCCTTCCGCGGGACGTTCCGGGAGGAGACCGAACAGCAGGAGGTGTCCGTCGGGCGAACTCATGGCGTCCGCGAGTCGCACGTCCCGGCTCGCCGCGTCGATGCCGGTCTCCTCCCGGAGTTCGCGTACGACGGCCTGGCGCCAGTCCTCCCGGTCGTCGATGTACCCGCCGGGCAGGGCCGTGCCTCCGCGCGCGGGGGCGATGGACCGGGTGATGACGACCAGGGCGGTGCCCTTCGCGTCGTACACGGGCTGGAGGGCGACCGCGACCGGCAGTGGGTTGCGATAGGCGACGGCGCCGCATGCCGGGCAGCGCCGGGGCCAGCCGGAGACGTCCGCGCCGAAGGACGTACCGCAGCTCGAACAGTGGGAGTCCGGCACGGGGCCGGGGGCCGGGCCGGGGGTTCGGTTTCTGGGCACGCGCGGACTGTAGCCGATCACGGCGGGGGTGTCTTCGGGGGGCTATGCGGAGCAGCCCCCCGGCCCGCTGTCCGCCCTGCGTGCGGGGGTGTGGAGCACGTCCTGGCGCGCTTCAGACGGTGACGGTCCGGCGGCGCTGGGCCGCCTGTGCCATGGCGTGCTGGACGACACCGATGAGCATCTCCTTGACCGACTCGCGGTCCCGGGCATCGCCCGTCACCAGCGGTACGTGCGCGTCGAGGTCGAGGGCCCGGCGGACGTCCTCGACCGGGTGACGCGGGGCTCCCTCGAAGCAGTTGACGCCGACCAGGAACGGTATGGAGCGCCGTTCGAAGTAGTCGACGGCCGCGAAGCAGTCCTCCAGCCGCCGGGTGTCGGCGAGCACCACGGCCCCGAGGGCGCCCTCGGCGAGCTCGTCCCACATGAACCAGAACCGCTCCTGACCGGGGGTCCCGAAGAGATACAGCACCAGATCCTCGCGGAGCGTGATGCGGCCGAAGTCCATGGCCACGGTGGTGGTGTTCTTCGCCTCCACACCGCTGAGGTCGTCGACCGGGCGTCCGGCCTCGGTGAGCAGTTCCTCGGTGCGCAGCGGCCTGATCTCGCTGACCGCTCCGACGAGCGTGGTCTTGCCCACGCCGAAGCCACCGGCCACCAGGATCTTGAGCGTGACGGGCTCGACCGGGGGTTTGCCGCGCTCAGAACGCCCGAAGATCATCGTCCTTCTCTCCTGCTCGGTGCTCGGTGGGGATCGGGCGGTGGACCGTATCCTCCACCGCCGGGGGTTTCGATGACGAGTACGTCGCCGGCACGGACGTCCGCCGAGTCGCTTCCGCCGAGTTCGGTGACGCTGCCGTCCGCGTGGTCGACCCGGTTGGCGCCGGGCGCGCCGGGCGCGCCGCCCGCCATGCCGTACGGGGGGACCCTGCGGTGCTGGGACAGCGTGGAGACGGTCATGGGTTCCAGGAACCGGATGCGGCGGACCGCTCCGTCCCCGCCGCGCCACCGTCCCGCGCCGCCGCTGCCCGCGCGCACGGCGAACTCCTCGAGGCGGACGGGCAGCCGCCACTCCAGGACCTCGGGGTCGGTGAGCCTCGAGTTGGTCATGTGGGTCTGCACGACGGACGCTCCGGGGAAGCCCTCTCCCGCGCCCGAGCCGGAGGCGACGGTCTCGTAGTACTGGTGGCGGGCGTTGCCGAAGGTGACGTTGTTCATGGTGCCGGAGCCCTCGGCCTGGACGCCGAGCGCCGCGTAGAGGGCGCCGGTGATGCTCTGGGAGGTCTCCACGTTGCCCGCGACGACGGCTGCCGGGTGCCGGGGCGCCAGCATGGAGCCGGGCGGCACGATGATGCGCAGCGGGCGCAGACAGCCGTCGTTGAGCGGGATGTCGTCGGCGACCAGGGTCCGGAAGACGTAGAGGACGGCCGCGTTGACGACGGAGAAGGGGGCGTTGAAGTTGGTGGGGAGCTGTGCCGTGGTGCCGGTGAAGTCGATGGTCGCGGAGCGGCTCTCGCGGTCGACGCGCACGCGCACGCGGATGGTGGCGCCCGAGTCGGTTTCGTAGGTGTACTCGCCGTCGTCGAGGGCGTCGATGACGCGCCGTACCGCGTCCTCGGCGTTGTCCTGCACGTGCCGCATGTACGCCTGGACCACGTCGAGGCCGAAGTTCTCGATCATGCGGCCGACCTCGTCGACGCCCTTCTGGTTGGCGGCGATCTGGGCGCGCAGGTCGGCGAGGTTGGTCTGCGGGTTGCGGGAGGGATACCGCGCTCCGGTCAGGAGGCCGAGTGTCTCGTGCTCGCGGAACCGGCCGTCCTCGGCGAGGAGCCAGTCGTCGAAGAGGACGCCCTCCTCGTCGATGGTGCGGCTGTCGGCGGGCATGGAGCCCGGGGCGATGCCGCCGATCTCGGCGTGATGGCCGCGCGAGGCGACGTAGAAGAGGACCTTCCGGTCACCCTCCGTGGTGTCGCCGCCCACGGTGCCGGGAGAGGTGGTGCCGGGGGACGCGGTGCCGAAGACCGGGGTGATCACGGTGACGTCGGGGAGGTGGGTGCCGCCGTGGTACGGGTCGTTCACGGCGTAGGCGTCGCCCGGACGCATGGTGGCACCGCGCCGCCGGATGACCTCCTTGACGCCGGCGCCCATCGACCCCAGGTGGACGGGGATGTGAGGGGCGTTGGCCACCAGGTTTCCGTCCGGGTCGAAGAGGGCGCAGGAGAAGTCCAGGCGCTCCTTGATGTTGACGGACTGGGCGGTGGACTCGAGGCGGGCGCCCATCTGTTCGGCGATGGACATGAAGAGGTTGTTGAAGACCTCAAGCAGGACCGGGTCGACTTCCGTGTCGAGGTCGGAACTCTGCGTGACAGCGACGCGTTCCATGACCAGATGCCCGTCCTCGGTCGGCGAGGCCCGCCAGCCTTCGTCGACGACCGTCGTGGAGCCGGCCTCGGTGACGATCGCCGGGCCGGAGACGGTCTCGCCGGGGGGAATCTTCTCCCGGTGGTGGAGGGGGACGTCGCGCCAGGCGCCGCCGGTGTGGAGGCGGACGGGCCGCGCAGCCGCGGGGCGGCCCCGGTAGGGGGCGAGGGTGGAGAGATCGGGGGGGTCGGTGATGCCGGTGGCTTCGACGGAGAGGGATTCGACGACGATCGGGCGGTCGAGCGTGAAGGAGTACGTGGCGCGATGACGTTCTTCGAAGGCACGGCGCATGGTGTCGGCGTCGGTCAGTTCGACGGTGAGGGCGGTGTCGGTGCCGTCATAGCGGAGCTGGGCGCGGCGGGTGACCTCGATCCGGTCCTCGGGGACGTCCTCGGCGAGGAGTTCGGCGCGGGCCGCCGCTTCGAGGTCGTCCGCGGTCCGGTGGACGCCGGGCATCGCGGCGGGCTCCAGCGGTGTTTCGGTGGAGCGTTCGCGCATGGCCGTGGTGTCGGCGAGGCCGATGCCGAGCGCGGAGAGGACACCGGCCGCGGGTGGTACGAGGACGGTGCGGATACCGAGGGAGTCGGCGACCATGCACGCGTGCTGCCCGCCCGCACCGCCGAAGGTGGTGAGGGCGTAGCGGGTGATGTCGTGGCCCTTCTGGACGGAGATCCGCTTCACCGCGGCGGCGATGTTGGCGACGGCGATCCGCAGATAGCCCTCGGCGACCTGTTCCGGGGTGCGGTCGTCGCCGGTCCGTTCGCGGATCTCGTGCGCGAGGGTGGTGAAGCGGTCCCGGACGAGTTCGGTGTCGAGGGGCTGGTCGCCGTTCGGGCCGAAGACCGCCGGGAAGTGGTCGGGCTGGATGCGGCCGAGCATGACGTTGGCGTCGGTGACGGCGAGCGGGCCGCCGGCCCGGTAGCAGGCGGGGCCGGGGTCGGCGCCCGCCGAGTCGGGTCCCACGCGGTAGCGGGAGCCGTCGAAGTGGAGGACCGAGCCGCCGCCGGCGGCGACCGTGTGGATGTCCAGCATGGGCGCGCGCAGCCGTACGCCGGAGATCTGGGTGGTGAAGACGCGTTCGTACTCCCCCGCGAAGTGCGAGACGTCGGTGGAGGTGCCGCCCATGTCGAAGCCGATGACCCGGTCGTGGCCGGCCATCTGCGACATGCGGGCCATCCCGACGATGCCGCCGGCCGGACCGGACAGGATGGCGTCCTTGCCGCGGAACTGCGCCGCTTCGGCGAGACCGCCGTTGGACTGCATGAACATCAGCCGTACCCCGTCGAGTTCGTCGGCCACGTGCTGCACGTGACGGCGCAGCACGGGCGAGAGGTAGGCGTCGACGACGGCCGTGTCCCCGCGCGGGACGAGTCGCATCAGCGGGCTGACCTCGCTGGAGAGCGAGATCTGCGGGAAGCCGATGCGGGCGGCGAGTTCGCCGACCGCCTGCTCGTGGGCGGGGTGGCGGTGGCTGTGCATGCAGACCACGGCGACGGCCCGGATGCCGTCGGCGTGGGCCTGGCGCAGCGGCCCGCTCAGGGAGTCTAGGTCCGGGGCCCGCAGGACGGTGCCGTCGGCGGCGATGCGTTCGTCCACCTCGAGGACCCGTTCGTACAGCAGCTCGGGCAGTTCGATGCGGCGGGCGAAGATGGCGGGGCGGTTCTGGTAGGCGATGCGCAGGGCGTCCCGGAAGCCGCGGGTGACGACCAGGAGCGTTCGTTCGCCCGTGCGCTCGAGGAGGGCGTTGGTGGCGACCGTGGTGCCCATGCGTACGGATTCGACGGGTGCACCCGAGCCGGCTAGCAGTTCGCGGATGCCCGCGACCGCCGCGTCGGCGGCGGTGGCCGCCCTGCCGGAACGACGCCGGGAGGGCGCGAGGGCCGGGTTGTCCGAGAGGAGTTTGCGGGTGAGCAGTCGCCCGTCCGGGCGGCGCGCGACGATGTCGGTGAAGGTGCCGCCTCGGTCCACCCAGAACTGCCAGCCTGCCATGTCAGTAACCCGCTTCCGCGCCGTTCACAGCGCTCGGAGGCCGTTGATCACGTCGCGCAGGATACTCTCGTCCGGCAGTTCGGCGGGGGGAACCGGGCGGTTCACGTGGACGGATTCGAGGTCGACGAGGTCTCCGACGAGGACTCGTACCACTCCGACGGGCAGGTCGAGTTCCGCGGCGAGTTCGGCGACGGTCTGCGGCGTGTCACGGCACAGCCCGACGATGTCCACGTGTTCCGGGGAGAGGGTGGGGTCCGCCTCCGGATCGTCCGCGTCGGGTTCGGTGACGACCACCGCGATCAGGTCGAGGCGGTGCTGGGCCGCACTCGAGGTGCGGCCCCGCGTCATGGCATAGGGCCGGACGACCGGTCCGGCCTCCTCGTCGAACCAGTGGCTTCTTCCCTCGCCCTCAGCACTCATGTCATTCCACTACCCTCCTGAGGGCAGATCGGTGCGTGGTTCGGCGTCCAGATGCGGACCGACCCGCTTCACGAGAAGGGTCATCTCGTAGGCGACCTGCCCGACGTCCGAGTCGGCGTCGGCGAGGACTGCGAGACAGCTGCCGTCTCCGGCGGCCGTGACGAACAGGAAGGCCTCGTCGAGTTCGACGACGGTCTGGCGGACATCGCCCGCCTCGAAGTGGCGGCCCACCCCCTTGGCGAGGCTGTGGAATCCGGAGGCCACGGCGGCGAGGTGCTCGCTGTCCTCGCGGGTCAGTTCCCCTGACGCTCCCGTGGCGAGGCCGTCGCCGGAGAGCACGACGGCCTTCCGTATGCTCGCGACGCGGTCCACCAGGTCGTCGAGGAGCCAGTTCAGCTCCCCCTTGCCGCCTTCGGCGTGGCTGGTCGTGTTCGGTGCGGTCATCGACCGTCCCCCTCAGTCGTTCTTGGTCGTTCCTCGTGGTGCTGTCCCGCCGGGGCCGTGATCGGCCTCGGCGTTCTCGTCGCGGCCGCGCTGCCAGCCTCGCTGCAGCGAGGCCATGCGGCTGCGCACTTCCTCCGCGTCCCGTTCGACGGACTGGGATCTTTCCTCGTTCCGTGGTCGCGTACTTCGTTTGAGCTGTGGGGCGAGGCTGGCCTGCCGTACCCGTCGGGGCAGCGATCCGGGGTCGGGCCGGTCGCCTGCGTCCTGCGGGCCGTCCGCGTCCTGCGGGGCGCCGCCGGGGCGGGGCTCCGTGCTCCGTCGTCGGGTGGGCAGGGGCGGCGGTGCGGGCTCCCGTCGCGGGTGGGCGGAGGGGGCGCCGGTGTCGTGGTCCGTCCGCTCTCGGCGGACGTGCCCGTCGCCGACCGGGCGGCCGTGGGAACTGACCAGCTTGGGGACTCCCCTGAGGGGCAGCGGAGCGGGGCCGTTCGTCTGCCCGTCCGTGTCCCTGTCCCTGCTCCCCTCCCTGCCCCTGGTCCGGTCTCTGTCTCTGTCTCTGGTCCTGTCTCTGTCCGGTCCGTCGCGGTTCTCGGGTGCCCGCTGATGCGGCTCACGCCGAGGGCCCGGCCGCTCGTCCTTGGTGCGGGCCGGGGAGCGCCGGGGACGGAGCAGGCCGCCGTGTTCGTCGTCCCCGTCCGTCGGGGCCCCCGGGTAGTCGTCGAGGGCGTCCAGGTCGACGGGGCCCTCGAGTTCGACCGGCCCGTCCAGCAGCGAGGCGGGCAGTCCGGGCCGTTGTACGGGTACCTGGGACAGCGCGGGACGACAGTTTTGCTCTGGTGCCCTCTCCTTGGCGCGCCGGGGCCTGTCGAGGCGGAAGCCGGCTCCGTTGGTGTCCGGGACGTCGTCCGTCAGGAGTGCGTCCGGGATGAAGACGACCGCGGTGGTGCCGCCGTAGGGGGAGGGCTGCAGGGAGACCCGGACGTTCTGCCGCTGCGCGAGACGGCTGACCACGAACAGTCCGAGCCGGTCGGTGTCGGAGAGTTCGAACTCCGTGGTCTCGGCGAGCCGCAGGTTGGCGTCCAGCAGCGCTTCGGCCGCCATGCCGAGCCCTCGGTCGTGGATCTCCAGGGTGAAGCCGTTGGCCACACGCTCGCCCAGGACCTGGACGGCGGTGTGCGGTGGGGAGAACACCGTCGCGTTCTCCAGGAGTTCGGCCACGAGGTGGGTGAGGTCGGCGACGGCGGGGCCGGTGACGGCGACCCGCGGCAGTCTGCGGACCTCGATGCGCTCGTAGTCCTCGACCTCGGCGACGGCGGCACGCACGACGTCCATGAGCTGGACGGGTTTGCGCCACTGCCGGGAGGGCGCGGCCCCGGAGAGGATGACCAGGCCCTCCGCGTGCCGGCGCATGCGGGTGGTCAGATGGTCCAGCCGGAACAGGTCGGCGAGTTCCTCGGTGTCCTCGGTCCGGCGCTCCATGCTGTCCAGCAGAGTGAGCTGCTTGTGCAGCAGGACCTGGCTGCGGCGGGCGAGGTTGACGAACACCTCCGAGACCCCGGAGCGCAGTTCGGCCTGTTTGACGGCCGCCTCCACGGCCGCGCGATGCAGGGTGTTGAGGGCCTGGCCGACCTCGCCCATCTCGTTCCTGGCGTACTCCAGGCGGGGGACCTCGGTCTCGATGTCGACCTGTTCGCCCGCCGAGAGACGGCGCATCACACCGGGCAGTCGCACGCCGGACGCCTCATGCGCCTCGAGACGCAACTGCCGCAGGTCACGGATGAGGCCTCGGCCGATGCGCACGGACAGGACGAGGGAGACGAGGACGGCCACCAGTCCGAGGACGCCGACGACGAGGGCCCGGGTGATGACGTCCATGGCGACCGGCTGGACGCGGTCCTGATGGCGGTCGGTGGCCTGGTCGTCAAGGGCACCGAGTTCCTGGAGCACATGGCCGGCGGCGGTGTCCCAGCTCTTCGCGGTGACTCCGCGGGGCGGCCCGGCGCCGGAGGAGAGGGCCGCCTCCTCGGCGACGCGCAGCGGGGCGGACGCCGCGTTCTTCCAGAAGCTCTCGTAGCGGTCCCGGTCCGCGGCCGGCAACTGCGGCAGAGCGATGTCGTACAGCAGCGTGCGCTGGGCCACGAGGTCGGAGACGTCGCGTACCTCTGTGCGGGACAGTGTGCCGACGATGAGGGCCGAGCCGAGCAGGGCGTCCTCGCGGGCGAGGAGTTCACGGGCGCGGCTGAGGTTGAGCAGAGCGCGGCCCTGCTGGTCCACCTCCACGCTGTCGATGCCGTCGAGGGAGGTCAGAAGGGCGTAGCAGGAGTCCACGAGAAGGTTGTACTGGTCGAGGGCCTCGGCGCGGTTCATCGTGCCCTGCTCGACGCTGCCGCGCAGGGAGTCGATGCCGTCGAACGCGTCCAGGACGGCGGTGAGCCGGTCCTCGCCGCCCGTGCCCAGCCCGTCGCGGGCATCGGGGCCATCCGCGTTCCTGCGGACCTCGGCGATGGCTCCGTCGGTGGCCGTGCGAGTGGTGCGGAGCGCGGAGAGCGTGTCCGAGGCCCGCGGATCGGCGAGATGGACGAGGGTCTGGCGGCGTTCCTGCTGGAGGACGCGGACGGTTCTCTCGATCGGGTGGCCGATGTCCTCGACCGCGGCGGAGACCCGCAACAGCTGAGTGACCGACCGTCCCGTGAACGCCGTGGCGAAGCCCCAGATCGCCGTCAGGGACACCAGCGGCACGAGAAGCAGCGCCACGATCTTCCGGCGGACCGACTTCCCGCGAAAGCGCATGGCCTCCCCCAGCTCGCCCTCGGATGACCGAGAGCACACATGTGCGTCAACAAACGGCGCGAGCCTACTACTGAGCCGCGGCCGACTCGAAGGGTTCTCCGGAATCCGAACTTCCGTACCGACGACGGGACATGGCGAGTTGTCCGTGCATTGTGGGAGATTGCATGCCGGGTCGAGGGGGAGGACCGGTGCCGTTCCGTGGGACCCGACGGGTACAGTTGGCCGATTTCTTTCCTTGTCCGGGAATCTTTGCGACGTGCCGTTCGTCCTTCTCTGTGGGAGATGGGGGCGGAATCGGCCGCAGGGGCCGCGCCTCGCATCCGAGCGGCGTAAATCAGTGCAAGCCGGGCAGTCGTTGGGGAGCCGGGTCTTCGGACGCGAGCGGGCGGACTGCCGGCGGTGGGGAGTTGACACGTTGATGGGCACGGCGGAGCGGTACGAGGCGTCCGGGGACGCCTCGGTGGCGCAGATGACGACGCGGCCGGACACCGAGGCGCCGAACCGCGGCGCCCCCGCGGCGGAGCCCGGAGCCGCGATGGTCGGTACCGGTCCGGGAGGACCGGGCCACGTACCCGGCGAGGGCACCCGCTCGGAGAGGGACGCGCGTCGGCCGCTGTGGGTCGAGGAGCCCGCGCGGCGGCGCCGCCTGCCGGATCCGGTGCGCACGGCGGCCGTACGGGCCGTGCTCATCGTCGCGATGACACTGATCCAGGCCATGGTGGCCCTTCTGTGCACGCTGGCCGGGTCCTGGCTCGCCTTCCCCATGGTCATCAGCAGCATCGTCAGCACGGTCCTGGCCACCTGGGGGGTCCTCGACGTGTGGGTGACGCGCCAGGTCTGGAACCAGCGCAACGGCGTGGTGTCCTCGCCCAGCAGCACCGCTCGGGCCCTGCGGCGC
This sequence comes from Streptomyces sp. NPDC004051, assembly GCF_053604275.1. Taxonomy (NCBI): domain Bacteria; kingdom Bacillati; phylum Actinomycetota; class Actinomycetes; order Kitasatosporales; family Streptomycetaceae; genus Streptomyces; species Streptomyces sp. NPDC004051. The sequence goes on along the minus strand of NZ_JBSGHG010000012.1, from coordinate 179,308 downwards.
GAGCGGCGCCGCGCCCGTCGCAAGGAGAGGTCCGCCCAGCGTGCGCAGGCACGAATACGCCGCCGGGGCGGGGCCGGCCAGCTGTCCCACCCCTGAGCCGGACGCTTCACTCGGGCGGTCTGATCAGCCGTTCGCCGGGGCGGGCCGTTTGAACATCCGGGTGGCCGTGATCTCGCTGTGCACGGCTTCCCCGTCCGTCGCCTCCTCGGGCAGGCCCGGCCGCAAGTGCTCCTCGACGCTGATGTACTTCAGGCCCGCCCTCAGGTCGGCGTCGTTGCGCAGGCGGATGACCAGTGGGAACTCCGCCAGTGCCGTGGTGTCGAAGAGGCCGGTGGTGTAGAGGAGCTGCACACCGAGCGCGTCGGCGACGGCCCGCTGGAGCTCCAGCAGGTAGGTGGCGTTGGCGCGGCCGATGGGGTTGTCGAGGAACAGGGTGCCGGCGTGCCGGTGCCGTTCCCGGCCCCGGTCGTTGGAGCGCAGCGCGGCCATCGTGCAGTAGAGGGCGATGGCCGCGGTGAGCAGCTGCCCTCCGGAGAACACGTCGCCCATCTGCCCGACGGGGACCCTCTCGGCGCGCAGCACGGCGTCCGGCTTGAGGATCTCGACGGCGATGCCCTTGGGCCGGAGGGCGGCCGCGACTCCGCGCAGCAGCAGGGACATGCCGTCGCGCCGCAGATCGGAGTTCTTGCGCACGGCCGCGCGGGTCGCCTCGTCGATGACCTCGCCGAGCCGTTCGGTGAGGGTCGCCTGGTCGGGTTCCTCGAAGCGGATGCGCAGGAACTCCTGCCCGGACCACTCGCCGAGCCCTTCGGGCAGCCGGGACAGCCGCTGCGCGGAGCGCAGGGTGGCGAGGGCCGACTCGACGAGTCCTCTGAGCCGGTCCACGATCGAGTCGCGGTTGCGTTCCAGTTGTTCGAGCTCGTCGGTGAGGACCCTCAGCCGGGGTGCGAAGGCGTCCGCCCACTTGTGGGCGTGCTCGGGCAGTGCGGAGGCGGGCAGTTCGCGGATCTGCTGCCGTGCGGGGGTGCGGACCTGCTCGTAGCGGGTGGAGTTGGCGTGCCGGACGAGGATGTCGCTCGCCTCGCGCACCGCGGACTCGGTGGCGGACAGGTCGGCGGCGCAGCCCCGCAGTGACCGGCGGGCTTCCGCGGCGGAGTCACGGGCCTCCGCCAGGCTGCCCGGGTAGGGCTCGGGCTGCTCCGGTTCCTCCTCGGACGCGTGTTCACGCAGCAGGTCGCGGAGCATGGCGGCGATCTCGTCGAACCCCGCGGCGGCGTCCTCCGCGGCGCGGTGCGCGTCGAGGAGTTCTCCGTGGGTCCGGCTGGCCCGGTCCAGTTCCTCCGTCCGGGAGGCCAGTTCGGCCGTGGCGGTCCGCAGCAGCGCCTGTGCGTGTTCGGCGTCGCGGGGCACCAGCTCCTCGGGGAGCACGGTGTGCTCCCCGCCCTCCTCGGGTGCGAGCCGCTCCGCCTCGCCGCGCAGCCGTCCGAGTTGCTCGCTCGCGCTCGACATGCGGGTCTCCAGAAGCTGCACCAGCTCCTCGGCGCGGGCCGCGGCGGCCTGGCGGCTCGGGCCGTCCGAACCGTCGGGCGACTGGAGCAACTGCTCCGCGCGGGTGCGGACCTTGTTGCTCAGCCGGTCCAGCTCCGCGCGTGCCGCGCTCTCGTCGCTCTCGGCGCGGGCCTGCTCGGCGCGCAGGTCGGCGCCGACGCCGACCTTCTCGTAGACCTGGGACGCGGCCCGGTACGCCTCGCGCAGGGCGGGCAGGGAGATCTGCGGCGTCTCGGTGCCGTCCTCCGGTACGTCGTCGGGGGCGCCGGCGATCTCGGAGCGTTCGGCGCGCAGCGCCCGCGCGGTGCGTCGGGCGTCGTCTGCGGCCCGCTGCGCGCCGCGGCGGTCCTCGTCGGCGGCCCGCGCGCGCTCCAGGCAGGCCTGGGCGCCGGCCTCCGCCTCGGCGGCGTCGTCGGCCAACTCCCGTAGTCTGGCCTGCCAGCCGCCCCGCTCGCGCAGCCGGAAGGCGAGTCCCGCGAGGGCGTCTGCGGCGCGCCGGGCCTTCTGTGCGGTCTCCTGCCGCTCGTCACGCACTCGAGCGGCCTCGGCGGCGGCCTCCTCGGCCTCCACCCGCAGAGCACGTGCCTCGGCGAGTTCCGCCTCGCACTCCGTCGCGAAGGCGCGGGCACCGTGCGCCGCGCGGGCCAGCTCGGCGAGCCGGCCGGGCGGGCAGCCGGTACGCCAGGAGGTGAGCCGTGCGGTCAGCTCCCGGTCCTTGGCGAGCCGCGCCGCCAGCGCACGGATCTCCTCGTCCCGCGCGGCCGCCCGGACGCGCAGCGCCTGCCGCTCCTCGTCGGCGGCGTGTTCGTCGTGCATGGCCGGGTTCGGCGGTACGAGGAAGACATCCCCGGTGTCCGTGTCCGGCGCCGGGGCCGGCGCGAGCAGGGCGGCGGCCGTGCCGACGGCGACCGTGGACCGGGGCAGCAGGGCCGCGTCGCTCAGGGCCGCGCGGGCGCGGGTGTGGGAGTCCGGGTCGGTGATGATGACGCCGTCGACCAGTTCGGGGCGGGCGGCCAGCACGCGTGCGTGGTCGGCGGGGTCGACGGCCTGGGCGAGATAACGCCAACCGGGCAGGGCGGGGATGCCGTGCTCACCGAGGTACTCGACCGTGGCCAGCACGTCCGGGCCGGGCGGCAGCAGTCCGCCGTCTCCGAGGGCGCCCAGGATGCGGGCGTCGTCGGCGGCGGCGGTGCGCAGTTCGAACAACTGGCGTTCGGCGGAGGAGACCGCGTCGTCGAGCAGTTCGCGCAGGTCGTCGGCGAAGCGGTCCAGTTCCGTGGCGGTGAGGGCGCCTTCTGCCGGACGGCCGTCCGGTTCGGCATCCGTGTCGGGGCGGGGCCGCGGGACCGAGGGGCGGGCGTCGGTGGCGGTCAGGCCCAGCAGCTCGGCCGGCCGTTCCTCGGCGGCCAGGGCCTGCGCGGTGCGGAGCTCGCCCTCGTGGGCGCGGTCGGCCGCCGTGGCCGCGTCCGCCGCGCGGGCTGCGGTGAGTTCCGCGCGCGCCTGGGTGGCGGCGGCCTCGCGCGCGTGCTCGGTCGCCCTGCGGGCCGCTTCGCGGGCCGAGTCCCAGGCGGCGACCGCGGTCTTCTCCGCGTCGCCGGCCGCGAGGGCGGCGCGGGCCGGGTCGGCGTCGGGGGCGCTGTCGTCGAGCCAACCGGCCCGGACGGCCTCGGCGGTCTCCTGCTCGACCTCGGCGAGGCGCTGCCTGAGGTGGCCGATCTCGCTGCGGGCCCGCTGTGCCTCGGTGGCGGCGGCGGTGGCGTCGCGGTGGGCCGCGTCGCTGACCTCCTGGAGGGCGGCGGACCGCTCCTCCTCCTCGTTGGCGAGGTTCTCGGCGTTCTGTGCGGCGGTGTGCAGGGCGCGTACGAGGGCGACGGCGGCCTCGGCGCGGGCGGCCAGCGCGGGGGCCGCGTCCCGTTCGGCCTCCTGGATCGCGGCCGAGACCCTGGCGGCCCGGTCGGCGGCGGCGCGGTGGCGCAGCGCCGCCTCGGCGGCCTGCCAGGCCGAGTACAGGGTGCGTGCGTCGGCGAGTTCCCGTTTCTGGGCGGCGGCGGACTTCTCGGCCGCGGTGAGCGCCAGGGAGGCGTGCCGATAGGCGATCTCCGCCGAGACCAGCGCGCTGTGTTCGCGCGCCGTCCCGGCCCGGGTGACGGCGTGGGCGGCGGCGGTGACGCGCTGCGCGAGGTCTGCGGCGCGGACGCGTTCCTGGTGGCCGCGCGCGGAGAGCCTGCGGGCCAGGGTGCGGGTGCGGCGTTCGGCCGCGGTGTGGATCTCCCGCGCCCGGGTACGGGCGCCGGCCGCTTCGACGATCCTGCCGAGCAGTTCGACGGACCCGGCGGTGAAGTCCCGTTCGGCGATCAGCTCGGCGCGCCGGCCCAGCTTGTTGCCGAAGCCGCCGACCAGGTCGGCGAGTCCGTCGGTGTCACGGGTGTCCGTGACGGCGCGCAGCAGCAGATCGGTGAAGTCCGAGTCCTTCTTGACCGCGAAGAGGCCGGCCGCCTCGCCCTCGTCGGCGTTCATTTCCCGCTGGTAGCGGAAGAGTTCGGGGTCGAGTCCCAGGTCGCCGAGGTGCTCGGTCCAGCGCTCGTGGGTCTCCTCCCAGTGCACCTCCAGGTGCGGGTACGTCCTGCCTGCCTCGGTGAGCGCGTCCCGGAAGCCCTTCATGGTGCGGCGGCGGCCCCGTGCGCCCGACTGGCCGTCGGCGGGCGGCCGTACGGTGGTGGCCTCCGCGACGGGAAGGTTGTCCAGGCTGAGTCCCGGGCCGGGCCGCAGCGAGTACCAGGCCTCGGCGAACTTCCTCGGGTCGTTGGAGACCTGGCGGCCGCGCCATTCACTGGCCTTGCCGACGACGACGCACTCGCCGGTCAGCACGTGCTGCCACTCCAGCGCCACGTGTCCGCAGTCGTCGGCCAGCAGGAACTTGCGCAGCACTCCGGAGCTCGCGCCGCCGAGGGTGTTGCGGTGGCCCGGGAGCATCACGGAGAAGATCAGCTTCAGCAGGACGGACTTGCCTCCGCCGTTCTCCAGGAAGAGCACCCCGGCGGGCGCGGGCCGACGGGGCGGGCCCACCGGCTCCTCCGCGAAGAACTCCGCCTGCGTCGGCGCGGGTTCGGGCACGGTCTCGCCGACACCGCGCAGGTCGAGCACGGTGTCGGCGTAACGCGCGCCGGCGGGCCCGATGGAGTAGAGGCGGACCCGGGACAGCTCGTACATGGCGGACTCTCGAAGTCTTCGGCAGATCGGGGTGGTTCGGGAACAGGAACGGAGATGGGGACGGGAACGAGGTGAGGACGTGCTGCGGCGGGGCCGGCTCAGACGGAGTGGAACGGCAGACCGGCGCCGGCCACCAGTTCCAGGTCCTCACCGCTGTCCGCGGGCAGCAGGGTCGGGGTCCCGTCGGTGACCGGGACGATGCCCAGTTCCAGCAGTTCGGCCATGGCCGCGCCGCCCGCCAGCTCGCGCACCTGGAGCTGATAGCGGGCCGTGGTGCGGTAGGTGCCGCCGTGGTCGTCGCCGGTGCGCTGCAGGAACCCGGAGTCGGTGAGGAACGTGACGGCCTTGGCGACGATGCCGGTGGTCGAGCCCGCCAGTCGGCGTGCGTCCTTGGTGGCGCCGGTCGCGCTGCGTCTCGCCCAGATCCGCCAGGCCGTCTCCAGCCCCGGGGCGTCGCTGGCCGGGTCGGTGTTCTCGCCCTGTTCCGCGGCCCGCTCCTCCAGACGGTGGCAGGCCTGGCGTACGAAGGCGTCGACGCCGTTGACGGTGACCCGGCCGATGTAGGCGTCGTCGGCGAGGTCCTCGGGACGCGGGAACGCCATGACGGCCACGGCGAGGTGGGCGAGCCCGTGCAGGAACCGGTCGCCACCGTCGGCGGAGGTCCGCCGTGCGTAGTCGCCCATACGGACGGCGAACACCGACTCCTCGGCCGCGGTCACGGCCATCCCCGCGCGCGGGGACACCTCGAGCACGATCAGGCCGAGGCCGGTGGCCACGGCGTCGGCGAGGCGCGCGAACGGAGGGTCCTCGCGGTAGCGGCGCAGCAGGTCCGCGTACTCCTGGTCGCGGGCCGGCTGCAGCTTGGGCTGGAGGCCGAAGGCGACGAGCCGCGCCGCGTCGGCGGCGTCGGCGGGTGTGACGGCGGTGCTCGCCGGCGCGGTGGAGGGCTCCGCCTCGCTCCACTCGGCATGCTCGCTCATGGACACGGTTCCTCCTCGCGCCGGCGAACGACGGTGCCGGGGACGACAGCGGTGACGGGGGCGACGACGGTACCGGCGGCCGGCCCGGAGCCCGCGCCCACCGCCGGCCCTCCGGGGTCCGGCAAAAGGCCCATCAGGCCGCCTCCGTCCGGTCCGCGGCCATCCCCGCCGCGTCCAGCAGGGCCGTACCGACGATGAGATCGGCGCCGCCGAACTCGGGGTCGTCCAGTTCCACACCGTCGTCCACCGCGAAGAGCAGGCGCCGCTCGCCCTGACGGTAGGCGGTGCCGACCGGCGGGCTGGCCGCGTGGACCGCCAGCAGGGCCACCAGGTACGGAAGTTCGGGGTCCTGGCCGCGGGCCTCGGCGAGCAGTCCGGACAGCCGTCGGGGCGCGTCGGCCGGCAGTTCCAGCAGGGTGGTCGCGGCCGCCAGCTGCTCCTCGGTGAAGCGGCTGTCGTCGGGTGTGGCGATCAGGTCGGGTTCCGGCATCTCGGCGCCCAGGTGCTCCCGCTCCACCGCCGGGGTCAGCAGGATGTCGACGAGGTCGGCGACCCGGACGGACACCGGGGTGCGCAGCCCGGTGCCGCGGGCGAAGAAGGCGTCGGTGACCCGGACCGCCTGCTCCAGGGGCAGCGGGAGCAGGGGGGAGAGGAGGTGTCCGTAGAGGTCCGTGCCCGAGGTCGAGGCCGGCGTGGCGAAGGCCTGCCGGTCCTGTTCGGCCCGGAACAGCGGGCCGGCCTCCAGCAACCGGGACTGCAACTGGGTGTGCCGACGGATGCAGTCCTTGACGATGTCCACCAGCTCTGCGGCCCTGCGTTTGTGCTCGGGGTCCTCCGATTCGTCCCGGGCCTTGCGGATGTTGGTGAGGATCGCGTTCTCGTGGCGGTACCGGTCCGCGACGTGGTCCAGGGCCTCGGCGATCATGTCGGGGACGGCGCTCAGCCAGTCCACCGCGCGTACGTTGCGCCGGGTGGCGTCCAGGGCGCGGCGCAGCGATTCGGAGTACTGCACGGTCCGGTAGCGGGCCTGCTCGGCGGCGAGCTGGGCGTCGGCGAGCCTGCCCCGGCTGATCAGCACCTCGAGCTTGACCTCGGCGGCTATCTGGGCACTGGTGACATCGGTGTCCAGGGCGCCGACCAGGACGTTGACCGCCTCGTCCGTGGTCCGCAGGTAGACGGTGCCGCCGGGGCCGGGGACCTCCTCGATCAGCTTGAAGTCGTAGTCGCGGCGGACATAGCTGCCGTCCGCGCCGAACACTCCGTACACCGCGCGGAAGCCGCGGTCGACGCTGCCGACGTTGATCAGGTTCTCCAGGACCCAGCGGGCCACCCGCTCGTGCTCGGCGGCCGGTCGGCGGGGTGCCTGGGCGGCGATGCGCGGAACGAGCCGGGCGACTATCTGGTCGTGGTCGGCACCGGTGTCGAAGTCCATGTTCAGCGTGACCAGGTCGATGGCCGCCAGGGCGACCTCCGCCATGCCGTACACCGAGTACTCGCCGGCCAGGTTGACCTTGCGGGCGTCCAGGTCGTGCAGCGGCGCGGTGCAGGCGAGTGCGCGCAGCCGCCGGGCCAGCCCCTCGTCGGCCGCCGGGCCCGGCGCGGGCCGCGGGCCCGCGCTGAGCTGGGGCGGAGCACTGTCCGTCGATGCAGGTGAAGTCACGGTGCACAGACTAGGTCCTCAGTCCGACAACGACCCAAACGACGCAGATGCGCCCCGGTGTCACGGTCGTCACACCGCTCCGGCCCCACGGGGCCCCGGGGGCTCCCCCGCCGTCAGCGCGGCCAGTGCCGCCGACACCGCGGCGGAGGTCCGCAGGTCGAGCCGGACGCTCGTCCCCCGCACGCGGTGCCGCAGGTCGTCGGCGGCGAGCGCGAGGAGTTGGGGCAGCAGATCGGTGCACCGACGCGCCACCCATCCGGTGCCGGCGGTGGCCAGCCACCACAGGCTCTCCGTCAGGGTGGGCGCCGCGGACTCCGGTTCGGACGAGGGCGCGGGACCGGGGGCGAGACCGCGTTCCGCCAGCAGCTCGTGGAACCTCACGGCCAGTTGGCGGTGTCCCCGCTCGCCCGGGTGCATCCGGTCCGCGCTCCACATCGTGCGGTCGGTGACCCAGTCACCGTCGCTCGCGTGCAGGTGCACCGCGCCGTAGCGGTCGGACAGCGCGTGGACGACGGTGTTGACCGCGCGCTGCCGACGGGCGAGCGGCCTGGCCAGTGCTCCGGGCAGGCCCAGGGTGCCGCCGGGGTCGGGCAGGCACGCGGTGAGCAGCACGGCGCCCCGGGCCGCGCAGGCCGCGTACACCTGGTCCAGCCGCCTGGCCACGGCGTGGATGTCGAAGCCCTGGCGCAGGGTGTCGTTGACCCCGACGACGACCGACACGAGGTCGGGCCTCAGGTCCAGTGCCCCGGGGAGTTGGCCTTCGAGCACGTCGTGCGTCTGCGCTCCGCTCCTCGCCAGGTTGGTGAACCGTACGGGCCGCTCGCCCAGCGACCCGGCGAGCAGCGCGGCCCAGCCCCGCCAGCCGTCACCGGCGCGGTCCCCGACGCCCTCGGTCAGCGAGTCGCCGAGGGCCACGAACCGCACGGGTCTCATCTCGGGCCTCCCGGTACCGCGGACGCGTGCCGGACCGGCGCCATGTCCTCCCGCTCGCCCTCCCGCACAGCCGTCCGCGGGGCCTCGTGGGCGTCGAGGAACGCCGTCACGGCCGCTTCCCACCCGAAGCGCTCCGCACGCGCGCGTGCCGCCGCGCGCCGTTCCGTCTCCGGCCGCCCCAGCAGGAGTTCGACGGCGTCCGCGAACGACTCCCCCCGGTCCCCCGCGACCGCCCCGGCGGGGCCGATCACCTCCGGCAGCGCGGACGAGGTGCTCGCCACCACGGGGGTGCCGCACGCCATCGCCTCCAGCGCGGCGAGCCCGAAGGTCTCCGCGGGTCCCGGCGCCAGGCACACGTCCGCGGAGGCCTGGAGCGCGCCGAGGAGCGCCCGGTCCAGGACGTGCCCCAGGAAGACGACCGGCAGTCCGCGTTCCCGGGCACGCTGTTCGAGCCTCGGCCGCAGCGGTCCGTCCCCCGCCACCACCAGCACCGCCCGCCGCCCGCGCCGCAGCAGTGCCTCCAGTGCGTCCAGCGCCGTCCCGGGCCGCTTCTCCACGGACAGCCGGGTGCAGGTCACCAGCAGCGTTTCCGTCACGCGCGCGTGACGGGCCCGCAGCCCCGGGTCGTGCAGTGAGGGGTGCCGCTCCGTCAGGTCGACACCGAGCGGGGCCCGTACGACGTTGCGGGCGCCGATCCTGGCGAACTCCCGCTCGGCGAACCCGGTGGTGCACACGACCCGCGCGTAGGTGTGGGCGGTGCGGACGTTGAGGGCGTCGGCGGTGCGCCGCGCGACCCCCTCCGGCAGCCCCCAGGTGCGCAGCACGCCGTCGGCGGTCTCGTGGGAGACCATGACCGCGGGTACCCGGGCCCGCCGCGCCCATCTGCCGGTCCAGCGCAGGGTCGTACGGTCGGACACCTCGAGCCGGTCGGGAGCGAGTCCCTCCAGCAGGGTGGCGATCCGCCGTTTGTCGGTGAGGACACGGTAGCCGCCGGTGCCGGGCAGGAGCGGGCCCGGCAGGGTGATCACCCGCCCCTGCTCGGTCTCCCGGTCGCTCTCCCGCTCACCGGGGACGACGAGCACGGGCTCGTGTCCCGCCGCCCGGTAGCCCCTGCCGAGCTCCCGCAGCGCGGTGCGCAGGCCGCCGGAGGCCGGCGCGACGAAGTTCGCGAGCCGCACGATCCGCAGCGGGCCGTCGACGTCCCGCGGGCCGTCGACGCCCGGCACATCGGACGGCGGGTTTCCCGTCGCCACCGGTCCGTTCACACCGCCACCGCCGTTCTGCGCCCGGCGAGCACATCCGTGTAGTAGCCGATCAGCCGGTCCCCGACGGCCGCCCAGGTACGGCCCTCGACCGTCGCGCGCCCCGCTGCCCCGTAGGCGGCCCGCAGTCGGGGGTCGGCGGCCAGGGACCACACCGCGTCCCGTACCGCGGCCGCGTCGCACGGCGGCACCAGGAACCCGGTGCGCCCGTGCGCGACCAGGTCCAGTGGGCCGCCCACGGCGGGCGCGACCACGGGCACGCCGCTCGCCATGGCCTCCTGCACGGTCTGGCAGAAGGTCTCGAACGGTCCCGTGTGGGCGAAGACGTCCAGCGAGGCGAAGATCCTCGCGAGTTCGTCACCGGTACGCCGTCCCAGGAAGACCGCGCCGGGCATGGCCTGCTCCAGGCCCGGCCGGCTGGGGCCGTCGCCCACGACGACGACCCGCACTCCCGGCAGGGTGCTCGTTCCGGCCAGCAGCTCGACCTGCTTCTCGGGGGCGAGCCGGCCGACGTAGCCGACGATCAGCTCGCCGTTCGGGGCGAGTTCCCGGCGCAGTGCCTCATTGCGCAGTTCGGGCCGGAAACGGACGGTGTCCACGCCGCGCGGCCACAGTTCGACCCTGGGGACGCCGTGTTCCTGAAGGTCTCTTCGCGCGGCGCCGGACGGGGCGAGGGTGAGGTCGGCGGCCGAGTGCACGGACCGGATCCGACGCCAGGCCGCGGCCCCGCCCGCGCCCATGTACGTGCGGGCGTACCCGGCGAGGTCGGTCTGGTAGACGGCCACGGCCGGCAGGTCGAGCCGCGAGGCCGCCGCCATCCCGCGCGCACCGAGCACGAAGGGGCTGGCCAGATGGACGAGATCGGCCCGGTGCTCGGTGATCGCCGCGGTGACACGCCGGCTGGGGAGGGCGACGCGGACCTGGGGGTAGCCCGGGAGCGGGAGGGAGGGGATCCGGACGACGGGGCACGGGGCCCGGTCGTCCGGTGCGTCACCCGCGGTGGCGGGGACGGCGGGGGCGACGACCACAGGACTGTGACCGCGGTCCACGAGGTGCCGTGCGGTCTGGAGCGCGCAGTGAGCCACGCCGTTCACGTCAGGGGGAAAGGATTCGGTCACGATGACGACTCGCATACGGGTGTTCTCGCCGCGCCGGACGTGGCCACGTCAAAGTGGATCTTTCCGGCCGGGGAACGTCCCGTGAGCGTTGCCTCGCACACCCACCGGGGTCGAACGCCGGCCATGCGCTCCTGTCCCACGGGTCGTCCGGCGTTCACACCGCGCGCCCCGGACGGGTCACACGACGGTCTCCCCGGGACCGATCCGGCTGCGTACGGCGGTCTGCACCTCGGCCTCCTCGGCCGGGTCGGCGGCGAGCCGGCGCAGACGCTCGAAAACCCGGGCGTCGCCGGTCTCGGCGTGCCGTGCGGCGATCTCGCGCGTGGACTCCTCGCAGTCCCAGAGGCACTCGACGGCGAAGCCGACGCCGAAGGAGGGGTCTGTGGCGGCGAGTGCGCGGGCGGCCCGGCCGCGCAGATGGGAGGAGGCGGTCTCCCGGTAGACGTGGCGGAGCACGGGAGCGGCGCAGGCGATGCCCAGGCGGCCGGCGCCGTCGACGAGGGTCCACAGGGACGGCGCGTCCGGGCCCTCACCCCGCACCGCCTCGCGCAGCGCGGCGAGGACCAGGTCGCGGTCCTGTGCACCGCCCCGGAGGGCGAGGACACGGCCGGCGGCGGCGCCCAGGGCGTCGGGCCGGTGGGCCCAGCGGCGCGCACGGTCGACGGCGGCGAGACTGCACATGCGTTCGAACGCGGCGACGGCGGTCTCCACGACGGGCGCCGGCCCGGTGGCCACGGCGCCCTCGATCAGGGTGAGGGCGTCCGGGTCATTGCTGTCGGCGAGGTAGCGCAGGGCCGTGCAGCGGGCCCCCTCGGCGCCGTCCACGGCGGCCCGGACGATCTCGGGCCGGTCCTCCGGTCCCGCCACGGCGCTCAGGCAGCGGGCGGCCGGGACATGCAGGGCGGCGCCGCGTTCGATTCCTTGCTGGGCCCATTCGAAGACGGCCCGCACGCTCCACCCGGGGCGGGGACCGGTGGGGCGCATCTGCCGCTGCCAGCGGTCGAAGCAGCCGGCCTCCTGGGCGCCGCGCACGCGCGTGGCGACGGATGCGCGTGGATCGTCGGCCCACAGGCGCCAGGGCCGCGGCTCGAAGGCGTCGCGGACGGCGGCGGCCAGTTCGGCCTCGCCCTCGGCGTCGGCGGGGAACCGCGCGAGCACCGGGGCGGCGAGGGCGCGCAGCCCCGCGTCGTCGTCCCGGAGGGCGAGTTCGTCCAGGGCCCAGGCCCAGTTGGAGCCCTGGGCGGCGTACCTGCGCAGCAGGGCGAGCGCGTCCTGCCTGCCGTAGGAGGCGAGGTGTCCGAGGACCGCGAGGGCGAGCCCGGTGCGTGACTCCTCGGTGTCGAGGAGGTCCTCGGCCCCGAAGAGGTGGGCCTCGATCGCGTCCAGTTCGCCGTGCAGATCGAGGTAGAGGCGGGCGTAGTAGAGGGAGCGGTTCTCCACCTGCCAGTCGTGGCGCGGATCGTGCAGCACGCAGTGGTTCAGCGCCGCGAGCGTTTCGGAGCGCGGGGCGGTGAGCGCGTGCAGCGTGCCGTCGCCGCGGCCCCGCTGAAGCAGGCCGAGCAGCGTACCGCTGGGCGCTATGACCGGATCGAACATGGGAAACAGCCTCACATCAAGCGTCGACGCAACCGGGGACGTGCATTACCTGGCCGCGTGCCAACACGTCGGGGCGCCCGCCGTTTCCTGCTTGCTGTAGACCATCTTCCTCTGCCTCTCGTCGGTGGCCCGAGCGGGCCGCGTCACGGTCCGCGCGGTGCGGCAACACCTGCCCAGCCATCACGTCCGTGAATCACGTCGTCATGATGACCCGGCGGTCACATCTGCCGCGACCGAATTCCGGCGGCCTCGCACCGCCTCTCCGTTTCCCGTGGTTTCCCACGGTTTCCGGGGTTTCCGGGGTTTCCGCAACTCCCGCGGTTGCCGTGACTTCCGCGGTTGCCGCGGTTCCCCCGGTGCCGTGCCCGCGCCGGCCGGAGCGCTCGGCGCGGCGTCCGGTCCAGCGCCCGGGCCGGCTTCGGCCCGCTGCGCGGTTCAGTGTTCGCCGAACAGTTCGAGCAGTTCCGCGCGGTCGAACATCCGGGCCGTGTCGACGGCCGAAGGAGCGCCTGCGGCAGGGTCGGCACCACCGTGCAGCAGGGCCTTGACCACCTCGGTCTCGCCCTTGAAGGCGGCCCCGGCGAGCGGGGTCTGCCCCCGGTCGTTGATCCGGTCGGCGTCGGCGCCGCGCTCCAGCAGCGCGCGGACCGTCGCGGCATGACCGTGATAGGCGGCGAGCATCACGAGCGAGTCGCCCCGGTCATTGGTGAGGTCGGCAGGCACACCCGCGTCGACGTAGGCCACGAGTTCCCCGGTCCGGCCGCGCCGGGCCAGATCGAAGATCTTGGTCGCCAGCTCCACGACCTCGGGGTCAGGGGCTTCAGTCATGTCGGCCGGACCGCCTCTCACCACGGATCACTCCGCACATCGGGGACAAGGTGTACGTCTGCGAGCGGTGCAGAGCCGTACGGGTGAATCGCCAGGGTACTGGCTCGCGCGGCACATGAGCCGACGCGTCCGAGGTAAAGATCACGGGGCACCCGGCCGGACGCAGGCGGATGCGACAGCCCGTGTCCGCCGGGCCGGGAACGGTCCGCAACCGTCCGCCGACCGGGCGAAACACGCACCGATTAGCCCAGTTGCACCTTTTGTCGTATAGATACATTCTGTGATCCTGGAAGTACTCATGGTGACTGTCCCCGCGAACCAGGAGAACTCACATGATCCTCTCGATCTCAGGCGTGGTCCTGCTCGGCATCGTCCTCTTCATCTTCTGCCGTAAGGACGGCCTGAAGCCGCTGCACGCCCTGGTGGCCATGCTCTTCGGCTTCTACCTGGCGAGCACGGCCATCGCGCCGAGCATCAAGGCAGGTGGCGAAAGCCTGGCCGGCCTCCTCGGCGGCATCAGGTTCTGACCCACCGCACCCCGGATTCCCGACGTACCCGACGCACCCGACCCCGTACACACACTGGAGGCAACAGTGGCCCGGCGCCCCCTCCCCCGCATCCTGAGGAACGGCGGCACACAGCTCGCCCGGAGCCGGGAGCTGGCCAGGACGGCGGCCGACAGCGCCACGGACGTCCTGCATCCGCTCATCACGATCACGCGCGGACTGCGCCGGCTCGCCTCGGCCGGACGGCGCAGGTGGCTCGACACCCCCAAGGAGCGGCGCGGGGCGCTGCTCTTCCTGGTGGTGTCGGTGCTCCTGGTCGTGGCGCTCCTCCCGTACGGTCCGCTGTTCGCCGTCATCACCCTGATGACGGCGGCGGCCTGGCAGGGCCGGGACCGCGCCCCGGCCAGGTGCGGGCCCGACGAGTCACAGGTCAAGCGCCTGAGGTCGCTGTACCACGCCCTGGTGCCGTACTTCTCGTCCGCCGGGGACCCGGATCCCCTCTACACCCACGGCGGCGCGTGGGAGAACGCCTTCCCCGCGTACGAGTTCGACGGCACCGGCCGCATCACCCACCTGCTGATCAGCTATCCCGCTTACTACACCGACGGCGAACCGGAGTCCCGCGCCCGGATCGAGCATCTGCTCGCCGCCAAGTCGGGGCGCGGCCGCGAATACCACTTCGCCTGGGACGAGGAGGGCAACCAGCTCACGGTCCGCGTCCTCGCCCCGCTGCCCGTCGGCATCACCGCCCAGCGCTTCGTCACGTCCCCCGGCGAGACGGTCCTCGGTTTCACCGACCCCACCCGGGTGCGGCGGACCCTGCCGCTCACCCACGGCGAGGAGCAGCGCGACGTGCCCCCCGTCGTCTGGCGCACCGGCATCCGCTCCACCGAGCCCCATCTGCTGGCGGCCGGGCACCCCGGCAGCGGTACCTCCACACTGCTGCGCTCCGTCGCCCTGCAGGCACTGGTCCACGGCGATGTGATGATCATCGACGGCGGCGGCACCGGTGAGTACGCCTGCCTCACCGGCCGGGACGGTGTGCTCTCCGTCGAGTGCGGCCTGGCGGGGGCTCTCGCGAGTCTTCAGTGGGCCGCGCACGAGACGGAGCGCCGCCTGATCGCCACCAACCGGGCCCACCAGGCGGGCGATCCGCCGCCCGCGGACACCAGGCGGCCGCTCTGGATCCTGCTGGACCGCCCGAGCACGTTCACCCACCTCGCCGCCGCGGACGGCCGCGAGGACCCCCAGTCACTGCTCCAGGTCCCGCTGCGGCACGGCCGCCCGGTGAACGTCACGGTGGTCGTCGCCGAGCAGCTCGACAGCATGGAGACCCTCACCGACGCGGTACGGCAGCACACCCGCGCGCGGGTCGTCCTCGGACCCGTGACACCGGAGCAGGTGACGGCCGTCCTGGGGGCTCCCCCGCACACCACACCCGTCGAACACGTCCCCCCGGGCCGCGGTTACGCCCGCCTGGGCACGGGCCCGGTCCACCGGCTCCAGGTGCCCGCCACGCCGAACCCGTACGACGACGCGACCAGCGATGCCCACCGGCAGGCGGTACTGGACCTGCTCCCGGCCAAGACGACTCCGGCGGACGCGGAAACGGGGACGCGGGCGCCCGAGCACACACGGCCGGTACCCGGCCTCCTGTCCAAGGCCCCTGTCGACGAGACCTCCGCGGACACGGCCCCGGCGACGGCCGACCGGTGCACCGAGGCCAACGTGCCCGCGGAGGCGGCCGTCACCAAATCCTCCTGACCGCACATCGCACACCGCCTGCGGCAGGCTGCTGCCTGCCGCAGGCCTCACCCGGGCACCGCGCGCAGGTGCCGCCCGTCCGCCGCGGCTACGCCACGAAGGAGCGCGGCACCTCCGCCCCCGACGTCCCCCCGGTCTCGACGATCCGTGCCGCCGCGGCCAGCCGCACCGCCGCCTCCTCGGCCACCGCGCCGCCCACGGTGAACGGCAGTCGCACATATCCCTCGAACGCCCCGTCGACCCCGAAGCGCGGCCCCGACGGCGCCCGTACCCCGACCCGCTCCCCCGCCTCAGCGATCCGCGACCCCGAGAGCCCACCGGTACGCACCCACAGGGTGAGCCCGCCGCGCGGGACCTCGAACTCCCAGTCGGGCAGCTCCCGGCGCACCGCGGCGACCAGCGCGTCCCGGTTCTCCCGGGCCTGCGCGCGCCGGATCTCCACGGCCCGCTCCCAGCCGTCCGTGCCGAACAGCCAGTTCACCGCGAGCTGTTCCAGCACGGGCGTGCCCAGGTCGGCATACGCGCGCGCGGCGACGAGACCGCGGATCACGTCGGGGGCCGCGCGCACCCAGCCGATGCGCAGACCGGCCCAGAACGCCTTGCTCGCCGACCCGACCGTGACCACCGTGGACCCGGCCGGGTCGAAGGCGCAGACGGGGCGCGGCATCTCCACGTCCGGGTCGAGCCAGAGTTCGTTCATGGTCTCGTCGGCGACCAGTACCGTCCCCGCCGAGCGCGCCGCGTCCACCAGCCGGCGGCGCTGGTCCTCGTCGGCGAGCGCACCGGTCGGGTTGTGGAAGTCCGCGACGACGTACGCGATGCGCGGCGCCGCTTCCCGCAGCACCTGCCGCCAGTGGTCCAGGTCCCAGCCGGCCAGCCCCTCCGCCATGGCGACGGGGACCAGCCGGGCCCCGGCCTCCCGCATCAGCTGGAGGATGTTGGCGTAGGACGGCGACTCGACGGCGATGCGCTCGCCACGGCCTCCGAAGCGGTGGCAGATGGCGTCGATGGCGCCCATCGCCCCGGTCGTCACCATGATCTGCTCGGGCATGGTCGGGATGCCCCGCGCGGTGTACCGGTCGGCGATCGTCGAGCGCAGCGCCGGCAGTCCGGCCGGGTAGTCGCCGTGGGTGTGCGCGTAGGGCGGCAGCTCCTCGAGGGCGCCCTGTACGGCGCGGGTGAGCCAGGGTTCGGGCGCGGGCAGCGCGGCGCAGCCGAGGTCGATCATCGAGCCGAGAGCCTCGGGCGGCAGCGGTTCCAGTCCCCGCGCGGGCACCGGGTTTCCGGCCGGCACGGCGGTCCAGCTGCCGGCGCCGCGCCGTGACTCCAGGAAGCCCTCGCCGCGCAGCGCCTCGTAGGCGGCGGCGACGGTGGTGCGGCTGACGGACAGGGCCAGGGCCAGTTCCCGCTCGGCGGGCAGCCGGGCAGCCACCGGGACGCGCCCCTCGAGCACCAGCAGCCGGATCCCGTCGGCCAGGGCACGATAGGCGGGCGGGCGGCGGGCGCCGGAGGCGGCCGGCCGGTTCTGCTGGGAGTGGAGCAGCCGGGCGAGCTGCGCCGCACCCACCGCCGAGGTCCACTGCGCCATCTGAATCAGTCCACCTTCCTCGAATTGGCCATGGATGCCATCCCCTTCCCCGCCACAGGGTGTCACGGGTCAGTCCACTTCCACCATGGGGGGTATGCCTTGTCCAGCCGATCACCCCGGCACAGGTATCTCGCACGGCGCCTGTTCCAGCTCTACACCGGACTGGCGCTGTACGGCGCGAGCTCGGCGCTGCTGGTCAGGTCCGGACTCGGCCTGGAGCCGTGGAACGTGCTGCACCAGGGCCTGTCGGAGCGGACGGACCTGCCGATGGGCCTGGTGGTGACCGTCCTGGGCGCGGCGGTGCTGCTGCTGTGGATCCCACTGCGCCAGCGCCCGGGACTCGGCACGGTCTCCAACGTCCTGGTGATCGGCGCCGCCCTGGACGCGACCCTGGCCGTGGTGCCCGAGGCGCACGGCATGGCCCTGCGCGCGCCGATGACGGTGGCCGGCATCGTGCTGAACGGCGCGGCGACCGGGCTGTACATCGCGGCACGCTTCGGACCGGGCCCGCGCGACGGGCTGATGACGGGCCTGAACCAGCGCACGGGGGTGTCGGTCAGGCTGGTGCGCACGGCCATCGAGGTCGCGGTGGTCGCCACCGGCTTCGTCCTCGGCGGCACCGTGGGCGTGGCGACCCTCCTGTACGCGGTGACGATCGGCCCGCTCGCCCAGCTCTTCCTGCGGGTGTTCGCCGTCCCCTCGGCATCCTCCGGCCCCACGGCCGTTGCCACCGGTCAACCGCACGGGGTGATACTGCGTCCGTGACCTCACGGATACGCCACCCCTACCTCGACCACCCCGGCCCGATCGCGTTCGCCCACCGCGGCGGGGCGGCGGACGGGCTGGAGAACACCGTGCGCCAGTTCCGGTGCGCCGTCGAGGCGGGCTACCGCTACATCGAGACGGACGTCCATGTCACGCGGGACGGCCGGATCGTCGCGTTCCACGACGCGACCCTGGACCGGGTGACGGACGGGGCGGGCCGGATCGCCGACCTGCCGTGGCGGGACGTGCAGCAGGCGCGCGTGGCGGGCCGGGAGCAGGTGCCCCTCTTCGAGGAGCTGCTGGCCGCCTTCCCCGAGGTGCGGTGGAACGTCGACGTCAAGGCCGAGCCGGCTCTCCTGCCCTTCCTGGACCTGGTCGAGCGGACGGACGCCTGGGACCGGGTCTGCCTCGGCTCCTTCTCCGAGGCCCGGGTGGTCCGTGCCCAGCGGCTGGCCGGGCCCCGCCTCGCGACGTCGTACGGCACCCGGGGGGTGCTGAATCTGCGGCTGCGCTCGTGGGGGCTGCCGGCCGCGGTGCGCCGGTCGGCCGTCGCCGCCCAGGTTCCGGAGGCCCGGTCCGGCGTCCCGGTGGTGGACCACCGCTTCGTGCGCACCGCCCACGCGCACGGGCTCCAGGTGCACGTGTGGACGGTCAACGACCCCGAGCGGATGCACCGGCTCCTGGATCTGGGGGTGGATGGCATCATGACCGATCACATCGACACACTGCGCACGGTCATGGAGGAGCGCGGCCTGTGGGTCTGAGACCCCGCCCGGCCACCGAGCGCGTGCACGGGGAAGCGAGGGCACGGGTGGACGACGGCGCCGTGCGATCACCGGCAGCGGACGAGGCGGCCGGCCGACGGTACGAGCAGCGCGGCTGGTACTTCTACGACTGGGCGTGCTCCGTGTACTCCACGAGCGTCCTCACGGTGTTCCTCGGTCCCTATCTGACGTCGGTCGCCGAGGCCGCGGCGGACGCGGACGGGTTCGTGCACCCGTTCGGCGTTCCGGTGCGCGCCGGGTCGTTCTTCGCGTACTCGGTGTCCCTGTCGGTGATCCTGGCGGTGCTCGTGATGCCCCTGGTGGGCGCCGCCGCCGACCGCACCGGCCGCAAGAAGCCGCTCCTCGCGGCCGCCGCCTACACGGGTGCCGCCGCCACGGCGGGCATGTTCCTCCTCGAGGGCGACCGCTACCTGCTGGGCGGCGCCCTGCTGGTCGTGGCGAACGCGGCGCAGTCCGTGGCGATGATGCTCTACAACTCCTACCTGCCGCAGATCGCCACTCCCCGGGAACGCGACGCGGTCTCCTCGCGGGGCTGGGCCTTCGGCTACGCGGCGGGCGCCCTGGTCCTCGTCGCCAACCTGATCCTCTACTCCGCCCATGACTCCTTCGGACTCTCCGAGGGCATGGCGGTCCGCATCTGCCTGGCGTCGGCGGGTCTGTGGTGGGGCGCCTTCACCCTGGTACCGCTGCGGCGGCTGCGCGACCGCCGCGCCCCCGCGCGGGAGGCGCCGTCCTCCCCGTCCGGTTTCCGGCAGCTCGCGGCGACCGTCCGCGACATGCGGCGCCACCCGCTCACGCTCGCCTTCCTGCTGGCGTACCTGGTCTACAACGACGGCATCCAGACGGTGATCTCACAGGCCTCGGTCTACGGCTCGAAGGAGCTCGGGCTCGGACAGTCCACGCTCATCGTCGCCGTGCTGCTGGTCCAGGTGCTGGCGGTGGCCGGCGCGCTGGCGCTGGGCCGGCTGGCCCGGATCCACGGGGCGAAGCGCACGATCCTCGGCTCACTGGTCGCCTGGACGCTGACGCTGGCCGCCGGGTACTTCCTGCCCGCCGGGGAGCCGGTGTGGTTCTTCGTCCTGGCCGCCGGGATCGGCCTGGTCCTCGGCGGCAGCCAGGCCCTGTCCCGGTCGCTCTTCTCCCACCTCGTGCCGCCCGGCAAGGAGGCCGAGTACTTCTCCGCGTACGAGCTGAGCGATCGCGGGATGAGCTGGCTCGGTCCACTGCTGTTCGGGCTCACCTACCAGCTGACGGGCAGCTACCGAAACGCGATCATCTCGCTGGTGGCCTTCTTCGTCCTCGGTTTCGCGCTGCTCGCGCGGATTCCGGTGCGCCGGGCGGTCGCCGCCGCGGGGAATCCCGTTCCGGAGAGGATTTAGCACTCGGCGCGAAAGGACTGTAGTGTACGCGTTTGGCCTGCCAGGTGTACCGTTACTGCGCGTCAAACATGCCGAAACGCCGTGCCGCATCTGTCATCAGATGTGACAAACCGGGCGCCGGTGGGTACTGCACTGGTTGACAAGGCTGCGGCTACGACGGCGACACATGGCCCGGAACGGGAATCTTTACCGCCGACCGGACGTTGACCGGATGACGACGACAGCGACACCTGTCCTGTGGGCGACAAGCCCGGGAGGCACGATTCATGAGTGAGCGAGCTCTTCGCGGCACGCGCCTCGTGGTGACCAGCTACGAGACGGACCGCGGCATCGACCTGGCACCGCGCCAGGCCGTGGAGTACGCATGCGAGAAGGGGCACCGCTTCGAGATGCCCTTCTCGGTCGAGGCGGAGATCCCGCCGGAGTGGGAGTGCAAGGTCTGCGGTGCCCAGGCACTCCTGGTGGACGGTGACGGCCCCGAGGAGAAGAAGGCCAAGCCCGCGCGCACGCACTGGGACATGCTGATGGAACGACGTACCCGTGAGGAGCTCGAAGAGGTCCTCGAGGAGCGTCTCGCCGTTCTGCGCTCCGGTGCGATGAACATTGCGGTCCATCCCCGGGACAGCCGAAAGTCGGCTTGATCCCTGCGGGGGATCGGACAAGCGCACAACAGCACACAGGACTGCGGGCGCCGTACCGGCCGGTACGGCGCCCGCAGTCCTGTGTGCGTCCGGTTCGGCCCTCAGCGCGGGAGCGGCGGCCGGGGCTCCCACGGGAAGTCGCCCGGCGGAGTACCGCGCTCCTCCCTGATCACCTCGCCCTGGACCACCTTGCCGTCGGGCCGGTGGATGCGCGCCTGCTGGAAGGCGTCCCCCAGGGAGCCCTGGGCGGCCTCGCGCAGCTTGCGCTCGAGGGTGCGCTCGGCATAGCGGCTCACGGTCTTCTGGACCGGGGGCGCCAGCAGGAGCAGACCGACCGCGTCGGAGACCAGCCCCGGGATGATCAGCAGCAGTCCGCCCAGCATCATCAGGCCGTTGCCCTCGCTGTTCGGCCGGGGCTCGGGCAGTACGCCGCTCTGTTGCTGCTGCAGCGTCTCGGTGAGGTTCTTGAAGGCGCGCCGGCCGGCTCGCTTGATCACCACCGAGCCGAGGACCAGGCCGGCCAGCAGCACCAGGAAGACCACCAGCCCGTTCGACACCCCGGCCAGGACCGTGAGCAGCCAGATCTCCAGCACCAGCCACGCGGCGACGCCGAGCGGCAGGACGGTGCGCAGCCGGGAGCGCCGGGGCCGGACGGGGTTCGGGGTCTGAGCACCAGTCGTCATGCTCCCAGTGTGCCTGGCCCCTGCTCAGCGCGGGATAAGCGGTCTCTTCGCCTACCCGCCCTGCTTCGTCTCCTCGACCCGCCGCGACTGTCCGGTCCGTCCGGCGTCCTCACGCCCCAGGACCTTGCCGACCCTGTCCCCCACGCCCCACGCGGTGACCCGCCACAACGCCTCGACGACGATGTCGCGGCTCATCTTGGAGTCGCCGAGTTCCCGCTCGACGAAGGTGATGGGCACCTCGACGACGTGGTAGCCGGCCTTGACCGCGCGACGGGCGAGGTCGACCTGGAAGCAGTAGCCCTGGGAGGCGACGTCGTCCAGACCGAGGCCCTCCAGGGTCTCGCGGCGGAACGCGCGGAAGCCGCCGGTGATGTCGCGCAGCGGCAGATCGAGTGCCACCCGCGAGTAGAGGCTGCCCCCGCGCGAGATGTACTCACGGGACTTGGGCCAGTTGACCACCCGGCCGCCGGGCACCCAGCGCGAACCGAGCACCAGGTCGGCGCCCTTGAGGGCGGTCAGCAGACGGGGCAGTTCCTCGGGCTGGTGGGAGCCGTCGGCGTCCATCTCCACGAGTACGCCGTAGCCGCGCTCCGCGCCCCAGCGGAAGCCCGCGAGGTACGCGGCGCCCAGGCCTTCCTTGCCCTTGCGGTGCAGCACCTGGACGTGGTCGTCCGTGGCGGCCAGTTCGTCGGCGAGCCTGCCGGTGCCGTCGGGGCTGTTGTCGTCGGCCACGAGAACGTGAGCCTCGGGAACGGCCTTGCGCACCCGGCCGACGATCGCCTTGATGTTCTCCGCCTCGTTGTAGGTCGGGATGATCACCAAGGTCGTGCCGAGCGGGCCGAAAGTCCTCTCCTGGGCTTCCGCCGCGCGGGTCCCGTCGCCGTCGTCCACAACTGCCCCTTCATGTCATGTTCAGGGTCCCACCATAGTGGTCACGGCCTGCACTGACATGGCATGACGTTCATATGATGGTGTTAATTTCCGAAGATCGAGTAGGAACGGGCCTTCTCCTGGGGAGAAGGCCCCGGGCGCGGTGTACGGCGGATGGGGGCCCGGCGCCCTTCGGTCCGACCTGGGACCCGCCGGCTGCGGGTCGACCTGAAGCCGTTGTCTACTGAGCGCCCGGCCCCACCCGGGGCCACACCTTCCCGACCCACCGGAACGTTCCCTCGCGCCGCGCCGACGCTGAGCCTGGCTCCCGGTGACGGCGCCCGGTGCGGCACACCGTCCCTGACCCAGCGGCACTGCCTCGAGTGGGCGGAACGTCCCCGGTCGGGCGTCCGATGGTGGACCCCGCCGAACTCAGCTTTCCCCCCGCTGCTTCCTGCCAACAGACGTTTGACCTGCGCAATACGGTTCAGGTGTCCGACCGGCGGGGAGGATGCGCAGGTCGCGAGACGGGGACTCGGCGCGTGCTCGGCACCGGGCGGTCCGCTGAGATCACCCTCCCGGCCGTACGAAGACCGTGCGTCCGCCGACCACCGTGCGCCGACAGACGGGCAGGTCGCCACCCGGGGTCAGGTCCGGCAGCCCGGGGGTGCCGGAGCGGGGGTCGGTGGACCAGCGCGCCACCCGGTCGTCGGGGGCCTGTACGACGAGGTCACCGGTGTGCCACACGGCGTAGTCGGCGGGGGCTCCCGGTACCAGGGCGCCCGCGTCGTCACGTCCGATCGCCCGCCAGCCGCCCCGCGTGTGCGCGGTGAACGCGGCCCGGACGGAGACCCGGTGCTCGGGCGTGCGGTGGAAGGCCGCGGCCCGGACGGTGCCCCACGGGTCGAGGGGCGTGACCGGGCTGTCCGAGCCGAAGGCGAGCGGGACGCCGGCACGCAGCAGGGCCGCGAAGGGGTTCAGGGAACGGGCCCGCGCCACGCCCAGGCGCCGGGCGTACATGCCGTCCTCGCCGCCCCACAGGGCGTCGAAGGCGGGCTGCACGGAGGCGGTCAGGCCGAGTTCGGCGAACGCGGCGACGGTCTCGGGGGTGAGCATCTCGGCGTGCTCGACCCGGTGCCGGGCGGCCCGCACGCGCGCGATGCCCACCTTCTCGGCGGCGGCGCGCATCCCGTCGACCACCGCGCCGTTGGCGGCGTCGCCGATGGCGTGGAAGCCCGCCTGGAGGCCCACCTCGGTGCAGTCGACCACATGGGCGGCGACGGCGGCGGCGTCCAGGTGGGCGGTGCCCGTGTGGCCGGCGTCGGCGTACGGCTCGCACAGGCAGGCGGTGTGCGAGCCGAGGGCCCCGTCGACGAACAGGTCGCCCGCGGCTCCGGTCGCGCCCAGTTCGCGGGCCTTGGCGACGTCCCGTTCGGCCCAGTAGCCGACGACGCGCGGGCCGCCGCCCTCGGCGGCGAGCCGCAGCAGACCGGTGAAGTCGTCCTCGGAGGAGATCTCCGGACCACCGCACTCGTGGACGGTGCCGATGCCCAGGGAGACGGCGTGGGCCAGGGCGGCACGCTGTGCCTCGGTGCGCTGGGCGGGTGTGACGGCGCCCAGGGCGGCGGCGCGTACGGCGTGGTGGGCGTCGCCGGTGAGCGGCCGGGCCTCACCGGGGGCCTCACGGGCGGCCTCTCCGGTGACGAGGTCGAGCAGCGCGGTGGTGACGACCGCGGAGTGGACGTCGATCCGGCTGAGGTAGAGGGGGCGCCCGCCGGTGGCCGCGTCGAGTTCGGCGCGGTTCGGGGGGCGGCCGCCCGGCCAGCGGGACGCGTCCCAGCCGTGGCCGAGCAGGACCCGGTCGGCCGGGCGGGCCGCGGCGAACTCCCGCACCCGGGCCAGCGCGGCCTCCAGGGAGGGGGCGTCGGACAGGTCGAGGCCGGTGAGGGCCAGTCCGGTGGCCGTGGTGTGCACGTGCGCGTCGGTGAACGCCGGGGTGACCAGCGCCCCGTCGAGGTCGATCACCTCGTCCACGCCGTCCGCGAAGGAGTCGGCGGCGCCCTCGGAGCCGACCCAGGCGATCTGGCCGCCTTCGACGACCATCGCGGTGGCGAAGGGGTCGGCGGGGCTGTGGACCTCGCCGCGGCGGAGCAGGACGGTGTGCGGCGGGGCGGTGCGTTCACTCATGACCCACAGTGTCGCCCCTCGCGGGGCCGGGCCCGCACCCAGGGCCGTTCTTCGGGTCACGCCCGCACCGCTGCGCCCGCGTGCCGCACGTCCGGTCGCGCGGCGCGGATGCCGGGTCAGACGCGCGGCGGACGGGCCTCGTACGGGGTGGACAGGACCACCGTCGTCCGGGTGGAGACGCCCGCCAGCGAGCGCACGCGGGCGAGCAGTTCCTCCAGTTGGCGCGGAGTGGCCACCCGCACCTTGAGGATGTAGTTCTCGTCGCCCGCGACACTGTGGCAGGCCTCGATCTCGGGCACGCCCGCGAGGCGGTCCGCGATGTCGTCGGGGGCGCTGGGGTCGAACGGCTTGACCGAGATGAAGGCGGTCATGGGCAGACCGACGGCGTCCGGGTCGACGACCGCGGCATAGCCGCGGATGACGCCACGCTGTTCCAGTCTGCGCACCCGCTGGTGCACGGCCGACGTGGACAGGCCCGTGGCCTTGCCCAGGTCTGTGTAGCTCATCCGCCCGTCCTTGACGAGCAGCTGCACGATCTGTCGGTCCAGCTCCTCCATGGCGCAAGAACCTACAGTGCCGTCGATCTCCTCGGATACCTGAGCCGTCCAGTCCACGCCCGGTTCGTGACGCACCGGGTGTCCGGCCCGAGCCGGGCGGGGGACGAAACCGTTTGCGGGCGGCACCCCCGAACGGCATGTGACGAATACCACACCCTTCGAACAGTCTCCGTGATGTTCTCGTGATTACCCCCGATGGGGGACGGGAAGTGCTTGCTGTGGTCGAGGCCGCAGCGCCTTCACGGCCCAGCCCGAGGGGGAGAACCCATGCAGAGTCTTAAGCGCCCTGGTCGCACCACGCCCAAGCGGCAGCAGCCCGTCGTCGAGCTCGTTCCCGAGTACGTCGACCCCGACGCTCTCGACGACGAACTCGACGCGTACGACACCTTCGAGATGTACCGGGTCGTCTGCCCGGACTGCACACAGCCGATCGCACTGCTCGCGGACGAGGAGGTTCTGCCGGAGCACGCGCTGTGCGCCTCGCCGTGGAACCCGTTCGGGCTCACGGTCTGCACCGGCACCGGCCGCAGCGCCGACGAGGCCCGGCCGGCGGACGAGTCCGCCGCGCTCCAGGAGCAGGACACCGCCCTGCTGTTGACGCTCCCCCAGGGGCTCGACTGGCGCACCCAGCCCTTCTCGCACGTCGGCGGTCCGGCTTCGCGCCCGATCAGGGTGCCCGTCATACGGCGCCACGCCGCCTGAGCCGCCCCGGCCCGGCTCAGGGCCTGCCAAGGGGCCTGTCGAGCGCACCGCGACGGGATCTCCGTGCGCGGTGCGTCGCCCGACCTCCGGCGAGGAAGGCCCCCGGCGAGAAAGCCGGGTCAGCTCGTCGGCGGTCCCGCGAGATGGCGGGCGATGACCATGCGCTGGATCTGGTTGGTCCCCTCGACGATCTGCAGCACCTTGGCCTCGCGCATGTAGCGCTCGGCCGGGAAGTCCGCGGTGTAGCCGTAGCCGCCGAGGATCTGGACGGCGTCGGTGGTGACCCGCATCGCCGTGTCGGTGCAGTGCAGTTTGGCCATGGCCGCCTGCTTGGCGAACGGCCGCCCGGCATCCCGCAGTCGGGCCGCCGCCAGGTACAGCGCGCGCCCCGCCTCGATCTGCGTGGCCATGTCGGCGAGCATGAACCGCAGCCCCTGGAAGTCGGCGATGGGCCGCCCGAACTGCTGCCGCCCGGCCGCGTACCCCAGTGCCTCGTCGAGCGCCGCCTGGGCCAGGCCGATCGCACAGGCCGCGATGCCGAGGCGTCCGCCGTCCAGCGCGGACAGGGCTATCGCGAAGCCCTGGCCCTCCTCACCGATCCGCCGGTCGTCCCCGACCCGTACGCCGTCGAAGTGGACCTGCGCGGTGGGCGAGCCCTTCATGCCCATCTTCTTCTCGGGAGCGTCGGCGCTCAGCCCCTCGGCGTCGCCGGGCACCAGGAACGCGGTGATCCCGCGCGGGCCGTCCGCACCGGTGCGGGTCATCGCGGTGTAGAAGTCGGCGATGCCGCCGTGCGTGATCCACGCCTTGGTGCCGGTGATCGTCCAGCCTCCCCCCGTCTCGCGCACCGCCTTGGTGCGCAGCGAGGCCGCGTCCGAACCGGAGGACGGCTCGGAGAGGCAGTAGGCGCCGAGCAGACCACCGCCGAGCATCGCCGACAGGTGCTCGGCCCGCTGCTCCTCGGTGCCGTGGGTGGCGAGCGCGTAGGAGGCGAGGGTGTGCACGCTGACGCCGAGGCCGACGGTCAGGCGCGCCATGGAGAGCTCTTCTAGGACCTGGAGGTAGACCTCGTACGGCTGGTCTCCGCCGCCGTACGCCGAGTCGTAGGGCAGTCCGAGCAGTCCGGCCTCGGAAAGCAGGGTGAAGACCTCGCGCGGGAAACGGCCGGCGTCCTCCTCCTCGGCCGCCTTCGGAGCGATCTCGCGCTGCGCGATGTCGCGGACGAGCGAGATCAGGTCCCGCGCCTCCTCCGTGGGCAGTTGCCGGTCCACCGGCTGCGGGGCGTGGTCGGACATGGCGACGCTCTCCTCCCTGTTCGGGCACATCGGCGGATGTGCGCCGTGGGTCGGGCGGCTCCGCCGGGTGGTTCCGGTGCCTGGCCGATGCTGCGCCCCCGGGTCTCGGGAGCCGCTGACCAGCCACTGTGAGCCGTGAGTATGCCCGATCAACCCGAGCGCGTCACTTGTTAACGACCGCTTACTGAAAGATTTTTCCGGGCGCCGAAACCGGTCCGCGCCGTCGGCCTCGCCGGCCCGGTCCGCCCACTGCCCCGCCCCGACAAAGTCGCCAGGTCCATGCCAATCGACCTCCGGGCCTCCTCCCCGCGAGGAGGCCCTCCGGGTGCGGCCCCCCACCGCACCGCCGGCGCGTCAGCCGTCGCGGCGGGCGGGTTCCGGAGCCGGGTGCGCGGGGTCCAGTTCCTCGATGGCGCGCATGGCCCCGCCGAGCATCTTCACCAGCAGTTCGCACACGGTCTCGCGGGGCAGTTCGGGACGGTCGATCCAGTCGAGGGTGGCACCCTCGACGCCGCACACCCAGGACAGCAGACCCATCCGCGCCGTCGGCGTGATGTCACTGGTCCCGTAGGCGCCTTCGGCGATGGTCTCGACGATCGCCTCGCGCACCCCGTCACGGATGGCGTGGACCTCGGTGTCGAAGCCGACACCACCGCTGACGATCGTGCGGTACGCGGCCTGGTTGTGCTCGGCGTAGCGCAGATAGCTGTCGACGGTGCGGTGCACCCGCTCCGCGGGCGGCAGTTCGACGCCGCTCGCCGCGAAGGTGACCAGGCCGGCCACCGAGTCCTGGATGATGGACAGGTAGTAGCCCCGCTTGGAGTGGAAGTAGTAGTAGATCAGCCCCTTGGCGACATGCGCCTGACGCGCGATGTCGTCCATCGAAAGCGCGTCGTACGACGTGTCGGCGAACAGCTTTCGCCCGATGGCGATGAGTTCGGCACGGCGTGCCAGCGAACGCTCGGTGCTGCGCGCGCCGGGGCGCACGACAGGCTGCTGACTGATGTTCAATCTTGACCCAGGTTTCCTGCGGGGGCGGACCTCCGCAGTATGTCAGGTCATCTTCCGGGTCAGGTCAGAGCATTCCGAGCCGGGTCACGAGCATCGCGAAGACCACCACGAGAACCCATCCCATGATGTGCTCGAGGAGGTCCGGGCCGTCCTCCCGAGGGCCGCCGGTGCGGGCACCGGGGGCGGTGACGGGAGCGGTGGCGGTGGCTGCGTTCGCGGTCATGGCTTCTCACTGATCTCGGATCTCGGTGGTGCGCGCTGGTCCCTCGCGCGACGCTGTCCACCTTGCCACCGTCGGCGGCTTTTGCGGCGGAGAGCTCGGTCACACGCCGGGGCGGCCCCGTGCGGCGGGGGCGGCCCGCCGCACGGACCGGTTCAGCGCACGCCGACGGCCGCGAGCGCCTTGCGCATGCGCGAAGTGGGACGTGCCGGAAAGTACAGGTAGCAGACGCCGCCGGTGCCGGAGACGACCTTGCCCGAGGCGTTGTACCGCTTGGTCCTGAGCCAGATGTTCTCCCACTCGCGCCGCCGGTAGACGCGCCGGACGGCCTCGTTGTCCGGGGAGGCCGGATCGTTGGCGATCACGTCGCCGTCCTCGGTGAACCCGATCACGGTCATCAGGTGCCCGGCCGTCCCGTACCCCGCTCCGGTCAGCTCCTCCTCGCGGAAGGACTGGGACGTGATGACCGGGATGCCCGCCCCGATCAGGGTCTCCAGGTCGGTCAGCGAGCCGAGCCGGGTGACGACGCCCTGAAGGTCCTCGAAGGTGGCCGCGTAGGCCGCGTTGAACGGCCAGTTGCCGCAGCCGGCGTACTGGTGGTCGTAGGTGTGGCGGGCCGCGTGGCACACCTGCGGGTCGGTGTAGGACGGGTCGACCCAGGCCAGTTGTTCCTCGGAGAGCCGGCCGCCCCAGTACTCGATGATCATCTGTGAGGAGGTCGGGCTGCACCAGGCCTCGCCGCCGTTGTCGTACTCCGGGTACCGGCCCTTGTGGATCTCCTGCGAGTAGCGCGGGACGATCAGCTCCTCGGCCGGGCCGGGCGTGGAGGCCGGGACGGTGAAGCGGTCGGGCACGTCGGAGCCCATCGCGCCGAGCCGCCACACGGTCGGGGTCAGTACCGTCCCGGGACGGCGGTGGAGGGTCAGCCGCAGCCGGTACGAGACCAGGCGCAGCCCCGAGGCGGAGTCGTCGACGGCCAGGGTGTCGGTCCACACCGTGCTCCGGCCGTCGCTCTGGCCGTCCACCGAGGTGCGCCGGATGTCCTGGTCGCCGGCCGCCCAGCGGCCCATCACGTACCAGGGCGTGCCGGTGCCGTCCGCGTAGGCGCCCTGCAACTCGACCTGGATCCAGGTGCCGTCGGGGGTGTGCGCGTTCCAGGAGGCGATCACCTCCGTCGCCGGCACGGTGAGCCGGTGGACCGGGGAGGTCCAGGCCGCGTACTCCCAGGCGGTGGTGTCGCCGGTGTGCGGGTCGGTGTACTCGGTGGTGCCCGCGGCCTTCGCGATCACCAGGCCGGGACGGACGCCCGCGACGGCCCGGGTCCCCTCGGCGGCGCCGCCGCGCCAGTCGCTGTAGGAGGTCCAGGCCCTGTTGTCCACGGGGCGGGCTCCCGCCACCCGTTCGGGGTCCGCGGAGCCGCCTGCCGGGCCTGCGGCGGACCGGCCGGTGGCGGTACCGGCGAACGCCGGGCCGGCGCTCGACACGGCGGCGGCGACGACCGCTGCGGCCAGAAGGGTTCTGCGGGAGGGCTGTTCGGCTCTGCTCATGGGTGGAGGACCCCCAGGTGTCGGAGTCGGTGCAGGTCCGGAGCGCGGCGGGCCGTACGGCGTACGTCCACCGGGTGGAGCGGGTGTCCGCCCACTATGAACACAACGGGGCCGGCCCGCCAGCACCCGGGACCGTGCCGCGCCGACCGATGGGGGACTGGACCGATGCGATGACGCACCTGCCGACGGGCCGGGGGCCGGCGGACCGGTCCGGGGCGTGGGCGCCGGCCCCCGGGCCCGGTCAGGTCCTAGAGTGCTCGCGTCACCGTCTCTCCGCATGCCGCCCCGCACCTCTCCAGGAATCAGCCATTCACGTTCTCGTCTCCCGCATCCGCGCCCTCCCTCCCTCCTGTGGACCCGTCCGGCTCGTCGGTGTCGACGGGCACGCCGGTTCCGGGAAGTCCACGTTCGCCGGCCGGCTGGCCGGAGCACTGGGCGACGTCCCGGTGCTGCGACTCGACGACATCGCCAGCCACCAGGAGCTGTTCGGCTGGACCGGACGGCTGCTGAGCCAGGTGATCGGTCCGCTCGGCCGCGGTGAACGGGCGTATTACACCCCCTACGACTGGCGGGCCCGCGCCTTCGGACAGCCGCACCCGCTGCCGCCCGCCCCGGTGGTCGTCATCGAGGGCGTCGGAGCGGGACGCCGGGCGCTGCGGCCCCATCTGGCGCTGCTGCTGTGGATGGAACTGCCCGCGGAGGCCGCCTGGTCCCGGGGGCGGGCGCGGGACGGGGCGGAGCAACGGGAGTTCTGGGAAGGGTGGGTCGAGGCGGAGCGCGGGCACTTCGCCGAGGACCCGTCACGCCCCTTCGCCGACCTTCTGGTGCGGGAGCGAGAGGAGGGGTACGAGGTACTCCCCGGGCCTGCCGGGACGGCCGAACCCCCCTCTCCGTTCACGTACGGTGACGGGCCATCCGCAACGTGCTGAATATGTTGAGCGCCTTGCCGAACAAGTCGCCGGAGTGCTCCAACTTCGCTTGACCAGGGGCCCGTACAGGTCTTACGTTCTCAATGTGCGGCCGTTCGGAGCCGCCCGCAGACACGAAGCCCCCGGTTGTTCCCCCGTGACCGGGGGC
Source organism: Streptomyces sp. NPDC004051 (assembly GCF_053604275.1). Lineage (NCBI taxonomy): Bacteria > Bacillati > Actinomycetota > Actinomycetes > Kitasatosporales > Streptomycetaceae > Streptomyces > Streptomyces sp. NPDC004051. The sequence goes on along the minus strand of NZ_JBSGHG010000012.1, from coordinate 148,596 downwards.
TTCGTTCTGCCCTCTTCGTCCTTTCCGGCTGCCGAGCGGCATATGCCGATCACTCTCGGTCACGGAGCGCCGTCGAGGTCCTTCCGTTCACTCCGAGTCCTCGACGGGTGCGGCACCCCTACGGAGGGGGCGCCGCCGCAGGTACGATGCCTTCGGTGCGACCTACGGACGCCGCTTCGCGCACCGTGCAACTCCGCTCCGCAACGCAGCGGTTCGCCTCACGGCAGCCGGCGGGCGAGAGCCGGTGGGGCATACCGACGAGGCACGGTTTGTGGGGGGACGTGATGAACTTCGGCACGCAGGGCCCGCAGGCCCCGGCCGACCTCGCCTGGTTGAGGGGCGTGGACGCGTACACCATGGGCGCCTATCCGCAGGCCGAGGAGGAGTTCCGGGCCGCGGTGCGGATCGACCCGGGGATGGCGGACGGCTGGCTCGGGCTGCACGCGCTGCGCGTCGACACGACGGCCTCGCTGCTGCGCATGTTCCGGCACCGGGACCGCTTCGGCGAACAGCGCACCCGGCACCGCCGTACCCTCAACTCCTGGTACTGGCTCGGCTGGTGGGTGCAGCCGGTGCTGGAGAGCCCTCGCGATCTGCTGCTCGCGCACGCCTCCCACTGGCTGGACGGCCGCCACGTCCCCGAACTGGACCGCGCGCTCGCCGGGCTGCCTCCCGTGGACACCGATCCGCAGGTCCGCTTCCTGCACGCCTGCCGCGCCTACCTGGTCAAGGACTGGGAGCAGCTGGTCCGGCACACCGACCCGCTGCACGGCGATCCGCTGCTCGGCATCGAGACGGGCCTGTTCGGCGGCATGGCCCGGGTGCGCCTGGAGATGTACGGGCAGGCCGAACCGCTGCTGTCGGCGGCCCTGATGCGCTGCCGCAGCGAGCAGCCGCAGCGCAAGGAGCTGCGGTACTGGCTGGCGCGCGCCCACGAGGGCACCGGCCGCAGTGCCGCCGCGGTCCCCCTGTACCGGGCCGTGCACCGTGTGGACCCCGCCTTCATGGACACCTCGGCCCGGCTCGCCGCCATCGCCGAGGGGGACGGCTACGACGACCCCGCCGATCTCGGCCCGCTCACGCTCGGCGGGACGGGCCCGGACCCGCTGGACGGCCCGGACACACTCGATCCGCTGTTCGACACCGAGGGCCGCGATCTGATGCTGTCCGAGCCGGCCCCGCAGCCCGCAGCCCCGCGGCCGGCCGCGGGGCCCTCGGTGCGCGAGCGGACCGGCGATCCGGCGCCGTCACTGCCCACCGGCCCCACCGACCCCGCCTTACTGGAGGAAGCACTCGCCGAGCTGGAGCGCATGGTGGGGCTGGAGCCGGTGAAGCGTCAGGTCAAGGCGTTGTCGGCGCAGTTGAACATGGCGCGGCTACGGGCCGGGCAGGGGTTGCCGGTACAGCCGCCGAAACGGCACTTCGTCTTCTCCGGCCCGTCCGGTACCGGCAAGACCACGGTGGCCCGCATCCTGGGCCGGGTCTTCTACGCCCTCGGGCTGCTCGGCGGGGACCACCTCGTGGAGGCGCAGCGGGCCGATCTGGTCGGCGAGTACCTGGGGCAGACGGCGGTCAAGGCCAATGAGCTGATCGACTCCGCGCTCGGCGGGGTCCTCTTCGTCGACGAGGCCTACGCGCTCTCCAACTCCGGGTACGGCAAGGGCGACGCGTACGGCGACGAGGCGCTCCAGGTGCTGCTGAAGCGGGCCGAGGACAACCGCGACCACCTGGTGGTCATACTCGCCGGCTACCCGGAGGGCATGGACCGTCTGCTCGGCGCCAATCCGGGGCTGTCCTCCCGCTTCACGACGCGCGTCGACTTCCCGTCCTACCGGCCACTCGAACTCACCGCGATCGGCGAGGTGCTGGCCGCGGAGAACGGCGACGTGTGGGACGAGGAGGCGCTGGAGGAGCTGCGGTCCATCGCCGGTCATGTGGTGGACCAGGGGTGGATCGACGAGCTGGGCAACGGACGGTTCCTGCGGACGCTGTACGAGAAGAGCTGCGCGTACCGGGATCTGCGGCTGTCGGCGTACCCGGCGTACCCGGGCACGCTGACCCGGGAGGACCTGGCGACGCTGCGGCTGCCGGATCTGATGCAGGCGTACGGAGAGGTGCTGTCCGGGCGGGGCCCACGGGATCAGGATCCGCCGGCACCCTGACACCGGCGGATCCCGCGGCGCGGGCGGTCAGCGGGTGAGCGCTCCCGCCGGGGCACCGCTCCTGGCCTCGATCGGTCCGGCCTCCGGAAGCGTCCCGGAGTCGGGGTGCGTACCGGAGTCCGGCCGCGCGCCCGGGGTCTCGCGGTGTGCCGGGTCCCGTACCTCGCCGATCAGCAGCTCCAGCACGTCCTCCAGGGCCACCAGACCCCGTGTCCGGCCGGACGCGTCGGCCACCTGGGCCAGGTGGGTGGCGGCGCGGCGCATCACGGTGAGGGCGTCGTCCAGCGGGAGTTCGGGCCGGAGGGCGGGCAGGCGCCGCCAGAGCCGCTGCGGCACGGCCCGGTCGGTCTCCTCCAGGTCGAGCACGTCCTTGACGTGCAGATAGCCCAGGAAGGCGCCGCTCTGGGCGGCGACCGGGAAGCGGGAGTACCCGGTGCGGGCGGTGAGTTCCACGATCTGTGCCGGGGTGGCCTCGGGGCCGACCGTCACCAGTGCCTCGCGGGGCAGCAGGACGTCCGTCACCGGGCGGGAGCCCAGCTCCAGGGCGTCCTCCAGGCGCTCGGCCTCCTCGGGGTCGAGGAGGCCCGCCTGCCCGGCGTCCTCCACCAGCCGGTTCAGCTGCTCGCTGGTGAGGGCGGCCTCGGCCTCGGCCTTCGGCTCGACGTGGAAGGCCCGCAGGACGGTCTCGGCGCAGGCGCCGAGACCTGTGGTGACGGGCCGGCACAACCGGGCGAACCGGACCAGGCCGGGGCTCAGCCACAGCGCGGCCTTCTCGGGTATGGCCGTCGCGAGGTTCTTCGGGACCATCTCGCCGATGACGAGGTGGAGGAAGACCACGGCGGCGAGTGCGACGCCGTGGCCGAGCGGGTGGATCATGCCGTGCGGCAGCCGGATCCACTCGAACACCGGCTCCAGCAGGCGGGCGACCGTCGGTCCGGCGACCGCTCCGAGGGTCAGCGAGCAGACGGTGATCCCGAGCCGGGCCGCCGCCGTCATCCGCGGCAGGTGCTCGAGCCCGTACAGGACCTGGCGGGCGCGGGCGGTGCCGAGCGGTTCGATCTGGCTGCGGCGCACGGAGACCAGCGCGGACTCGGCGCCCACGAAGAACCCGTTGGCAAGGATGAGCAGGGTGGCGAGGAGGAGGTGCAGCACGTTCATCGGGCCGCCTCCACGAGTGGCCGCGGAGCGGCCTCGACCAGGCGGACGCGATCGGCGCGGTAGTGGCCGACGCGGCGGACCGACAGCCGCCAGCCGGGCAGTTCCGCGTGGTCGCCGACGGCCGGGATCCGGCCGAGCAGGTCGGCGACCAGGCCGGCGACGGTCTCGTAGGGTCCGTCGGGCACGTCGAGGCCGATGCGGAGCAGGGTGTCGACGCGGGCGCTGCCGTCGACGTCCCAGGCGCGGCGGCCGTCCTCCGGCCGGGCGGCCACGGGTGCGGGGGCCTCGCCGAGCAGTTCGCCGTGTTCGCCGTGCTCCTCGTACTCGCCGTGCCCCTCGTGCTCGTCGTGCTCGTCCCAGATCTCGCCGACGATCTCCTCGACGATGTCCTCCAGCGTGACGACTCCGGCCGTGCCGCCGTACTCGTCGACGACGACCGCGATGGGCTGCTCGCTGCGCAGCCGCGTCAGCAGCGGCCGGACGGACAGGGTCTCGGGGACGAGCAGCGCCGGGCGGGCGATGTCGCCGACGGGGGTGCGCAGCCGGTCCCGCGGGGGCACCGCGAGGGCGTCCTTGAGATGGGCCATGCCGACGACTTCGTCGATCCGCTCCGTGTGGACGGGGAACCGGGACAGACCGGTGGCCCGGGTCAGGTTCACCACGTCCTCGACGGTCGCGGAGGACTGCAGTGCGCTGACCTTCACCCGCGGGGTCATGACGTGCTGCGCGGTCAGCTCGCCCAGGGACAGGGTCCGTACGAAGCGGTCCGCCGTGTCCTGTTCCAGGGCGCCGGCCCGCGCGGAGTGCCGGGCCAGAAAGACCAGTTCGCCGGGCGTGCGGGCGGAGGCCGGCTCCGCGGTCGGCTCGACGCCCAGGGTGCGCACCACCCGGTCGGCGACGGCGTTCAGTCCGGCGACGGCCGGGCGGAACAGGCGGGCGAAGACCTGCTGCGGGCCGACGACGAACCGCGCGACCTGCAGCGGCCGGGAGAGCGCCCAGTTCTTGGGCACGAGCTCGCCGATCACCATCCGCACGGCCGAGGCCGACAGCACACCGACGACCACGGCGATGGTGGGGACGGCGCCCTCGGGGACGCCCGTGCCGGTGACGGGGGCGCGCAGCAGCCCGGCGAGCGCCGGTTCGGCGAGCATGCCGACGACCAGGGAGGTGAGGGTGATGCCGAGCTGGGTGCCGGAGAGCTGGAAGGACAGCTCCTTGAGTGATTCGACGACCTGGTGGGCGCGTCGGTCGCCGCCGGCGGCGGCCTGTTCGGCCTCCGGTCGTTCGACGGTGACCAGGCCGGACTCGGCGGCCACGAAGAAACCGTTGGCGAGAATCAGCAGGAATGCGGCTGCGAGGAGCAGCAGGGGGGTGGTCATGATGCCGCCGCTTGCGCACGGTCGCGGACCTCGTGGAACGGGTTCGCGCTGTGTCGGCAGGGGGCGGCGCAGGTACTGCAGGACGATCCGTCCATCGCCGGAGGGGGTCACTCCTCGGTCAGCTGGAGCCCCTGGGCGCCGGGCGGGCCGGCAGGGGCGGAGGCGCTGTCGGCGCGCCTCCGCCCACCAGATTAATCAGGACAAGGGCGACCGCGTCAGGTGCGACGACCCCTATGTCTCCCCGAAATGCCCCCCTGGTCAGCCCCGTGACGCATCGGGGTCGGCCACGGAACGCGCCACGGCGAGCGCTCGCAGGGCCTTGGCGTCGGCGATGGCACGCTCCCTGGCGATGCCCGGCTGGATGCCGAGCACGGGCATGCTGGTGCCGTCGCTGAGGTCGAGGAAGACCCAGGGGTCACCCGGACGGAGGTTCACCTGAAGGATCTGAGCCCATTCGAGGCGGCGCCTGCCGACGATGTTGACGACGGTGATGCCGGACTCGTCGGCCTCCACCCTCGGCCGGGCCAGCAGCACCAGCGCGCCGCCCAGCAGGGCTCCGGTGAACACGAAACTGAGCCGCTCGCCCGGGTCGACCTGATCCAGCAGCAGGGCGAGCAGGGAGAGGGCCCCGAAGATCGCGGCGGCCGCACCGAGCAGCACCGCGCGGGTGCGGCCGGGGCGGAAGGTGACGGGCAGGTCGGGCAGGGCGGGCGCGTCGGACGGCTGGTCCGAGGAGGTGTCCGGCATGGTGCGGCTCCGGGATCGGTCCGGGTCAGAGACGGCAGGCGTGGATGGCCGTGGTGAGGATGGCGCGGGCACCGATGTCGTAGAGGTCGTCCATGATGCGCTGGGCCTCCTTGGAAGGGACCATGGCGCGGACGGCGACCCAGCCCTCGTTGTGCAACGGGGACACGGTCGGGGACTCCAGGCCCGGGGTGAGCGCGACGGCCTTCTCCAACTGCTCGACCCGGCAGTCGTAGTCCATCATCACGTAGGTGCGGGCGACGAGGACGCCCTGGAGACGCCGCAGGAACTGCCCCACCTTGGGCTCGACGGCCTCGTCGGGCCGGGCCGAGGCGCCGGTGCGGCGGATGACGACCGCCTCCGAAGTCATGATCGGCTCGCCGAGCACCTCCAGGCCCGCGTTGCGCAGGGAGGTGCCGGTCTCGACGACGTCCGCGATGATCTCGGCGACGCCCAGTTCGATGGCGGTCTCGACGGCGCCGTCGAGGTGGACGACGGAGGCGTCGATGCCCTGTTCGGCAAGGTGCCGGGCGACGATCCCCTCGTAGGAGGTGGCGACCGTCCTGCCGCCGAGGTCCGTGACGCTCCGCGCGACACCGGGCTTGGCGGCGAAGCGGAAGGTGGAGCGGGCGAAGCCGAGGGGCAGGATCTCCTCGGCCTCGGCGCCCGAGTCCACCAGGAGGTCCCGGCCGGTGATGCCGATGTCGAGGCGGCCCGAGGAGACGTAGATCGCGATGTCGCGGGGGCGGAGGTAGAAGAACTCGACCTCGTTGACCGGGTCGACGATCCTCAGTTCCTTCGACTCCCGGCGCTGCTGGTAGCCGGCCTCATGCAGCATCTCCGCCGCAGGGCCTGCCAGTGAACCCTTGTTGGGGAGTGCGATGCGCAGCATGAGGTCGGCTTCCTTTGCGGTGTGGGCGGTGGTGGGGCGGTGCCTGCGATCACAGGTGGGCGTAGACGTCGTCGAGGGAGATGCCGCGGGCGACCATCATCACCTGGACGTGGTAGAGCAGCTGCGAGATCTCCTCGGCGGCCGCTTCCTTGCCTTCGTGTTCGGCGGCCATCCAGACCTCGGCGGCCTCTTCGACGACCTTCTTGCCGATGGCATGGACGCCCTTTTCCACCAGTTCGGCGGTGCGGGAGGTGGCGGGATCGCCGTGCGCGGCCTTGTGCTGGAGCTCGGTGAAGAGCTCCTCGAACGTCTTCTTGGACATGGTGGTCCTTACCCTACGCGGTGTCGGGGCCTGCTCACCGCCAGGGCTCGGATACCGAACGCAGCGTGGCCGCGGTCGCCACCGCCGCCGTGACCGCCTCGTGCCCCTTGTCCTCGGCGGAGCCGGGCAGTCCGGCGCGGTCCAGGGCCTGTTCCTCGGTGTCGCAGGTGAGCAGGCCGAAGCCGACGGGCACCCCGGTGTCGACGCTGACCTGGGTGAGGCCCTGGGTGACGCCCTGGCACACATACTCGAAGTGGGGCGTGCCGCCCCGGATGACGACGCCGAGGGCGACGACCGCGTCGTAGCCGCGTCCGGCGAGTACCTTGGCGACGACCGGGAGTTCCCAGCTGCCGGGGACCCTCAGCAGGGTCGGTTCGTCGATGCCGAGGTCGTGCAGGGCGCGCAGGGCGCCGTCGACCAGTCCGTCCATCACCTTCTCGTGCCACTGCGCCGCGACCACGGCGACGCGGAGGTCCCCCACGTCGCGTACGGACAGTTCCGGTGCACCCTTGCCGCTCACGTCTCTCCTCGGCCTTCTTCTGGTTCTCTCGAGTTCTCTGGGGTCTCTGGGGTCTCTGGGGTCTCTTACTGATTGCCGCAGGTCGGCACGGCCGGTGCGTCCAGCCAGGGCAGGTCGTGGCCCATCCGGTCGCGCTTGGTGCGCAGGTAGCGGATGTTGTGCTCGCCGGCGGTGACGGGCATCGGTTCGCGGCCGGTGACCTCGATGCCGTGCCGGACGAGCGCGTCGGCCTTGTCCGGGTTGTTGGTCAGCAGACGGACGCCGCGCACCCCGAGGTCGACGAGGATCTGCGCGCCGGCGCCGTAGTCACGGGCGTCGGCCGGGAGGCCGAGCTCGAGGTTGGCGTCGAGGGTGTCACGCCCGCGTTCCTGGAGTTCGTAGGCGCGCAGTTTGGACATCAGGCCGATGCCGCGTCCCTCGTGTCCGCGCAGATAGACGACGACGCCCCGGCCCTCCTTCTGGATGCGCTCCAGGGAGGCGTCCAGCTGGGGGCCGCAGTCGCAGCGCTGGGAGCCGAAGACGTCGCCGGTGAGGCATTCGGAGTGGACGCGCACGAGGACGTCCGCGCCGTCGCCGATCTCGCCGTGGACAAGGGCGACGTGCTCGACGCCGTCGGCGGTGGAGCGGTAGCCGTAGGCGGTGAAGGTGCCGTGCGAGGTGGGCAGCCGGACCTCGGCCTCGCGGCGGACGGTGGGTTCGGAGCTACGGCGGTAGGCGATCAGGTCCTCGATGGAGATGATCGTCAGGCCGTGCTTGCGGGCGAACGGGATCAGCTCGGGCAGGCGCAGCATCTGCCCGTCCTCGCCGGCGATCTCGACGATGGCGCCGACCGGCCGCAGCCCGGCGAGGCGGGCCAGGTCGACGGCGGCCTCGGTGTGGCCGTCGCGCACGAGCACGCCGCCGGAGCGGGCGCGCAGCGGGAAGACGTGGCCGGGGCGGACGAAGTCGTCCGGCTGGGCGGTGCCGCCCGCGAGCAGTCGGAGGGTGGTGGCGCGGTCGGCGGCCGAGATGCCGGTGCTCACGCCGTGGGCGGCGGAGGCGTCCACGGAGACGGTGAACGCGGTCTTCATCGACTCGGTGTTGTCCTCGACCATCTGCGGGAGCCGGAGCCGGTCCAGTTCGTCGCTCTCCATGGGGGCGCAGATCAGTCCGCGGCATTCGCTCATCATGAAGGCGACGATCTCGGGGGTGATCTTCTCGGCGGCGATGACGAGGTCGCCCTCGTTCTCGCGGTCCTCGTCGTCGACGACCACGACCGGGCGGCCGGCCGCGATGTCGGCGACGGCCTGTTCGACCGGGTCGAGCGTCAGGTCCTCGGCGTCCTCGGTGCTGTACAGGATCGGTGCCGTGCTCATGCCGGCGCTCCTTCCAGGGCGGGCCGTGCGTCCTCGCGGGAGCGCAGCCACCAGTCGCGCAGCCCCCACAGGACCAGCGCGCCGTAGATGATGTAGACGAAGCCGGAGAAGGCGAAGCCGTTGGCGAAGTTCAGCGGGACGCCGACGAGGTCGACCAGCAGCCAGGCGAACCAGAACTCGACCATGCCGCGGGCCTGGGCGTACATGGCGACGACGGTGCCGACGAAGATGTACGCGTCCGGCCAGGGGTCCCAGGACAGGGACGGGTACAGGGTGAACAGTCCGCCCACCGCGAGGGTGCCGAGCGCCGCCGCGCCCGCCAGGATCCCGCGCTCGCGCCAGGTGGCGAACCGCACGGCGAGGGAGCCGTCCTGCGCCTGCTGCCGGCCGCGGTGCCACTGCCGAAAGCCCCAGGCCGCGACCAGCATGACCACGACCTGCTTGCCCGCGCTGCCGGAGAGGTGGGCGGTGGCGAAGGCCGCGAAGAGGATCAGGCCCGAGACGAACTGGGCGGGCCAGGTCCAGATGGAGCGTCGCCAGCCGAGGGCGAGGGCGATCAGACCGATCACGTTGCCGATCATGTCCGACCACTTGATGTGCTGGTCGAAGAGGACGAACGCCTCGGAGTTCAGCCAGTTCACCGCGCGGCCCCCTCACCGACGGCCCGGTCGCCGATCATCCGCTCGACGTACTTGGCGATGACGTCCACCTCGAGGTTGACCGGGTCGCCGCTCTGCTTGATGCCGAGGGTGGTCAGGGCGAGCGTGGTGGGGATCAGGCTGACGGTGAAGAAGTCGGGTCCGGCGTCGACGACGGTGAGGCTGATGCCGTCGACGGTGATGGAGCCCTTCTCCACGACGTAGCGGGAGAGTTCGGCCGGGAGCGAGATCTTCACGATCTCCCAGTTCTCGGACGGCTTGCGCTCGAGGATCCGGCCGGTCCCGTCGACGTGTCCCTGCACGATGTGGCCGCCGAGGCGGGCGCCCAGGGCCATGGGGCGTTCGAGGTTGACCCGGGATCCGACGGCGAGGGCGCCGAGGCTGGAGCGGTTCAGGGTCTCGGCCATCACGTCGGCGGTGAACTCGTCGCCCTCGTGGTCCACGACCGTGAGGCAGACGCCGTTGACGGCGATCGAGTCGCCGTGCTTCGCGTCCTCGGTGACGACGGGGCCGCGCAGACGGAAGCGACAGGCGTCGTCGAGAGTCTCGACGGCGGTGATCTCGCCCAGTTCTTCGACGATTCCGGTGAACACTTCCCGGGTCCTCCTGCCTCTTCGGGCACGGACTCCGGGGCTGTCGATGACGACAGAAGTACGGGCAGGTACACCGGGGGCGACGCCGGACGGAGTTCGCCCCGAGGGCGAACCGATACGGCGGCGCGCACGAATGCCCGCCCGCCGCGCACTGCCTCCCATCCGGACTTTAACCGTCGGTCCAGGAATTTCACCTGGTCAACCGGCCACTGGAAGCGGCCGGGTCGCGGACTGTAACCGCCGGTTCGGACTTTCACCGACCCCGGAGTGCGCTGCTGCTGGTACTGGGCCCAGTGTGCCATGCCCGGCCGCCACCCATACAGGTGAGAAGTGTGGAGTGCCTCACAGCTGGAGGCGCCGCACGCGTCACACGCCCCCCGATCGCCCCTCGGCCACCACGCGCCACCGGCGCACACCCGGCGCACAGTGGCGAGACACGCGCCCCTCCCCGCCCCCTTGAACGCCGCCGAACGCGCCCTCCCGACCGACGCCCACCCATTGACCACAGTGGTCTAGTCCTCTTAGCGTCTGATGCGGCCTCCGCACAGACCGGCCCGGCGGCGGTGACGACGGCCCTTGCCCGCCGCCGGGCCTCACCATGCCGTTCGCCGGGGCCGCCCGTGATCCCGTGTCACATCCGGAGCCGTCGATCCGTCCTCGTGGACGAGGGTGCTCCAGCGGGGAGCTCCCGCATCTCCCGAGGAGCTGAACAGCATGACCACGATCCTGGTGACCGGCGGTACCGGAGCCCTCGGACGGCACCTGACCGAACGGTTGCGGACCGACGGGCACGAGGTACGGGTGCTCAGCCGGCACTCCCGTCCGTACGCCGTCGACCTGCGCCGGGGCGGCAGCACGCTGGACGAGGCCGTCACGGGGGCGGACACGGTCGTCCACTGTGCGAGCACACCGCGCGGCGGGGACGAAGAGGCGGCGAAGAACCTTCTCGCGGCGGCGCGGCGGGCCGGGGTGGGGCACCTCGTGTACATCTCGATCGTCGGTGTCGACCGGGTGCCGTTCGGCTACTACCGCACCAAGTTCGCGGTGGAGCGGCTGATCGAGGAGTCCGGGATCGGCTGGACCGTACTGCGCACGACCCAGTTCCACGACCTGCTGCTCACGGTCCTCGAAGGGTTGTGCAGGCTCCCGGTGCTGCTGCTGCCGTCCCGTGTGAAGGGCCAGCCGATCGACGTGACCGAGGTCGCGGACCGCCTGGCCGAGCTGGCCCTGGGCGGGCCGGCGGGACGAGTCGAGGACATGGGCGGCCCGGAGGTGAGGACGCTCGACTCCCTGGCGCGCTCCTACCTCCGGGCGACGGGGCGACGCCGCGCGGTGGTCAGGGTTCCGCTCCGGGGCGCCGCCTACCGCGCCTTCCGTGCCGGCGGCCACCTCGCCCCGGAGCACGCGGTGGGCAAGGGCACCTTCGAGGAGTTCCTGGCCGCACGGGCGGGACGGAAACGCGTCGGCGAGTAGGCGCGCGAGCCGGCGGGGGCCGGGGCGGGCGCCCGGTGGCGGGGCGCCCGGCGTCAAGGGGCGGCGGACGGGCCGAAGAGCTCGTCCTGGGCGCGGTCCCGGGCCGTCAGGAGGGCGCCGCGCAGCACCGCGCCGCCGCCCAGGAGGCTCGCGCGCACCTCGGTGGCCAGCGGTGACATCCGGGCCGTCCGGTCCTGCACGCGGGCGGCGAGTTCCGTGCCTCCGGCCTGGCCGATCTCCCCGCCGAGCACCACGCATCCGGGATCCAGCAGAGCCGCCACCGCCGCGACCCCCACGGCGACGCGGTCCGCGAGGGCGTCGAGGAAGCGCGCGTCCGCCGAGGCCGGTTCCTCGCGCGCCCTCGCGGCGGCCGCCCGTACCGCCCCCGCCGCCGCCGGTTCCGTGTCCGGCTCGGCCACGACCCCGTACTCCCCCGCCAGTTCCGCGATCGGCGCCGCGGCCACGAGGGAGTGGAAGCCGCCGCCGCAGTCGGCGGCCGACGGCGGTCCGGCGGTGCCCGGGACCGGCAGGAAGCCGATCTCGCCCGTGCCGCCGGAGGCGCCCCGGCGCAGGGAGCCGTCCAGGATCACGGCCGCGCCGGTGCCGTGCCCCAGCCAGAGCATGACGAAGGTGTCGCGGCCCCGGGCGGCGCCGTCGCGCTGCTCGGCCAGGGCGGCGAGGTTGGTCTCGTTCTCCAGGCTGACCCGTGCCCCGGGCAGCCGCTCCTGCAGCGCGGCCACCAGCAGGCGGTGCCATTCCGGCAGCCCCTTGGAGACCCGCAGTTCGCCGCTGGCGGGGTCGATCAGTCCGGGGACGCCGATGCCGACGGTGTGCAGCCGGTCGGCGCCCGCCTCCTTCGCCGTCCGCTCGACCAGCGCCACCGCCTGCTCCACGGCCGGACCGGTCCCGGCGTCCACCGCGATCGGCGCGTAGGCCTCGGCCAGTACCGCACCGACGAGGTCGGAGACGACCACGGCGACGCCCTCGGTACGAACGTCGAGCGCCGCCAGATGCGCCCGGTCGGCGACGATCCCGTACACCTTCGCGTTCGGCCCGCGCCGCTGTTCCCCGGCCTCCCCGACCACCGTGATCAGCCCGGCCGCGGTCAGCCGCTCGACGAGATCGGCGACGGTCGGCCGGGACAGACCGGTCAGCTGCTTCAACTGCCGTGCCGTCAGCGGGCCTTCCTGCTGGAGCAGTCGCAGGGCGTTCCGGTCGTTGATGGCTCTGGCGGTGCTGGGGGATGCGGCCATGGCGTGATCCTTCCAGATCGGCCGCCCGTGATCGGTGCACGGTGATCGGCGGGCGGTGGACGGCGGGGCCGGATCGGTGCGCGGCCCGGGAGAGCGGCGAAAAACCCCTTATCTATCAGGCAGCCTTCCTGATAGTTTACGGCGGCGCGTGAGGGCCACGTGCGACCGGGAGGGGCGGGACCATGAGGACAGAGGTGTACGGGCAACGCAAGGTACGGAGGGCGCGGTACGCCGTGGGTGCCGTGTTCGCCGTGCACGGCGCTGTGACCGGCTCGTTCGCCACGCGCGTGCCCTGGATCCAGGACCACGCCGGCGTGAGCCCGGGGCAGCTGGGGGTCGCGCTCGCCTTCCCCGCGATCGGCGCCTCCCTCGCGATGCCGCTGGCGGGGCGGGTCAGCCACCGCTTCGGCGCCCGCACCGCGCTGCGCGGACTGATCGCCCTGTGGACGCTCGCGCTGGTCCTGCCGTCGGTCTCCCCGAACCTGCTGACGCTCTGCCTGGCCCTGTTCGTCTACGGCGCCACGGCCGGCATGTCCGACGTGGCGATGAACGCCCTGGGGGTGGAGGTGGAGAACCGGCTCGAGCGGTCGATCATGTCCGGGCTGCACGGCATGTGGAGCGTCGGTGCCCTGATCGGCTCGGCGGCCGGCACACTCGCCGCGCACCTCGGCACGGACGCCCGGCTGCACCACACGCTCGCGGCCGGTGTCCTGACGGTGGCGGGCGTCGCCGCCGCGGGCCACGTGCTCGATCTGCAGCCCGCCGAGGACGAGGCGCCGCCGCCGAGGTTCGCGCTGCCGCCCCGCTCCGCGCTGCTGATCGGCGCCATCGGCTTCTGCGCGGTCTTCGCGGAGGGCGCGAGCCTCGACTGGTCGGCGGTCTATCTGCGCGACCGGCTGGAGGCCTCGGCGGGGCTCGCCGCGGCCTGCACCACCGGGTTCACGCTCACCATGGCGATCGCCCGGCTCGCCGGGGACCGGGTGGTGGACCGCTACGGCGCGGTGCGCACGGTCCGCACCAGCGGCGTCGTCGCCGTCACCGGCGGACTGCTGATCGTCCTCGCCCCGCACCCCGCGGCGGCGATGGGCGGGTTCGCGCTGATGGGTCTCGGCATCGCGGTGGTGGTGCCTCTGTGCTTCGCCGCGGCGGGCCGCAGCGGCACCAACCCCAGCCTCGCCATCGCGGGCGTCGCGACCATCACGTACACCTCGGGCCTGATCGCTCCGAGCGCGATCGGCCTGCTGGCCCAGGCGACCAGTCTGACGGTGTCGTTCGTCCTGGTCACGGTGTTGTCGTGCGGTCTGGCCGGCCTCGCGGGCGTGCTGCGCTCCGGGAACCGCGTGAAGGTCATCCGCCCGGACGCAGCAGTTCCCGGCCCGCGGTCCTGAACGTCTCGCTCCAGGGCGCCGGGCGCAGGGTTTCCGCGTCCAGCCGCACCAGCACCCGGCTCCCCCGCGCGTAGGTCACCGCCCCGTCCCGCGAGCAGAAGCGGAAACCGTAGGTCAGCCCGGTCGTCCCCAGCCTCTCCAGCCACAGGTGGACGGCGTACGCGCCGGTCCGGGTCACCGGGGCCTCGTAGCTGATCCGCAGTTCCCTGACCGCGTTGCAGGCGTCGCCGGCCGCCGCCCAGTCGCCCTCGAAGCGGATGCCGTGTTCCTCCCACAGTTCGGTCCAGGCCCGCTCGACCATCAGCGGATAGCGCGCGTTGTGCAGCAGCCCCAGCGCGTCGAGGTCGTCGAAGTGGACGGTCACGGGGATCAGCCGGCCGTACGACAGGGCGGGGGCGGTCGGGGCTTCGGCGGTCACGGGCGGAACTCCTGGTGCGTAGGGTGCGTGCGAAATGAGTGCCGCCTACACGAACCAACGGCGCGCCCTCATCCTAAGCAGACGCTCAGACAACCGGAGCGGGGCTGTCCAGGGGTACGAAGCACACCTGGACAGCCCCGACAATGGTCCGGACACGCTGCACGAACGACGAAAGCGACACCCCATGGATCTCGGCGTCCGCTGGACACTGCACGGAGACGGACGCACCCCGGCTCCCGGCGCGGTGGTCCGCCCCGACGAACGGCTCTCCTGGCCCCGTACCGCAGGACTCGGCGCCCAGCACGTCGTGGCGATGTTCGGAGCCTCCTTCGTCGCCCCGGTGCTGATGGGCCTGGACCCCAACCTCGCGATCATGATGTCGGGCGTCGCGACCATCGTCTTCCTGCTGGCCACGCGCGGCCGGGTGCCCAGCTACCTGGGCTGCTCGCTCTCCTTCGTCGGCGTCGCCGCGGTCATCCGGGCCCAGGGCGGGTCGAGCGCCACGGTGACCGGCGCGGTGTTCGTGGTCGGGGCCGCGCTGTTCCTGGTGGGGCTCGCGGTGCGGCGTTTCGGGGCGCGAATCATCCACGCCACGATGCCGCCGATCGTCACCGGTGCCGTGGTGATGCTGATCGGCTTCAACCTGGCACCGGTGACCGCCGCCACGTACTGGCCGCAGGACCAGTGGACCGCCCTGGCCGTGATGCTGTTCACCGGCCTGGCGGTGGTGTGCCTGCGGGGCTTCTGGTCCCGTATCGCGATCTTCCTCGGGCTGGTCTTCGGCTACGCGCTCTCCTGGGTCCTCGACCTGGTCTTCGGCCGGATCCACTCCGCGGACGCGAGCGGCAAGGTCACCGACCACTGGCGCCTGGACCTGTCCGGTGTGGGCCAGGCCGACTGGATCGGTCTGCCGAACCTGCACGGCCCGTCCTTCGAGTGGTCGGCGATCCTGGTCGCCCTGCCGGTCGTCATCGCGCTGATCGCCGAGAACGCCGGGCACGTCAAGGCCGTCGGCGAGATGACCGGCGACAACCTCGACGACAAGCTGGGCACGGCCATCTCCGCCGACGGCGTCGGCTCCATGCTGTCCACCGCCGTCGGCGGCCCGCCCAACACCACCTACTCCGAGAACATCGGCGTGATGGCGGCCACCCGTGTCTACTCGACCGCCGCGTACTGGGCCGCCGCGTGCTTCGCCCTGCTGTTCGGCCTCTGCCCGAAGTTCGGCGCGGTCGTGGCCGCCATCCCCGGGGGTGTGCTCGGCGGGATCACCGTCATCCTGTACGGCATGATCGGCCTGCTCGGCGCCCAGATCTGGATCAACGCCAAGGTGGACCTGCGCAATCCGCTGAACCTGGTACCGGCCGCCGCGGGCATCATCATCGGCGTCGGCAACGTCACCATGGAGTTCACCGACACCTTCTCGCTCAGCGGCATCGCGCTCGGCACCCTCGTCGTCATCACCGGGTACCACGCGCTGCGCGCCTTCGCGCCGGCCCACCTCAAGACCCAGCCGCCGCTGCTCGACGCCGGGACCTCCGCCTACGACGAGAACGGGGGCGGGAACCGCGAAAACGGCGGGAACGACGGGGACGAGACGGACGGCGGGGGCCCTCAGCGCGCCAAGTCGTAGGCGTACGACGGGGTGAAGGTGCCCGGTGCGCCCCTGCAGCCGTCCGACTCCCCGGGCAGTTTCACCCAGAGGTAGGCGTCGATCCCGGCCTCGCCGGTGCTGAGCGTCGGGGTCCGGCCGAGCCTGCGGCCCGCGGGGTCGCACCATTCGCCGTCGGCCGGGGCGCCGTTGCCGTTGCGGCTGGTGTCGATCACCGCGCCCAGGCCGGGCGGGCCGTCGAGCGCGTCGAGCACCTGCCGGTCGTAAGCGATCTCGTCGGCCGTGTCGTGGAAGTTGGAGACGTTGCTGAAGACGCCGTCGGAGGAGGCCTCCGACGCGGCTCCGGCCTGCCGCAGCCAGTCGGCCTGCCGCGCCGGCGCGTTCCAGCCGGAGTGCCCGGCGTCGTAGTAGACGCGGGCCCGGGGGGCGGCCTCCTTCAGCACCCGTCCGGCGCGGGCCAGTGAGGCGAAGCGGTCGGCTCGCTGTCCCGCGGAGAGGCAATCGGCCTGGGCGAGGGAGTCCGGCTCCAGGATCACGATGACCTCACCGGACCCCAGTCCGGCGGCGAACCGGTCGATCCAGTCGTCGTAGGCGTCCAGATCGGGCGCCCCGCCCCGGGAGTGCCCGCCGCAGTCGCGGTCGGGGATCGTGTACGGCACGAGGACGGGCACCCGGCCCCGCGCGGCGCCGGCCGAGGTGATCGCGCGCACCCGCTCGGTGACCGTGTCCGGTGAGTGGTCGGCGAACCACACGGCCGCCGGCCGGTCACCGATGCGGGATTCTATGACCGCGCGGCGCGGATCACCGGGGTGGGCCCGCACCCAGTCCAGGACCTGGGACTCGGGGTGGCGGTAGAGCCGGGGGGACGCCGGGGCCGACCGCTGCTCCCGCGCGCTGGGCGGCCCGGACGGCGTGGCACTCGCCTTTTCCGCCCGGGGCTCGGGAGGGGCCGACGCGGAGGGGGGCGGCGCCCCGGTCGACGGGGACACCGACGGCGGGGCGGGCAGTGCCTCCGGCCGCGGCGACGCGGTCGCCGCCGGCCGTGCCTCGTCCGAGCCGCGTCCGTCCTCCACCGAGGAGACCACCCCGGCGGCGGTGCCGACCGCGACCACGAGGGAGGCCGCCGCGACCATGGCGGCACGCCGGGCCGCGCCTCTGCGCGCGGACCGCCGGGCGGCCAGGCGTCGGGCACGCGGACCTGTCACAGTGCTGCTCCCCTCCCCCACGACGGGCGCGTTCCCCCGATCCGGGGAAACGTCGGCCCGCCGCCACCGGCACCACACTAAAGGTGCGACTCTGCGCTCATGGCGCAATGCGAACAAGCCCGTCGGGTCTGCACCCCTGTAGACGCGGTCGTCTCCCGGATGTGCGCCCTCGACTCCGCCCTGCCCCGCCGGGACGGGATCGCGGTCTTCAACCGCGTCTATCTCGCGGTGACGACGGAGGTGGACCGTCGCATCGACGACGGTCTGCTCGCGGACACCCGGGCGGCGGTCACCCTGGACGTGCTGTTCGCCGAGCGCTATCTGGCCGCCGTCGCAGCGGTGTCCGAGGGCCGCCGCCCACCGGCCTGCTGGCGCCCGCTGTTCCAGTTCCGCCACCATCCGGGCGTACGTCCGCTGCAGTTCGCGCTGGCGGGCGTCAACGCGCACATCGGCCACGACCTGGCGCTCGCCGTCGTGGACACCTGCCGTACGCTCGGCTGCGAACCCGCTGACCTGGAGGACGAGTTCGACCATGTGGGCGATCTCCTGGTCACGCTGGAGGAGCGCATCCGCGAGGACCTGATGCCGGGTCCCGACCTGCTCCAGCTCGCCGACCCGATGACCCATCTGCTCGCCGCGTGGAGCCTGGACCGCGCCCGGGACGCCGCCTGGACGGCGGCCCGCGCGCTGTGGGCGCTGCGCGGACTGCCGGACGTCGCCGAGGAGTTCGCCGCGCGGCTGGACATGGCGGTCGGCTTCGCCGGCCGCATGCTGCTCACGCCCTGCCCGACTGACCCGGGCGGCCCGGCTCAGTCGTCGGGGAGTTCCACCGGCGCGATCTCGTCGTAGACGTCACCGGGGCCGGGGTTGGTCGCGTCGGTCGCTCCACCGAAGTGGTGCATGACGCCCCAGACCGCGTTCAGCGCGGTCTGGACGGCTCCTTCGGCCCAGCCGGCCGTCCAGGAGATGTCGTCGCCGGCCAGGAAGACGCCCCGCTTGTCCTCGGGCAGCCGGTCCTGCATGAAGTGCGTGAACAGGCGCCGCTGATAGCGGTAGTGGCCGGGCAGGTTGGCCTTGAAGGCGCCCATGAAGTAGGGCTCGTCCTCCCAGGAGACGGTCACCGGGTTGCCGATGATGTGCTTCCTGATGTCGACCGTCGGGTAGATCTCGCCCAGCGACTTCAGCATGACCTCCATCCGCTCGTTCGGCGACAGCGGCAGCCACTTCAGGCTGTCGTCGCACCAGGTGTACGAGAGGCAGATGACGGCGGGCCGGTCCGGGCCGTCGTCGAGCAGGTAGGTGCCGCGGGTCATCCGGTCGGTGAGCGTCATCGACATGACGTCCCGCCCCGTCGGGTTCCCGTTCTCGTCGACGGCCTCGTCCCGCCAGAAGGGCCGGTCCACGGGCACGAAGAGCTTGGAGCTCTCCATGTAGTGGGTGCGCTCGATGGCGGTCCAGTGGTCGATGGGGAAGAGCGACTCGTCGCAGGCGACCTTGGAGAGCAGCATCCAGGACTGGGCGGTGAAGACGGCCGCCCGGTAGGTGCGGATGTCCCCGTTCGCGTCCGTCACCGTGATGTGCCGGCCGGCGGTGCGGTGCAGCCGCGTCACCGCCGGGCGGGGCTCGCCGTCGGCGTGCAGGGACTTCAGCGAGGTGCCGTACGGCCAGTGGACGATCTTCTCCGGCTCGCGCTCCCACAGGCGCAGCGGCAGTTGCTGGGAGCCGCCGACGATGCCGCGGTGGTGGTCGTCGGCCTCGGTGTAGACGACCCGCAGGATCTCCAGGATGGAGTTGGGGAAGTCGGTGTCCCAGCCGCCGGTGCCGAAGCCGACCTGGCCGAAGATCTCGCGGTGCCGGAAGGACTTGAAGGCCTCGGAATCGCAGAGGAAACCGTAGAAGGTCTGGTTGTCGAGCTTCTCCACCAGCCGCGACCAGATCTCGCGGATGCGCGGGACGTCCCGTTCGCGCAGGGCGCGGTTCATGTCGGAGAAGTCGGCGCCCTCCTCCAGGCAGCGGTTCCAGGCGTCCGCCACGTCCCGGTAGACCTGCGGCAGGTCCTCGGGCGTCCTGGCGTAGTGCGACTCGCCCTTGAGGTCGACGACGGTCGAAGGCGTCGCCTCGGCAAGGGGGTTGGGGAAGGGACGGGTCTCGAGTCCCACCAGGTCGATGTAGTGCTGGAGGGCGGTGGAGGACGGCGGGAAGCGCATCGCGCCCATCTCGGCGGTGAGCGAGGGGTCGCAGCCCTCGAAGGCGACGGTGCGCAGCCGGCCGCCGATCCGGTCGGCCTCGTACACGACGGGCTTGAGGCCCATCTTCATCAGCTCGTAGGCGACGATGATCCCGGACAGGCCGCCGCCGACGACCGCGACCTCGGTGCCGTGCTCGGTCGCGGGGATCTGGCCGAGGCCCGCGGGGTGGGCGAGGAAGTCGTCGTACGCGTACGGGAAGTCCGGGCCGAACATGGTGATCGGGGGCTGCTGCTCGTCGGCGTGCTCGACGGCGTTGGGCACCGTGGACGTCATGGGGTGCGGACTCCTTGCGCGAACGGTCTTCGGGGTGTCGGGGGAGGCGTGGCTCAGCCGCGGGGGCCGTACAGGCCGGGGCGACGGTCCCGCAGATACGGGTTGTTCTCACGGGAGGCGGCGAGGAGCACGGGGTCCACGTCGGCGAGGACGAGTTCCTCTCCGCGGCCCGCCCGGGTGCGGGCGACTCCGTCGGGTCCGGCGAGGGTGGACAGCCCAGCGAACTCCCACTCGCCTTCCCGGCCGACCCGGTTGACGTACGCGATGTACATCTGGTTCTCGAACGCCCGTACCGGCACGACGGATTCGGCGACGAACTGGAACGGGTGCATCAGGGCCGTGGGCACCAGGAGGAGGTCGGTGCCCGCCAGGGCGTGGGCGCGCGCGTTCTCCGGGAACTCGACGTCGTAGCAGACCAGCAGGCCGACGGTGAGGCCGTCGAGTTCGGCCTGGACGACCGGCTGGTCGCCCGGGGTGAAGTGCTCGTGCTCGAAGTCGCCGAAGAGGTGGGTCTTGCGGTAGTTCGCGAGGCGGGTGCCGTCGGCGGAGACGAGCTGGAGGGAGTTGTGGACCGTCTCGCCGGTGCGTTCCGGGTAGCTGTAGGCGATGGCGAGTCCGTGCCGGGCGGCCGTCCGGGCGATCGCGTCGGCCGCGTCGCCGTCGGCGGGTTCGGCGAGCACCGTGACGTCGTCGCCGATGGCGTACCCCGTCAGGAACAGCTCCGAGGTCACGAGCAGCCCGGCGCCGGCCGCGGCGGCACGGCCCGCGGCCTCGTCGAGGACCTTGAGGTTCCCGGCGACGGATCCGGGCCGTCCGGAACTCTGGAGCAGGGCGGTGCGCATGCGTTTCCCTCATCGGTGCACGGGGTTTCGGGGGGTCGCACAGACGCTACGTCCGGTCGGCTCGGCCGGACAAGGAGGAGCCGTTGCGCGCCCATGGGCGAACTGTTGCGTCCGCCGCGGGGTCGGCGGCGATTCGTTGCGCGCCCCCGTGCGGCGCCCGTGGCCGGGGGGTGGACGCGGCACCGGGGACCGTGCTGCCCCTCCGTTCCGCCTGCGCGGAGGCCGCCATGAACCGCCGTGCGAAGCGCCTGAGGGCCGCCGCGTGGGCATAACGGTCGGGCGGGCCCCGGGGTCACAGCTCCCGGAGCCGCGCGACGATCTCGCGCAGCAGCTCCGGGTCGGCCGCCGGCCCGCCCGGTCGGCGCGGTGCGCCGACCCACACCAGTCCGGCCCCCGCCAGGTCGGCGAGCAGCACGCGGACGACGGTCAGGGGCAGGTCGGCGTGCGCCGCGAGCTCGACGACCGGCAGCGGGCCCCAGCGGCGCACCAGGTCGAGCAGAGCGGCGCGGGCGTGGTCGACGCCGGGTCGGGCCAGGCCGGACTCCACGGCGCTGACCTGGGACAACAGGGTGACGGTGGGCCCTCCTGAGGGCCGGGTCCGGCCCCGCGTGACGGTATAGGGGCGCACCATCGAGCCGGTCTCGTCCTCATACCAGTGCTCGTCGTCGGTCACGGCAGCGGGGACACGTCGTCCGTCCGCTCGAGCACCTCCGGCTCTTGGGACTCCAGGTTCGCAAGTACTCCTTCCGGCAGCAGCACGGTGGCCGTGGTCCCGCCGTACGGGGACTCGTGCAGCGTCACCTCGATGGCGTGCCGTGCGGCGAGCCGGCCGACCACGTACAGACCGAGCCGGTCGTGGCGGGACGGGTCGAAGTCGTCGGGGTGGCTGAGGATGCGCAGGGCCCCGTGGAGCGGTCCGGAGCGGAGGCCGGGCCCCCGGTCGTCGATCCGCAGCACGAAACCGCCGCGTTCCCGGCCGGTGCGCAGGGTCACGCGGGTGTGCGGGGGCGAGAACACGGTGGCGTTCTCCAGGAGTTCGGCGAGGAGGTGGACGACATCGGCGACGGCGTCCGCCGTGATCCCCACCCGGTCCATGGGCGGCACCTCCACCCTCGTGTAGTCCTCGATCTCGCTCACGGCGGAGGAGACGATGTCGGCCACGGGCACGGGCCGACGCCACCGGCGGCCCGGGGCCGCGCCGGAGAGGATGATCAGGTTCTCCGCGTGGCGCCGCATCCGGGTGGTGAGGTGGTCGATGCGGAACAGCTGCTCCAGCGCCTCGGGATCCTCCGTGCGCCGTTCCAGCGTGTCGACCAGCTTCAGCTGGCGGTGCACCAGGGCCTGGTTGCGCCGGGCGATGGTGAGCAGCACGGCGAACAGCCCGCGGCGCAGGGTGGCCTGCCGGACGGCGGCCTCGACGGCGGCGAGCCGGGCGGCGTTGAAGGACCGGCCGACCTGGCCGATCTCGTCGGGTTCCGCCTCCGCCTCGGCCAGCGGCGGTGCCTCGACAGCCGCGTTCACCTCCTCGCCGGCGCTCAACCGTTCCATGACGTCCGGCAATTGGCGGGTGGTCAGCAGGTCGGCGGAGTCCCGCAGCACCTCCAGGCGGCGGGAGATGCGGCGGGCGCCGCGCACCGCCCACCACAGGGACAGGCCGATGGCCGCCAGCCCGAGCCCGCCCACGACGGCTGCCTCGATCAGTTCTCGGTAGGCGAAGGCACGGCCACGCTCGGCGGAGTTGAGGGCCGCCTGGGTGCACAGTTCCATGTAGCGCTTGACGGCCCGGTCGGTGGTCGTACGCCAGGCCTCGGCCGCGACTGCCTCACCGGCACGCTCCGGCCCCGCCTCCAGCAGCGCGTCCTCGCTCCGGGTCAACGCGCGGTGCAGCTCGCCGCGTTGGAACTCCTCGAACAGCACCCGTGAGTCGGTCGGCAGGTCGGCCACGTACGTCCGCTCGAAGACCCGGCGGTGTTCGACGGTCGCGGTGAGTGTGGCGTACTGCCGGTCGGTGAGCCGGCCGGCCGCACGTGCTCCGGCCACGAGGGCGTCCTCACGGGAGACGAACTCCCGCACCCGGACGAGCTCGACGACGACCTGCGCCTCCCGCGCGAGCTGTCCGGCCTGCAGTGCGGTGAGTGCGGACTGCACGTCGAAGCCGGGTTCCACGAGCGCGCCGTACGCGTCGACGGCCCTGTCCCAGGAGATGTCGCGGGACAGGACCCGGTGGCGCAGTTCCTCGAGTTCGTCGGCGGCGCCGACCACGGCGTCGAGGGCCCGGCGCTGCCGACCGGAGAGCCGACCGCGGTCGCCGTCTCGGATCGCGTGGCGCATGGCGTTCACGGCACGGTCGGTGCGGCGCTGCTGTTCCATCAGGTCCGGGGCCGCGGACGTACGGTGGCCGGCCCCCAGGTACGTGGCGGCGAGCCGCCGTTCGATCTGGATCTGTCCGATCGCCGTGTCGACGGGTGTGCCGAAGTCCTCGTACACGCCCTGCAGCCGGATCAGTGCGCGCAGTTCTCCGGTGACCGACACCATGGTGAAGGTCCACAGCACCAGCAGGGCGAGCGCCGGGGCGAACGCGAGCGCGACGATGCGGGCGCGGACCGTGGTGGGGCGGCCGATGAGCCGACGCATGGCTCTCTCCCAGGATGCTCGGATGACTGGGCAGCGAAAACGGCCACCGACGGTGTTACCAGTCGGTAGCGAGGCGCACAACCTACGGGACGCCGCGCGGCGAGCGCAATGGCCTCACGAGCATCAGGAGCAACGCCGTCACCAGATACGGCAGCGCGAGCACGGCGAAGGCCGTGCTGTGTCCGCCGCGCGAGGCGATCACCGCGTAGCCGCCGAACGCCGCGACCGTGGCCAGCTCGGTGCCCAGTCCCGCGACCGAGGTCAGGGTGGCCCGCCCGGTGTCCGCGATCCGCCGCTGGAGTCGCGCGTCGGCCAGTACGGTCGCCGCCTGGAAGCCGCCGAAGGCGAGGGCGACGAGCACGAGCCCGGCCGTCGTGCCCGCGGCGGAGCCGAGGGCCAGGAGCAGTCCGGAGCCCGCGAGCAGGCTCGCGAGTCCGGTCGTGCCGAGGCGTTCGCCCTCCCCGGCCAGCAGGCTTCCGGCGGTGGCGCCGGTCCAGATCAGCAGGAGCAGCCAGGGAACCGTCCCGTCCGCGACGCCGGTGTCCCGCACCAGCAGCGGCGTGTACTCGTCGAGGGCGCCCCAGACCGCGCCCACGGCCGGTACGAGCAGCAGCGCGCCGCGCACCGACCGGTCGGCGCGGGCCTCGGCGAGCCCGGCGCGCAGGGGTGCGGTCCAGCCCTCGTGCCCGGTCGCCGGGCGGCGGTGCTCCGGGAACCGGAGGGCCGTGGCCGTGGTCAGCACGCACCCCAGGACGCTGGCGGCGCCGACGGCGGTGTGGCCGCCCCAGGCCAGCACCGGACCGGCGAACCCCATGGCCGCCATCACGGCGACCAGTCCCGCCGCGCGGGCGCGGCCCATGACGCGGGCGTAGCGGTCGGCCGCGCCGAGCCGCTCCAGTTCGTCGTGGACGAGGGCCTCCAGCGCACCGGAGGCGAGCGCCCCGCCGGCGCCCCACAGCACGAAGCCGGCCGCGAAGGCGCCGTAGGAGGGCAGCAGCACCCACAGGGCGAAGCCGGCTGCGGTGAGCAGCGGGCCGAGCCACAGCAGCAGGCGCCGGGAGACGGCGTCCGCCCAGACGCCGGAGGGGATCTCCAGCAGGACGCCGGTGACCGACCAGAGGGCGAACAGGGAGGAGATCTGCCAGACCGTGAGACCGGTGTCGCTGAACAACAGCGCGTACACCGGGTAGAGCAGCACGAAGTCTTCGAGGAACGCGTAGCCGTACAGCGTGGTCGTCAGCCGTCGGACGCGGGGGTCGGGCGCACGCGGGGGCGTGAGAGTCATGGGGCCTTCCCGTGAGGGTGGTTCGGACACCGGACGTGGAGGACGTACGGCGCCCGGGGAGGCCCACGGGAGGCACGAGGGGTGGATCAATGTCGCCAGGTCATGGCATCGATGGTAGACGCCGGAGCCGGATGCGGTCCGGCGTTTCCGCGCCCGGTCGATATGTCCCGGCCGACGTGTCCGGCCGACGTGTCCGGCCGGACGGTCACGGCTCCGGGACGGGGGTGGAGGGGGCGGCAGCACGTCTCCGCCGCGCCTGAGCCGTTGCCGGGGCAGCCGGGATCGTCCCATGGCCGCTCCGGTACGGGTGCAGGGCGTTCCGGGCCGCGTTCCGGTCGGCGTTCGCCTCGAAGCCGCGGCCGGGGTTCTCGCCTAGGTCGGCGAGCCCGACGAGAAGCGGCGCAGCAGTGGCGACAGCACCAGCACGGACTTGGTCCGCTCGACGAACGGCTCCCCCGCGATCCGTTCCAGGACCCGCTCGAAGTGCCGCATGTCGGCGGCGAAGACCTGGGCGACCGCGTCCGCCTCCCCGGTGACGGTGGAGGCGGACACGACCTCCTGGTAGCGCTCCAGGCCCCGCTGGATGGTCTCCGGGGAGGTGTTGCCGCGGCAGTAGATCTCGACGAACCCCTCGGTCTCCCAGCCGAGGGCGGCGGGATCCACCCGTACCGTGAAGCCGGTGATGGCGCCGGTGGCGCGCAGCCGGTCCACGCGCCGCTTCACCGCGGGCGCGGACAGGCCGACGAGCTGGCCGATGTCCGCGTAGGAGCGGCGGGCGTCCTCGGCGAGGGCGTGCACGATGCGTTCGTCGAGATCGTTCAGCACTGCGGGTGGTTCACTTCGCTTCCGGGAGGTCCACAACGGGATCGGCGGGCCGGGCCGGTACGGAACCGGCCGGGCCCGCCGGGGTCGGTCAGGTCCAGCTGGCGTGCAGCGGCTTGCCCTCGGCGTAGCCGGCGGCGCTCTGGACACCGACGACGGCCTTCTCGGCGAACTCCTCCAGGGAGCCGGCGCCCGCGTACGTGCAGGAGGAGCGGACGCCCGCGATGACCGAGTCGATCAGGTCCTCGACGCCGGGCCGGGCCGGGTCGAGGAACATGCGGGAGGTGGAGATGCCCTCCTCGAACAGCGACTTGCGGGCCCGGTCGTAGGCCGACTCCTCCGAGGTGCGGTTGCGCACGGCGCGCGCGGAGGCCATGCCGAAGGACTCCTTGTAGGGGCGGCCGTCCGCGTCGTGCTGGAGGTCGCCGGGGGACTCGTGGGTCCCGGCGAACCAGGAGCCGACCATCACGTTGGACGCACCGGCCGCGAGCGCCATCGCGACGTCGCGCGGGTGACGGATGCCGCCGTCGGCCCACACGTGCTTGCCGTACTTCCTCGCCTCCGCCGCGCACTCCAGCACCGCGGAGAACTGCGGACGGCCGACGCCGGTCATCATGCGGGTGGTGCACATGGCGCCGGGGCCGACACCGACCTTGACGATGTCCGCGCCGGCCTCGATCAGATCGCGCACCCCCGCGGCGGCGACGACGTTGCCCGCGGCGACCGGGACCTGCGGATCGAGGTCGCGCACCAGCTTCAGCGCGCTGATCATCGACTCCTGGTGCCCGTGCGCCGTGTCGATGACGAGCGTGTCGACGCCCGCCTCCAGCAGCTGCTGGGCCTTGCCCGCGACATCGCCGTTGATGCCGACGGCCGCGGCGATCCGCAGCCTGCCCTGCGCGTCGGTGGCCGGCGTGTACAGGGTGGCCCGCAGGGCGCCCTTGCGGGTGAGGATGCCGGCGAGGCGGCCGTGCTCGTCGACGGCGGGGGCGTAGCGCCGGTTGGCGCCGTCCAGGGTGTTGAAGGCCTCGCGCGGGTCCATGCCGGCGTCGACGAGCAGCAGGTCGCGGGACATGACCTCGGTGAGCTGGGTGAACCGGTCCACGCCGGACAGGTCGGTGTCGGTGACCACGCCGACCGGCCGGTGCTCGTCGTCCACGACGACGCCCGCGTTGTGCGCGCGCTTGGGCAGCAGGGCGAGCGCGTCGGCGACGGTCTGGTGCGGGGCGAGCACGATGGGGGTGTCGAGGACCAGGTGGCGGCTCTTGACCCAGGAGACGACCTCGGTGACGACCTCGATCGGGATGTCCTGCGGGATGACCACGAGCCCGCCCCGGCGGGCCACCGTCTCGGCCATGCGGCGGCCGGCGATGGCCGTCATGTTGGCGACGACGAGCGGGATGGTGGTGCCCGTGCCGTCCGGGGAGCTGAGGTCCACGCTCTGCCGGGAACCGATGGCGGACCGGTTCGGCACCATGAAGACGTCGTCGTACGTCAGGTCGTACGGGGGCTGGATGTCGTTGAGGAAACGCACGTGCTGCACATCCCGGTGGTTCAGAGGTGGCCCCCGGACAGGTCAGCCAGGGGGAAGAGCACGTACTTCATTCTCCCATGACGGACGGAACGCCCTCTCCGGGCGGATCGTCCAGGCCGCGCCGCCGGGCACTGGGAGGAATCTCCGAATGTCCGGGCCGCGGTGGGCGACGGGACGCGGGGCCGGGCAGGCGGGCAGGAGCCGCGGCACCGTGCGCCCGGTGCCGCCGCGCCCGCCCCGGGCCCACGCGTCCCCGGGGCCGGTCAGGGGCCGTCGGGGTCCGAGCGGTTCAGGGCGGACCTGGGGGCCGGTCCCGCCGCCATCAGGTAGTCCGCGGCCGAGGTGTCCGTCACCAGGCTGGTGACGAGCCCGGAGCGCAGCACCGCGTCGATGGCGGGGCCCTTGCGCTGCCCGCCGGCGATCGCGACGACCTCGGGGACCCGGCGGAGCTGGTCGGCGGTGACCGTGATGCACCGCTCGCCCAGGTCGCGGCCGACCCGGCGTCCGTCGGAGTCGAAGAGGTGGGCGGACATCTCCGCGGCGACGCCGAGCGAGGCGTAGTGCGCGCGCTCCTCGTCCGAGAGCATGTCGTGCACCGTCGAGATGCCCGGCTCCCACGATCCGATGGAGACGCAGGCGACCGTGACCTTGTCGAAGTACTCGAAGGCCCGCGCGATGCCCGTCTGGTGGCGCAGCGCCTGAGCGGTGGCCGCGTCCGGCAGCAGCATCGGCGCGTAGATGGGGTGGGCGTCGCCGCCCGACACCTGTGCGGCCCGCCGCACGGCCTCCACCGAGCCGCGCTCGGCGGTCCCGGCGTCGTACACGCCCGTCAGCTGCACGACCGTGCAGGGCGGCAGCCGGTCCAGGGCCGCCGCCATGTGGATGGTGGACCGGCCCCAGGCCAGGCCCAGCACATCGCCCTCGTCGACCAGTTCGCCGAGCAGGTCGGCGGCCACCTCTCCGAGGTTCTCGGGGTCGGGTGTCTCCTCGGCCTCGGCCGGGGACTCCACCACGACGGCGTGCCGCAGGCCGTAGCGGGCGCGCAGCGCGTCGGAGCGCTCCGCGTCCAGCTCGGCGGGCACACGGATCTCGATGCGTACGAGATCCCGTTCGAGGGCGGTCTCCAGGACCCGGGCCACCTTGAAGCGGCTGACGCCGAACTCCTCGGCGATCTGGATCTTGGACTTGCCCTCGAGGTAGAAGCGGCGGGCCATGGCCGCCGCCTGCACCAGCTCAGCGGGTCCCATCCGCATGGCTGAACGGCCCGCCGCCGACATACCCGACACGGCGTTCTCCTCACTGCTGTTCACACTCTGGATTCGCCGTTCATCCTCGCAGATCCGGCGCGGTCGATCAGCCCTGCTGAAAGCCGTTCATGTTCTCGTGGCTCAGTGGTCGCACGCCCAGGACGCCTTGCCCGTGGCGGCCTCGGCCTGGCGGCGCAGTGCGCGCACCGCCTCGGCCGGGTCCGCCGCCCCGTACACGGCCGATCCCGCGACGAAGACGTCGGCGCCGGCGTCGGCGCACTGCTCGATGGTGGAGGCCGAGACCCCGCCGTCGACCTGCAGCCAGAGCTCCAGGCCGTGCTTGCTGATCAGCTCGCGGGTGCGGCGGATCTTCGGCAGCATGATGTCGAGGAAGGCCTGCCCCCCGAAGCCCGGCTCGACCGTCATGATCAGCAGCATGTCGAGCTCGGGGAGCAGGTCCTCGTAGGGCTCGATGGGGGTCGCGGGCTTCAGCGCCATGGAGGCCCGCGCCCCCTTGGCCCGGATCTCGCGGGCCAGCCGCACCGGTGCGGCGGCCGCCTCGACGTGGAAGGTGACGGAACCGGCCCCCGCCTCGACGTACTGGGGCGCCCAGCGGTCGGGGGCCTCGATCATCAGGTGGCAGTCCAGCGGAGTGTCCGTCGCACGGGCGAGCGACTCCACGACCGGCACACCGAGCGTGAGGTTCGGGACGAAGTGGTTGTCCATGACGTCGACGTGGAGCCAGTCGGCTCCCTCGACCGCCCGTGCCTCGTCCGCGAGGCGGGCGAAGTCGGCGGACAGAATGCTGGGGTTGATCTGCGCAGCCATGCACCAAGCCTGCCATGCCCGTCGAGGGTCGGCGGCATCGGCCGGGTTCCGATCCGGTCGCGGGCGGACCGGCCGCCCGTTTCGTTCGGAGCTCCTCGGGGCGGGGTCAGCCGGTCCGGCGGATGAGCGCCAGGTACATGGCGTCGGTTCCGTGCAGATGCGGCCACAGCTGTACGTCGGGGCCCTCGCCCAGCTCCGGGACCCCGGGCAGCAGCGGCCGGGCGTCGAGGAGCTCGGTGTCCGGGAACTGTTTGAGCAGGTCGGCGACGACCGCCCGGGTCTCGGCGAGGTGCGGCGAGCAGGTGGCGTAGCCGACGACGCCGCCGACCCGTACGGCTTCCAGGGCGCCGCGCAGCAGCCCGCGCTGCAGCGGGGCGAAGCCGTCCAGGTCGTCCGGCCGGCGGCGCCAGCGCGCCTCGGGCCGGCGGCGCAGGGCGCCGAGCCCGGTGCACGGCACATCCACCAGCACCCGGTCGAAGCTGCCGGGCCGCCACGGCGGCCGGGTCCCGTCGGCGACGACGACCTGGTACGGGCCGGGGTTCCCGGCCAGCGCCTTCGCGACCAGGCCGGCCCGGTGCGGCTGCTTCTCGGAGGCCAGCAGGGCGGCTCCGCGCTCGGCGGCGAGCGCGGCGAGCAGCGCGGCCTTGCCACCGGGGCCGGCGCAGCCGTCCAGCCACCTGCGGTCCGGCCCGTCCAGCGGGGCGTTGGCGACGGCGAGCGCGACGAGCTGGCTGCCCTCGTCCTGCACTCCGGCCCGGCCGTCCGCGACGGCCGGGATCGCGCCCGGCTCGCCGCCCTCGCTCAGCCGCACCGCGTACGGCGACCAGCGTCCCGGGAGGGCGGCCTCCTCGCCGAGCAGTTCCTCGGTGGTGGCGCGCCCGGGGCGGGCGACCAGGGTCACCTCGGGCCGCTCGTTGTCCGCCCGCAGCAGTTCCTCGATGCCGGCACGGCCGCCGCCGAGGGAGTCCCACAGCGCGGAGACGACCCAGCGCGGGTGCGAGTGCACGACGGCGAGATGGTCCTCGGGGTCCTCGTCGTAGGGCGGCGCGACCCGCTCCAGCCAGCCGTCGAGGTCGTGCTGCGCGACCTTGCGCAGCACGGCGTTGACGAACTTGGCCCGCCCGTCGCCGAGCACCACGCGCGCGAGCTCGACGGTGGCGGAGACCGCGGCGTGCGTGGGGATCCGGGTCCCGAGCAGCTGGTGCGCGCCCAGGCCGAGCACGTCCAGCACGGGCGGGTCCACCTCCCGCAGCGGCCGGTCGACGCAGGCCGCGACGACCGCGTCGTACGTGCCCTGCCGGCGCAGCGTTCCGTACACCAGCTCGGTGGCGAGCGCCGCGTCCCGGGCGTCGAAGTCACCGCCCTCGCGGGCCCTGCGCAGCAACGGCGGCAGGACGAGGTTGGCGTAGGCGTCCCGCTCGTCCACGGCCCGCAGGGCCTCGAAGGCGAGGATGCGGACGGGGTCCTTCTTGGGCCGACGGTAGGGCTTGCCGGGCCTGCGGGGCTGGTCGCTCACGAAAAAGGTGCTCCGGATGTGGGATGAAGTGCGCGGTCCAGCCTACGTCCTCGAAGAAGGCCGAGGTGCGGCCGGAGGGGGGCCGGGCCCCGCGGCCTCAGGCGCCGACCGTCTCCTCCGCGCCGATCCGCGCGCCGCGTGCCCAGTCCGCCGCCCGCATCGGCTTCTTGCCCTGGGCCTGCACCCACAGCAGCTCCACGGCGTGCGAACCGGTGCCGACGTACACGTTGTTCTTGCCCGCGGACACCCGGCCCGGGGCGAGGTCCGTGCGGTCGGGAGCGGGGACGACCTGGACGAGCTTGAGCCGCTCGCCCCGGAAGGTGGTCCAGGCGCCGGGCGCGGGGGTGCAGCCGCGCACGATCCGGCCGACGCGCAGGGCCGGGGCGTTCCAGTCGACGCGGGCGTCCTCGACGGAGACCTTCGGGGCGAGGGTGACCCCGTCGGCGGGCTGCGGTACGGCCTTCAGGGTGCCGTCGGCGATGCCGTCCATGGTCGCGGCGAGCAGCCCGGCGCCGGCGAAGGCGAGCCGGGTGAGCAGGTCGCCGCTGGTGTCGGTGGGGCGGATCTCCTCGGTGACGGTGCCGTAGACCGGCCCGGAGTCGAGCCCCTCCTCGATGAGGAAGGTGGACGCACCGGTGATCTCGTCCCCCGCCATGACGGCGTGCTGCACGGGCGCCGCACCGCGCCAGGCGGGCAGCAGCGAGAAGTGCAGGTTGACCCAGCCCCGCTCCGGGATGTCGAGGGCGACCCGGGGCAGCAGGGCGCCGTAGGCGACGACGGGGCAGCAGTCGGGGGCGATCTCGCGCAGCCGCTCCAGGAACTCCGGGTCCCGGGGCGTCACCGGCTTGAGCACCTCGATCCCGGCCTCCCGCGCCCGCTCGGCGACCGGAGAGGCCACCAGCCTGCGGCCCCGCCCGGCCGGTGCGTCGGGCCGGGTGACGACGGCGGCCACCTCGTGCCGCTCCGAGGCGAGCAGAGCGTCCAGGGCGGGAACGGCGACCTCGGGGGTGCCGGCGAAGACCAGCTTCATGGAGTGGTTCGGGCCTCTCGGGCGGGGACGGATGCGGGCAGCGCACCAGTCTATGGGGGACGACACGTCGGACGAAGCCGAGGCGCAGGCCTGCGCACGGGGGCGTGCGCATATGTCGCCACGCCCCCACCCCGTGACTCATGGGGCGCGTCCGCGTTGGTCAAGAAAGAGTTGACCACATCGGGCCCGGACGCGGCCCGTTCCATTCAACGCCGGTTCGAGAGGCTTGTTCCATGGCCGACCACGCAACCCACGACGCCCAGGCTCGTGCCAGCCTGCACTTGCTGGTGCGGGACATCGAGCGGGTCCGCCGGCAGGTGGACGCACTGCGCACACTCACCGCCCAGCTGGGCAACGTCTACCGCCCGCGCCGTTCCGGTCCCTCCACGGGCTTCGTCGTCTACGGACGTGCCCCGGCTCCGACGGTCCGGCTCGCCCAGGAACTGCGGGACAGCGTCGAGACCCTGGTCACCGCGGCCGTCGACTTCGACCGCTCGCTGGGCTTCTCGTGGGACGCGGTGGGCTCCGCGCTCGGCGTCACCAAGCAGGCGGTGCACCGCCGCTACGGCGCCCGCCGCGCCGCGGCCGCCCGGCCGACCGCCCCGGCCGTGGAGACGGAGCACACCGCGGAGCCGTCGGGGGCCCGCACGGTCAACGTGGGCGCCGGGGTCTCCGCCGTGCCGACGGTGCCGGCCGCCCGTTCCATGCCGACCCAGCCCACGGCGAGCAGTTCGCCCCTCCGCAACGACCCCCGTCCCCCGGCGTTCCCCGCTCCCCCGACCTTCCCCGGCCCCCGCAACGGCTGACCGGCGGTTCCTCGGCGCCGTTCAGCCGATGTCGGGGGGGTCGATCCGCACCCGCACCGGGATGTCGCCCCCGCGGGCCGTGCGCGCCGCCTGGGCCGCCTTCAGTGCGCCGGTGAGCGCCGCTCCGCTGCCCGGCGGTACCCGGATCAGCGCCCGCTCCCAGTGGTCCCCGGGCGGCGAACCGCCCGGTCGCCGGGGGCGGCCGGCGGGGGTGAGGGGCAGCGGGACGGGTCCCAGCACCTCCGCCTCCCCCGGCAGTTCGACCGCGCGGAGGAACTCCGCCACGGCCTCCCCCGGTCCCGACACGGCCGCCATCCGCGACACCGGCGGGAAGCCCAGCTCGGTCCGTTCGCCCAGCTCCCGCACCGCGTGCCCCACCGGGTCCCACCGCACCAGCGCCTGCACGGGCCGCAGCGTCGGCTCGGCGATCACCACCACCGTGCCGCCGGCCGCCTGCGGACGCACCAGCGCCGCCGCGCCGATCCACCGGCGCAGCGCCTCCTCCGCGGCCCGCAGATCGGGCCGGCCCAGCATCGCCCAGCCGTCCAGCAGCAGCGCCGCCGCGTAGCCGCCCTCCGCGACCGGCTCGGCCCCGGGGGTGCTCACCACCAGCGCGGGCGTGTCCGGCACCGTGTCCAGCACATGCTCGCGCCCCGAGGTGCGCACCGGCACGGCGGGGAAGGCACGGCCCAGCTCCTCGGCGGTCCGGCGGGCCCCCACCACCTGGGCCCGCAGCCGGAACCCGCCGCACTCCGGACAGTGCCAGCCGGTCTCCTCACGCCCGCACCACCCGCACCGCAGATCGTCGGCACCGTGCGCCTCCAGCGGCCCGGAGCAGTGCCGGCACCGTGCCGGGGCGCGGCAGCCGGCGCACGCCATCCGGGGGACGTAGCCGCGCCGGGGCACCTGTACGAGCACCGGCCCGTGCCGCAGCCCCTCCCTGAGGGTCTGCCAGGCGAGCGTCGGCAGCCGGGCGGCGCGGGCGGCCTCGTCGCGCGCGAGGTCCCCGTCGCCGACGGTCCGCACCAGCGGCGCGGCGGCCCGTACCCGGTCCCTTCCGGCGACCAGCGGTCCGGCCCAGCCGGTCTCGACCAGCTGGGCGGCCTCCACCGTGCAGCTCCAGCTCCCCAGCAGGAAGCCGCACCTGTCCTGTGCCGCCCGCAGCAGCAGCACTTCGCGCGCGTGCGGCTGCGGGGCGTGCTGCTCGCTGTGGCTGGCGTCGCCGTCGTCCCAGAGCGCGATCAGTCCGAGATCCCGGACGGGCGCGAACATCGCCGCCCGGGTGCCGATCACGGCGCGCACCGAGCCCCGCCGCACGGCGAGCCACTGCGCGTACCGCTTCTCGGGTCCGGCGTCGGCGGTCAGTACGGCGTGCCGTCCCTCGCCGAGGAGCTCGGTGAGCGCGGCGTCGACACGGGCGACGGTCCGGCCGTCCGGCAGGACGACGAGCGCGCCGCGCCCCGAGGCCAGTGTCGCCGCGACGGCACGGGCCAGCTCCTCGCTCCACAGCGGTCCGGGCAGCGCGTTCCACACGGCGCGCGGAGCGCCGCCGGAGGCCAGCGACCGGAGGAAGCCCTCCCCCTGTTCGTACCGGGCCCAGGAGCCCGGTGGGGGCGCCGGGGGCGGCGGTACGGGGTCGGGTGAGGGGCGCCGCTCGGCGCGGGCGTTGCGCGGCGGCACGGCGAGCTGGAGCACGTCGGCGAGGCTGCCCGCGTACCGGTCGGCGACCGCGCGGGCCAGCCCCAGCAGCTCCTCGCTCAGGACCGGCTCGGGCGAGACCACCTGGGCGAGGGCGGCCAGCGGGCCGGAGTAGTCGGACTCGGCGAGTCGCTCGACGAGGAACCCGTCGATCAGCCCCCCGCCCTCTCGGCGTCCCTCGCGCACCCGGTGCCGGCCGGCCCCGAACCGCACCCGCACCCGGACGCCCGGCTGCGCGTCGGCGTCGAGTTCCTCGGGCACCGCGTAGTCGAAGTACCGGTCGAGGTGCAGCACGCCCTTGTCGACCAGGACGCGCGCGACCGGCAGCTGTCCGGCGAGCGCGGCGCCCCGCCAGGTCCGCGGCTTGGCCCGGGGCGTGTCCGCCTTGCGCACGGTCTCGCGGATGAGCGCGAGCTGCTCCGGCGGGGCGCCCCGCGCACCACCGTCCACCTGCCCGTTCTCACTGCTCACGCTTGCATTCTTACCAAACGCGACTGACAACCGGCTGCGCTCCCGCCCCCGGGGACGCGCCGAGGCCCGCCACCCCCGAAGGAGCGCCGGGCCTCGGCTGACGTGCCGTGGGTGCGGGCGTGCGGGCTACAGGCCCGCCGCCTTGCGCAGCGCGTCCACGCGGTCGGTGCGCTCCCAGGTGAAGTCGGGCAGCTCGCGGCCGAAGTGGCCGTAGGCGGCGGTCTGCGAGTAGATCGGGCGGAGCAGGTCCAGGTCGCGGATGATGGCGGCCGGACGCAGGTCGAACACCTCGTCGATCGCCTTCTCGATCAGCTCGGGGCCGACCTTGGCGGTGCCGAAGGTCTCCACGAACAGCCCGACCGGCTCGGCCTTGCCGATGGCGTACGCCACCTGGACCTCGCAGCGGGCGGCCAGACCGGCCGCGACCACGTTCTTGGCGACCCAGCGCATCGCGTACGCCGCCGAGCGGTCCACCTTGGAGGGGTCCTTGCCCGAGAAGGCGCCGCCGCCGTGGCGGGCCATACCGCCGTAGGTGTCGATGATGATCTTGCGGCCGGTGAGGCCCGCGTCGCCCATCGGCCCGCCGATCTCGAAGCGGCCGGTGGGGTTGACCAGCAGACGGTAGTTCTCGGTGTCCAGCTTGATGCCCTCGTCCAGCAGCGCCTTCAGCTCCGGCTCCACGACGAACTCGCGGATGTCCGGGGCGAGCAGCGACTCGAGGTCGATGTCGGAGGCGTGCTGGGAGGAGACGACCACGGTGTCGAGGCGGACCGCCTTGTCGCCGTCGTACTCGATGGTGACCTGGGTCTTGCCGTCCGGACGCAGGTAGGGGATCGTGCCGTTCTTGCGCACGTCGGACAGGCGCTTGGACAGGCGGTGCGCGAGGAAGATCGGCAGCGGCATCAGCGTCGGCGTCTCGTCCGACGCGTAGCCGAACATCAGACCCTGGTCCCCGGCGCCCTGCCGGTCCAACTCGTCCGTTTCCCCACCTGCGGCGGCACCCTCGACCCGGCTCTCGTAAGCGGTGTCGACGCCCTGCGCGATGTCCGGGGACTGGGCCCCGATCGACACCGACACGCCGCAGGAGGCACCGTCGAAGCCCTTCTTCGAGGAGTCGTAGCCGATCTCCAGGATCTTCTCCCGCACCAGCTGCGGGATCGGCGCGTACGCCTTGGTCGTGACCTCTCCGGCCACGTGCACCAGACCGGTGGTGATCAGGGTCTCGACGGCGACGCGCGAGGCCGGGTCCTCGCGCAGCAGTGCGTCGAGGATGGTGTCGCTGATCTGGTCAGCGATCTTGTCGGGGTGACCCTCGGTCACGGACTCCGAGGTGAAGAGACGACGGGACACAACGCTCCCTGGGGTTGCAGCGGCTGCTGGCTGATCATTGACGGACGGCGGGGGCTGCACCTCACGCCGTCCGTGGAACAGCTTATCTGTCGCGCCTCGCCACGGGGCCCCCTGTCTCGCCTCTCGGGAGCGCCGTGACCTGCGGCACGGGCATTCTGCCCATGCCGAGGCGGGTTGACCAGAGGCGCCACACCCCGGCGGAGGGCTTTTCCGGCCCGCGCACCGGCTGTTCCCGTTCAGCCCAGGCGTTCGGCGACCAGGTCCCAGACCGTGTCGGCCAGGGCCTCCTTGGGGCCGTGGGCCACGGGCGTCTCGCTGCCGTCGGCCCCCAGCACCACCGCCTCGTTCTCCTCCGAGCCGAACGTCCGGTGCTCACCGACCTCGTTGACCACGAGCAGATCGCAGCCCTTGCGCTTCAACTTGGCCCGGCCGTTGGCGAGGACGTCGTCCGTCTCCGCGGCGAAACCCACGATCACCTGTCCGGGGCGGGCCCGGTCGGCGGCGATCTCTGCGAGGACGTCCGGGTTGCGCACCAGGGCGACGGGCTCGGGCTCCTGCCCGTCCTTCTTCTTGATCTTGCCGGTCGCGTAGACCGCGGGCCGGAAGTCGGCGACGGCGGCGGCCATCACCACCGCGTCGGCGTCGGCGGCGGCGCGCAGTACTTCCGCACGCAGTTCCACGGCGGTCCCCACGGGGACGACGTCGACCCCCGCGGGGTCGGGCAGGAACGAGTTGGCGGCGATCAGCGTGACGCGCGCGCCCCGCGCGGCGGCGGTACGGGCGAGGGCGTAGCCCTGCTTGCCGGAGGAGCGGTTGCCGAGGAAGCGGACCGGGTCGAGGGGCTCGCGGGTGCCGCCGGCGCTGATCACGACGTGCCGTCCCTCGAGGTCGGGCTCGGCCACGCCCCGGGCCAGCACCCGCCGGCAGACCTCGAATATCTCGCCGGGATCGGGCAGCCGGCCCTTTCCGGTGTCCACGCCGGTGAGCCGGCCGACCGCCGGTTCGATGACGACGGCACCGCGTCGGCGCAGGGTCGCCACGTTCTCCCGGGTGGCCGGGTGCTCCCACATCTCGGTGTGCATGGCGGGGGCGAAGACCACCGGACATCGGGCGGTGAGCAGGGTGTTGGTGAGGAGGTCGTCGGCCAGGCCGTGCGCCGCCTTCGCCAGGATGTCCGCGGTGGCCGGAGCGACGACCACCAGGTCGGCGTGCTGCCCGATGCGGACGTGCGGCACCTCGTGGACGTCGTCCCAGACCTCGGTGGTGACCGGGTTCCCGGAGAGCGCGGACCAGGTGGCGGCGCCGACGAAGTGCAGCGCGGAGGCGGTGGGGACCACGCGCACGTCGTGCCCCGACTCCGTCAGCCGCCTGAGCAGCTCGCAGGCCTTGTACGCGGCGATGCCGCCGGTGACGCCCAGAACGACCTTCGGCTTGTCCATGCCTCTCCGTCTCTTTCCGGCTCTTTCCAGGTGGCTTCCCGGTTCTTCCCGGTTCTTTCGGCTACCCGGCTCCCGTGCGCGCCTCGGGCGGGCGCGCACCCTTCATGCTGCACCACCGCGGGGAACGGCCCTCACTCCCCCCGCCCCCGACAAAACCACAGGCCCGGCAGCCGTGCTGCCGGGCCTGTGGAAAAGTCGGTCGAGAGTCGCCGATACGACGGTGCGACTTACTGAGCGGGGCCTTCGACGGCCTCGGAGGTCAGCAGTCCCGCGTTGATCTCACGCAGGGCGATCGAGAGCGGCTTCTCGTGGACGTGGGTGTCGACGAGGGGACCGACGTACTCGAGGAGCCCTTCACCGAGCTGCGAGTAGTACGCGTTGATCTGGCGAGCCCGCTTGGCCGCGTAGATCACGAGGCTGTACTTCGAGTCCGTGGCCTCGAGGAGCTCGTCGATCGGCGGGTTGATGATGCCCTCGGGCGTGGAGATGGAAGAGGACACGCTCTACCTTCCGATGGGTGGAAAAGACGGGTAAAGATGAGCGCAGACGAGGTCTGCGTGATCGCGGGACGGCCGCTGAGGAAACGCTGACGGTCACACGACGTTCATCAAGGCTAGCAGCTCGCGGGCCACGTCCTCGACGGAGGTGTTGACCAGGGTGGTGTCGAACTCCGGCTCGGCGGCCAGTTCGATCTTCGCGGCCTCCAGCCGGCGCTCGACCACCTCGGGCGACTCGGTGCCCCTGCCCGTGAGCCGGCGCACCAGCTCCTCCCAGGAGGGCGGGGCCAGGAACACCAGCTGCGCCTCGGACATGGACGTACGGACCTGCCGGGCGCCCTGGAGGTCGATCTCCAGGAGGACGGGCAGGCCCGACTCCAGGTGCTCCAGCACCGCCGCGCGGGGGGTACCGTAGCGGTTGCCCGCGAACTCGGCCCACTCCAGCAGCTCGCCGTTGGCGATCAGCTTGTCCATCTCGTCGTCGGTGACGAAGAAGTAGTGGACCCCGTGCTGTTCCCCGGGGCGCGGCTTGCGGGTCGTCGCCGACACCGAGAGCCAGACCTCGGGGTGCGCCTTGCGCATATGGGCGACGACCGTGCTCTTGCCGACCCCCGAGGGGCCGGAGAGCACGGTCAGCCGCGGACGAGCGTCCGGGGGTACGGGGGTCGTCCCCCGGGGTGTTGCAGCCATGCGGCGATTATTCCAGCAATTCCGGGGTGCCCGGGACTCCGGTCCCGGGCACCCCGGCACTCAGGAGCCGGTGCTGCCGAACTCGCGCTCCAGGGAGGCGATCTGGTTGGAGCCGAGGCCACGTACCCGGCGGCTCTCGGAGATGCCCAGCCGCTCCATGATCTGCTTGGCGCGGACTTTGCCCACGCCCGGCAGGGACTCGAGCAGCGCGGAGACCTTCATCTTGCCGATGACGTCGTTCTCCTGGCCCTGCTTGATGACCTCGTGGAGGGAGGCACCGGAGTGCTTGAGTCGATTCTTGACCTCGGCCCGCTCCCGGCGAGCCGCGGCGGCCTTTTCGAGCGCGGCTGCGCGCTGTTCAGGGGTAAGGGGCGGAAGAGCCACGCCTACGTCACCTCGGATGTCGAACTGTCGGATACGGACCGGTGAGGAACCTGGTCTCCCCACACCTGGGAGCCACGGGCAACATACTCCTGCCCGTTCTCCCTCACTGCCTTAACGGCGTGGGAGGTACCCTCACCCGTCGGAGACTAGCGTCCAACTGCGCCAGAGTCAGCGAGAACAGCGGAAAAGTCCAGGTCAGCCTCGATCAGTGCGAACATTTGGGGCAAATAGCCCCGGATTTGTTGCCGTGTCCAGGCCTCGGCGGGCTCCT
This sequence comes from Streptomyces sp. NPDC004051, assembly GCF_053604275.1. Lineage (NCBI taxonomy): Bacteria > Bacillati > Actinomycetota > Actinomycetes > Kitasatosporales > Streptomycetaceae > Streptomyces > Streptomyces sp. NPDC004051. Next base: position 109,597 of record NZ_JBSGHG010000012.1, on the reverse strand, counting down.
GCGTCCCTCGTCGGAGGCTCAGGTCGGCGTCACGGCCGCCCTGATCTCCTCCGCGTACCGTTCCGCGGCGTCACGCAGCGCGACCACGTCGGCACCGTGGCGCAGCACGCCCCGGCTCACGTTCGGCACGACGTTGTGCACCGCCTTCCCGAAGACCGCCGGGAGATCCGCCGCCGTGGCCCCCTGGGCGCCGATGCCGGGCGCTAGGAGCGGACCGTTGATCTCCAGGTCGTACGACGACAGATCGCCGAGCGTCGCGCCGACCACCGCGCCGAAGGACCCCAGGGGTGCCTCCCCCGCGTTCTCGGCGGCCAGGTGGCCGAGCACGGTCGCCGCGACGTTGCGCCCGTCGGGGCGCACCGCGTGCTGCACCTCGCCGCCCTCCGGGTTGGAGGTCAGCGCCAGGACGAACAGTCCCGCGCCGTTCTCCCGGGCCTTCTCCACCGCCGGGCTCAGCGAGCCGTAGCCGAGGTACGGGGAGACGGTCAGCGCGTCCGAGAACAGCGGGGAGTCCCGGTGCAGGAAGGTCTCGGCGTAGGCCGCCATGGTCGAGCCGATGTCGCCGCGCTTGGCGTCCATGACGACCAGCGCGCCGGCCTCCCGCGCCTCGGCGACCGACCTCTCCAGCACCGCGACGCCGCGTGAGCCGAAGCGCTCGAAGAACGCGCTCTGCGGCTTGAGCACGGCGACCCGGTCCGCGACCGCCTCGACGACCGTGCGGCTGAACCGCTCCAGGCCGGCCACGTCGTCGTTCAGGCCCCACTCGGCGAGCAGGGAGGCGTGCGGGTCGATGCCGACGCACAGCGGGCCGCGCGCGTCCATGGCGCGGCGCAGGCGCGCACCGAAGGGGTCGGGTCCGTTCATGCCGTCTTCCTCACGTCGGCGCCCACCGCGTCGGCGAGCGTGCTGTACGGGCTGGTGCGCAGCCGCGCGGCGAGTCCCTTGTGGACGGCACGGCTCCAGAAGGGGCCCTGGTAGATGAGGGCGCTGTATCCCTGGACCAGCGTGGCGCCGGCCAGGATGCGCTGCCAGGCGTCCTCGGCGTTCTCGATGCCGCCGACCCCGATCAGGGTGATCCGGTCCCCCACGCGGGCGTACAGGCGGCGCAGCACCTCCAGGGAGCGTGCCTTCAGCGGAGCGCCGGACAGGCCTCCGGTCTCCGCGACCAGGGCGGGCTCGGAGGCCAGGGAGAGCTCCGCGCGCGCGATGGTGGTGTTGGTGGCGATGATCCCGTCCAGGCCGAGGTCCACGGCGAGGTCGGCGACCGCGTCGATGTCCTCGTCGGCGAGATCGGGGGCGATCTTGACCAGCAGCGGCACCCGGCGGCCGGGGGCGCTGCGGTCGGCGGCCTCGCGGACGGCGCCCAGCAGCGGGCGCAGCCGTTCCGCGGCCTGGAGGTCGCGCAGTCCCGGGGTGTTCGGGGAGGAGACGTTGACCACCAGGTAGTCGGCGTACGGTGCCAGCCGCTCGGCGGACTTCACGTAGTCCGCGACGGCCTCCTCCTCCGGTACCGCCTTGGTCTTGCCGATGTTGACGCCCACCACGGTCCGGAAGACGGGGGTACGGGAGGCCAGGCGGGCGGCGACGGCCAGCGAGCCCTCGTTGTTGAATCCCATGCGGTTGATCAGCGCCCGGTCCGGCATCAGCCGGAACAGCCGCTTGCCGGGGTTCCCGGGCTGCGGTTCCCCGGTCACCGTGCCGATCTCGACGTGGTCGAAGCCGAGCATCGCCATCCCGTCGATGCCGACGGCGTTCTTGTCGAAGCCGGCGGCGAGTCCGAAGGGGCTGTGCAGCCGCAGCCCGAGCGCCTCGGTGCGCAGCTCCTTCATGCGGGGGGCGAGCACGGCGGCGACGAAGGTGCGCAGCACGGGGACGCCGGCGACGCGGCGGATCCAGCGGAAGGCCAGCCGGTGGGCCCGCTCCGGGTCCATGCGCCGGAAGATCAGACGGAAGAAGTACGTGTACATCGAGTGTCCTGTCCCAGGGGGTCCTCAGGAAGAGGGGGGTCCTCATGAAGAGGGGGACACCGTCATCGGTGTCCCCCTCCGGCGGCTCGGCCCTAGTCGCGGGCGGCTGTCAGATGGTGCGCGTGTTCCTGGAGCGAGCGGACGCCCACCTCTCCGCGGTTGAGGGCGTCGATGCCCTGGACCGCCGCGGCGAGCGCCTGGACCGTCGTCAGGCACGGCACGGACCGCGCCACCGCGGCCGTGCGGATGTCGTAGCCGTCGAGACGGCCGCCGGTGCCGTACGGCGTGTTGACGATGAGGTCGACCTCGCCGTCGTGGATCAGCTGGACGATGGTCTTCTCCCCGTTCGGGCCGGTGCCCTCGGACTGCTTGCGCACCACGGTGGCGTTGATGCCGTTGCGCTTGAGGACCTCGGCGGTGCCGGAGGTGGCGAGCAGTTCGAAGCCGTGGGCGACCAGCTCACGCGCGGGGGAGATCATCAGGCGCTTGTCCCGGTTGGCGACCGAGATGAAGGCGCGGCCCCGGGTGGGCAGCGGCCCGTAGGCGCCGGCCTGCGACTTGGCGTAGGCCGTGCCGAAGACGGAGTCGATGCCCATGACCTCGCCGGTGGAGCGCATCTCCGGGCCGAGGACCGTGTCGACGCCGCGGCCGTGGATGTCGCGGAAGCGCGACCACGGCAGGACCGCCTCCTTGACGGAGATCGGCGCGTCCAGGGGCAGCGTGCCGCCGTCCCCCTGGGCGGGGAGCAGGCCCTCCGCGCGGAGTTCGGCGACGGTCGCGCCGAGGGAGATCCGGGCGGCCGCCTTGGCCAGCGGCACCGCGGTCGCCTTCGAGGTGAAGGGGACGGTGCGGGAGGCGCGCGGGTTGGCCTCCAGGACGTAGAGGATGTCGCCGGAGAGCGCGAACTGGATGTTGATCAGGCCGCGCACCCCGACCCCGCGGGCGATGCCCTCGGTGGAGGTGCGCAGCCTCTTGATGTCGTAACCGCCGAGCGTGATCGGGGGCAGGGCGCACGCCGAGTCGCCGGAGTGGATGCCTGCCTCCTCGATGTGCTCCATGACACCGCCGAGGTAGAGCTCCTCGCCGTCGTACAGCGCGTCGACGTCGATCTCGACCGCGTCGTCGAGGAACCGGTCGACCAGCACCGGCCGGGAGGGGCTGATCTCGGTCGACTCGGCGATGTAGGACTCCAGCCGGTTCTCGTCGTAGACGATCTCCATGCCGCGTCCGCCGAGCACGTAGGACGGGCGGACGAGGACCGGGTAGCCGATCTCGTCGGCGATGGCCTTGGCCTCGGCGAAGGTGGTGGCGGTGCCGTGCTTGGGGGCCGGCAGGCCGGCCTCCGCCAGGACGCGGCCGAAGGCTCCCCGGTCCTCGGCGGCGTGGATGGCCTCGGGGGGCGTGCCGACGATCGGCACGCCGTTGTCCTTCAGCGCCTGGGCCAGGCCCAGCGGGGTCTGGCCGCCGAGCTGGACGATCACGCCCGCGACCGGTCCGGCCTGCTCCTCCGCGTGGACGATCTCCAGGACGTCCTCCAGGGTGAGCGGCTCGAAGTAGAGCCGGTCGGAGGTGTCGTAGTCGGTGGAGACGGTCTCCGGGTTGCAGTTGACCATCACGGTCTCGTACCCGGCCTCGCTCAGCGCGAAGGAGGCGTGGACGCAGGAGTAGTCGAACTCGATGCCCTGGCCGATGCGGTTCGGGCCGGAGCCCAGGATGATCACCGCGGGCTTCTCGCGCGGGGCGACCTCGGTCTCCTCGTCGTAGGAGGAGTAGAAGTACGGCGTGTCCGCGGCGAACTCGGCGGCGCAGGTGTCGACCGTCTTGTAGACCGGGCGGATGCCCAGGGCGTGCCGGACCTCGCGGACGACGTCCGCGCGCAGGCCGCGGATCTCGCTGATCTGCTCGTCGGAGAAGCCGTGCCGCTTGGCCTCGGCGAGCAGGTCCCGGGTCAGCTCGGGCGCCTCGGCGAGCTCGTCGGCGATCTCCTTGAGGAGGAAGAGCTGGTCGACGAACCAGGGGTCGATCTTGGTGGCGTCGAAGACCTCCTGGGGGGTGGCCCCCGCGCGGATGGCCTGCATGACCGCGTTGATGCGGCCGTCGGTCGGGCGGATCGCCTCGTCGAGGCGGAGCGCCTTGTCCCCGGGGTCGCCGACGAAGGTGAACCGGCTGCCCTTCTTCTCCAGCGAGCGCAGCGCCTTCTGCAGGGCCTCGGTGAAGTTGCGGCCGATCGCCATGGCCTCGCCGACCGACTTCATGGTGGTGGTGAGGGTGGAGTCGGCACTCGGGAACTTCTCGAAGGCGAACCGGGGAGCCTTGACGACGACGTAGTCGAGGGCCGGCTCGAAGGAGGCCGGGGTCTCCTTCGTGATGTCGTTGGGGATCTCGTCGAGGGTGTAGCCCACGGCGAGCTTCGCGGCGATCTTGGCGATCGGGAACCCGGTCGCCTTGGAGGCCAGGGCCGAGGAACGCGAGACACGCGGGTTCATCTCGATGACGATGACGCGCCCGTCCTCGGGGTTCACCGCGAACTGGATGTTGCAGCCTCCGGTGTCGACGCCGACCTCGCGGATGACGGCGATGCCGATGTCCCGCAGGGTCTGGTACTCGCGGTCGGTCAGCGTCATCGCGGGCGCGACGGTGATCGAGTCGCCGGTGTGCACGCCCATGGGGTCGAAGTTCTCGATGGAGCAGACGACCACGACGTTGTCGTTCTTGTCGCGCATCAGCTCCAGCTCGTACTCCTTCCAGCCGAGGATGGACTCCTCCAGGAGCACCTCGGTGGTCGGCGACAGGGTGAGGCCCTGGCCGGCGATGCGGCGCAGCTCGTCCTCGTCGTGGGCGAAGCCGGAGCCGGCGCCGCCCATGGTGAAGGACGGGCGGACGACGACGGGGTAGCCGCCGAGCTCCTCGACGCCCTTGAGGACGTCGTCCATGGAGTGGCAGATGTAGGACCGGGCGGACTCGCCGTGGCCGATCTTCCTGCGGACCTCCTCCACGACCTCCTTGAACAGGTCGCGGTCCTCACCCTTGTGGATGGCCTCCACGTTGGCGCCGATCAGCTCGACGCCGTACTTCTCCAGGACGCCGTTCTCGTGCAGGGAGATCGCGGTGTTCAGGGCCGTCTGGCCGCCCAGGGTGGGCAGCAGGGCGTCCGGCTGCTCCTTGGCGATGATCTTCTCGACGAACTCCGGGGTGATCGGTTCGACGTAGGTGGCGTCGGCGATCTCCGGGTCGGTCATGATCGTCGCCGGGTTGGAGTTGACCAGGATGACGCGCAGGCCCTCGGCCTTCAGCACCCGGCACGCCTGGGTGCCGGAGTAGTCGAACTCGGCGGCCTGGCCGATGACGATCGGGCCGGAGCCGATGACCAGGACGGACTGGATATCGGTGCGCTTAGGCACGCTGGCCCTCCATCAGGGATACGAAGTGGTCGAACAGGTAGGCGGCGTCGTGCGGGCCCGCCGCCGCCTCCGGGTGGTACTGGACGCTGAAGGCCGGCCGGTCGAGCAGGCGGAGCCCCTCCACCACGTTGTCGTTGAGGCAGACGTGGGAGACCTCGACCCGGCCGAACGGGGTCTCGGAGACCTTGTCGAGCGGGGCGTCGACGGCGAAGCCGTGGTTGTGCGAGGTGACCTCGACCTTGCCGGTCCTGCGGTCCTGCACCGGCTGGTTGATACCGCGGTGGCCGTACTTCAGCTTGTAGGTGCCGAAGCCGAGGGCGCGGCCGAGGATCTGGTTGCCGAAGCAGATCCCGAAGAGCGGGGTGCCGCGCTCCAGGACTCCCCTCATCACGGAGACGGGGTGGTCGGCGGTGGCGGGGTCGCCGGGTCCGTTGGAGAAGAACACCCCGTCGGGGTTGACGGCGTAGACGTCGTCGAGGGTGGCGTTCGCGGGCAGGACGTGCACCTCGATGCCGCGCTGGGTCATGCGCTGGGCGGTCATGCCCTTGATGCCGAGGTCGATCGCGGCGACGGTGAACTTCGCGGTGCCGAGCGGGAGGGGCGCGCCGTCGGGGCCGACGGCGGGGACGACGTACGGCTCGGTGGTGGCGACCTCGGCGGCGAGGTCGGCGCCCTTCATCTCGGGGGTTTCCCGCACCTCGGCCAGGAGCGCGGCGTCGTCCCGTACGGCGTCGCCGCTGAAGATGCCGACGCGCATGGCGCCCCGTTCGCGCAGGTGCCGGGTGAGCGCGCGGGTGTCGATGCCGCTGATGCCGACGACGCCCTGGGCGGCGAGCTCCTCGTCCAGGGCCCGGCGGGAGCGCCAGTTGGACGGCACGCGCGCGGGGTCGCGCACGACGTAGCCGGCGACCCAGATCCGCTGGGACTCGGGGTCGTCGTCGTTGACGCCGGTGTTGCCGACGTGCGGCGTGGTCATCACGACGACCTGGCGGTGGTAGGAGGGGTCGGTGAGGGTCTCCTGGTAGCCGGTCATCCCGGTGGAGAACACCGCTTCGCCGAAGGTCTCCCCCACCGCCCCGTAGGCACGGCCGCGGAAGACCCGGCCGTCCTCCAGGACGAGTACGGCGGGAAGCACCTTCTTGCGAGAGGTGGTTCCCGGGGTGGAGGTTGTCATCGTTCGGCGCCTTCCGTTGTGACGTTCGTCTTGCTCATGGAGTCGATGGCCGGGACCCACTCGTTGTGGTCGGCCGCTTGGTCGAAGCGGAAGCCGGAGTCGATCAGCCGCTCGCCGTGTGCCCAGGTGACGACGAGCAGGCCGCCCTCGGTGAGCACTTTGCCGGCGATGCCCTTGTCGAGCCGGGCCCCGCGCAGCGCGTCGGCCGGGACGAAGAAGTCGCCGGCTCCGGGGCGCACGACGTCCAGGCCCGCGTCGGTGAGGGTGAGTTCCACCCGGCTGCGGGTGCCCAGGCCGTGCGCGACGATGCGGTCGAGCCACTGGCCGGCGGTGGTGGAGCCGTGGTAGCGGCCGCTCGCGCCCAGTTTCGCCGGGCCGAGGTCGTCCGGGGCCGTGGGCAGTTCGGGGAGGTCGCCCTGGAGGGTGCCGCGCCACTTCCAGCCCTCGCGCATCAACCAGTAGACGAGCGCGACGAAGAGGGCGAGTCCGACGACCCAGCCGATCCTGGCCGCCCAGTCGGTCACTTCCGCCGATCGTTTCTCGGCGGCCAGCAGGATTACAGGTGTCACGTGAGCTTCCCGTCGACGAGCGTGGCCGTGCCCCGGAGCCAGGTGTGCGTGACACGGCCCGGCAGCTCACGGCCCTCGTACGGGGTGTTGCGGCTGCGCGAGGCGAAGCCCGCGGGGTCCACGGAACCACGGTATGCCGTGTCGACGAGGGTGAGGTTCGCGGGCTCACCCACCGAGACGGGACGGCCGTGGCCCTCGGCCCGTCCGATGCGCGCGGGGGCGAAGGACATCCGGTCGGCCACGCCGGCCCAGTCCAGCAGGCCCGTGTCGACCATCGTCTCCTGGACCACCGACAGCGCGGTCTCCAGGCCGACCATGCCCATGGCCGCGGCCGCCCACTCGCAGTCCTTGTCCTCGTGCGGGTGCGGGGCGTGGTCGGTGGCGACGATGTCGATCGTGCCGTCGGCGAGCGCCTCGCGCAGCGCCAGGACGTCCCGCTCGGTGCGCAGCGGCGGGTTGACCTTGTAGACCGGGTTGTAGGTGCGCACCAGTTCGTCGGTGAGGAGCAGGTGGTGCGGGGTGACCTCGGCGGTGACGCGGATGCCGCGGGCCTTGGCCCAGCGCACGATCTCGACGCTGCCCGCCGTCGACAGGTGGCAGATGTGGACGCGGGAGCCGACGTGCTCGGCGAGCAGGACGTCCCGGGCGATGATCGCCTCCTCGGCGACGGCCGGCCAGCCGCCCAGGCCCAGTTCGGCGGAGACGACGCCCTCGTTCATCTGGGCGCCCTCGGTCAGCCGGGGTTCCTGCGCGTGCTGGGCGACGACGCCGTCGAAGGCCTTCACGTACTCCAGGGCGCGCCGCATGATCACGGCGTCGTGGACGCACTTGCCGTCGTCGGAGAAGACGGTGACGCCGGCCGCGGACTCGTGCATGGCGCCCAGTTCGGCGAGCGTGCTGCCCTCCAGGCCGACGGTGACGGCGCCGATGGGCCGTACGTCGCAGTAGCCGTGCTCCTTGCCGAGCCGCCAGACCTGCTCGACGACGCCGGCGGTGTCGGCGACCGGAAAGGTGTTGGCCATGGCGAACACGGCGGTGTAGCCGCCGCTCGCCGCCGCGCGGGTGCCGGTCAGCACGGTCTCGGAGTCCTCGCGGCCCGGCTCGCGCAGATGGGTGTGCAGGTCGACCAGGCCGGGCAGCAGCACCTTGCCGGCGGCCTCGACGACCTCTGCGCCCTCGACGGCCCCGGCGCTCAGTCCGGTGCCGACGGCCGCGACGGTCCCGCCGTCGATCAGCACGTCCTGCGGGTCGCCGCCGAGCACCTTCGCACCGCGGATCAGGGTCTTGCTCATGGTGTTACTTCTCCTCCGTGGTGCGGGCGAGGGCGGGTTCGTTGCCCCCGAGCAGCAGGTACAGGACGGCCATCCGGATGGAGACCCCGTTGGTGACCTGTTCGACGACGGTGCAGCGGCCGGAGTCGGCCACCTCGGCGGTGATCTCCATCCCGCGGACCATGGGGCCGGGGTGCATCACGATCGCGTGCTCGGGCATCCGCCGCATGCGCTCGCCGTCGAGACCGTAGCGCCGTGAGTACTCGCGCTCGGTCGGGAAGAAGGCGGCCTTCATGCGCTCGCGCTGCACGCGCAGCATCATCACGGCGTCGGACTTGGGCAGGGTGCGGTCGAGGTCGTAGGAGACCTCGCAGGGCCAGGACCCGATGCCGACCGGCAGCAGGGTCGGCGGGGCGACGAGGGTGACCTCGGCGCCGAGGGTGTGCAGCAGGTCGACGTTGGAGCGGGCGACCCGGCTGTGCAGGACGTCGCCGACGATCGTGATGCGCCGGCCGGCGAGGTCCTGGCCGATCCCGGCGTCCGGGCCGACGAGCCGGCGCCGCATGGTGAAGGCGTCGAGCAGGGCCTGGGTGGGGTGCTGGTGGGTGCCGTCGCCGGCGTTGATGACGTGCGCGTCGATCCAGCCGGAGGTGGCCAGCCGATACGGGGCCCCCGAGGCGCCGTGCCGTATGACGACGGCGTCGACCCCCATGGCCTCCAGGGTCTGCGCGGTGTCCTTGAGGGACTCCCCCTTGGAGACGCTGGACCCCTTGGCGGTGAAGTTGATGACGTCCGCGGACAGCCGCTTCTCGGCGGCCTCGAAGGAGATCCGGGTCCGGGTGGAGTCCTCGAAGAAGAGGTTGACGACGGTCCGGCCGCGCAGGGTCGGCAGTTTCTTGATCGGCCGGTCGGCGACCCGGGCCATCTCCTCGGCGGTGTCGAGGATCAGGACGGCGTCGTCGCGGGTGAGGTCGGCGGCCGAGATGAGATGACGGTGCATCTGTCAGGCTCCGTAGGACGGTTCAATCGGAAGAACGGGAGAATCCGGGCATCCGGAGGCACGGGGGCGCCCCGGACCGGCGCACGCCGACGACGTGCGCCCGGATCGCTACGGAGAGGGCCGCTTGGCACCGAGCAGGACGGTGTCGCGACCGTCCTCCTCGGCGAGCAGGACCTTGACCGTCTCCCGCAACGACGTGGGGAGGTTCTTGCCGACGTAGTCGGCACGGATGGGCAGTTCGCGGTGGCCGCGGTCGACGAGGACGGCGAGCTGCACCGCGCGGGGGCGCCCGATGTCGTTCAGCGCGTCGAGGGCGGCGCGGATGGTGCGCCCGGAGAAGAGCACGTCGTCGACGAGGACGACCAGCCGGCCGTCGATGCCGTCACCGGGGATCTCGGTGCGGGCCAGCGCACGCGGCGGCTGCATGCGCAGGTCGTCGCGGTACATGGTGATGTCGAGCGAGCCGACCGGGACTTTGCGTTCGGTGACCTGTTCGAGCTTGGCGGCGAGCCGCTGGGCGAGGAAGACGCCCCGGGTCGGGATGCCGAGGAGCACCACGTCGTCGGCGCCCTTGGCGCGCTCGACGATCTCGTGGGCGATGCGGGTCAGCACCCGCGCGATGTCGGGGCCTTCGAGAACGGGCCGCGCATCGGTGTGCGCGTCCATGTGATCCATGTGAACGGACCTCCTTCTCCGCCTCACGGGACGGACCTTAAAGGACGTCGGAATTGCGTCGCCCACGCTATCAGGTCGGCAGCGACACTCCTGTTTCACCCCTTCGCCCGGCGCCCGTCACCCCCCGGGCGCAACCGGTCCGGCGTAGCACGGAAGAGTCGGTGTGGACCATTCGGCTTGACGGGCGAGAGTAACTCTGCGTAACCTCACAGTGAGTTACCAGCCGCGCGGCCTGGAAACATGCCAGCCGCGTCGACACAGTGCCGGGGAGCTATATGTCCAGCGAATACGCCAAACAGCTCGGGGCCAAACTCCGAGCGATCCGCACCCAGCAGGGCCTTTCCCTCCACGGTGTCGAGGAGAAGTCCCAGGGCCGCTGGAAGGCGGTCGTGGTCGGTTCGTACGAGCGCGGCGACCGCGCCGTGACCGTGCAGCGTCTTGCCGAACTGGCGGACTTCTACGGCGTTCCGGTGCAGGAACTCCTTCCCGGCACCACCCCGGGCGGAGCCGCCGAGCCGCCGCCCAAGCTGGTCCTCGACCTGGAGCGGCTGGCCACGGTGCCGCCGGAGAAGGCGGGTCCGCTGCAGCGGTACGCGGCGACGATCCAGTCCCAGCGCGGCGACTACAACGGCAAGGTGCTCTCGATCCGCCAGGACGACCTGCGCACCCTCTCCGTGATCTACGACCAGTCCCCCTCGGTCCTCACCGAGCAGCTGATCAGCTGGGGCGTCCTGGACGCGGACGCGCGCCGTGCGGTCGCCTCGCACGAGGAGAGCTGAGCCCGGAGCGCTCTGCGGGTTGAGCAGAAACGTACCGCCGGGGTGGCCCGGACCTGCGGGGTCCGGGCCACCCCGGCGGTCTTCGTCCGGCCGGCCCGCCCCTCACCAAGGTGCCGGGCGCACCGGGTGAGTACGCCGGAGGGCCCGCAGCGCGATCGCTGCGGGCCCTCCGGCGTGTCCGTGCCGGCTCGGGAACCCGCCGGGCGCCTGTACCGGTTCCTGTGGTCCCGGTGGCGGTGCCCGCTCAGCTCTCGTCGCGGCGCAGCGAGGGCTTGAGTTCCTTGAGCCGGCCGAGGAGGCCGTTGATGAACGAGGGCGACTCGTCGGTGGAGAACTCCTTCGCCAGCTGCACCATCTCGTCGAGGACGACGGCGTCCGGGGTCCCGTCGACCCAGATCAGCTCGTACGCGCCGAGACGCAGGAGGTTGCGGTCGACGACCGGCATCCGGTCCAGCGTCCAGCCGACCGAGTACTGGGCGATCAGCTCGTCGATGCGCTTCGCGTGCTCCGCGTAGCCCTCGACCAGCTGCATCGTGTACTCGCTCACCGGCGGCTGCCGGGTGTCGGACCGGGAGTGCCGGACCCAGTCCGCGAGGACCGTCAGAACGTCGGCACCGCGCTGGTCGCCTTCGAAGAGGATCTGGAAGGCGCGCTTGCGGGCCGTGTTGCGGGCAGCCACGGTTAGCTGTTCACCCGGCCGAGGTAGTCGCTGGTGCGCGTGTCGACCTTGATCTTCTCACCGGTGGTGATGAAGAGGGGGACCTGGATCTGGTGGCCGGTCTCCAGCGTGGCCGGCTTGTTGCCGCCGGTGGAGCGGTCACCCTGGACGCCCGGCTCGGTCTCGGCGACGGTCAGCTCGACGGCGGCCGGCAGCTCGACGAAGAGCACCTCGCCCTCGTGCTGGGCGACGGTGGCCTCGAAGCCCTCGACGAGGAAGTGGGCGGCGTCGCCGACGACCTTGCGGTCGATGTGCATCTGGTCGTAGGTCTCCATGTCCATGAAGACGAAGTAGTCGCCGTCCATGTAGGAGAACTGCATGTCCCGCTTGTCGACGGTGGCCGTGTCGACCTTCACACCGGCGTTGAAGGTCTTGTCGACGGTCTTGCCGGAGAGTACGTTCTTGAGCTTGGTACGTACAAAGGCCGGGCCCTTACCGGGCTTGACGTGCTGGAACTCGACTACGGACCAGAGCTGGCCGCCTTCGAGCTTGAGCACCATGCCGTTCTTGAGGTCGTTCGTGGAAGCCACGTTGCGGAATCTCCTGGACTGACGTGAGACGACCCGGGGCCGGCGCTCGGCGCGAAGCTAGAGCGCCAGCAGTTCCTTGGTCGTGATGGTGAGTAGCTCGGGTCCGCCGTCCGCCTCGGGGCGTACGACGAGCGTGTCATCGATCCGGACACCGCCCCGGCCCGGGAGGTGAACCCCTGGTTCGACGGTGACCGGCACACAAGCGTCCAGTTTACCCATGGCCGCCGGGGTCATTCGCGGGTCCTCGTCGATTTCGAGCCCGACCCCGTGTCCGGTGACGGCCGGAAGGGCCTCGGCGTAGCCGGCCCCGTCCAGCACCTGACGGGTCGCACGGTCCACGTCACGGCAGGCCGCGCCGGGTACGAGGGACTCCCGTCCGGCCCGCTGAGCGGTGAAGACGAGGTCGTACAGCTCGATCTGCCAGTCCGCGGGGGCGGTGCCGATGACGAACGTACGGCCGATCGCGCAGCGGTACCCGCGGTAGGCGGCGCCGAGACAGACGGAGAGGAAGTCGCCCTCCTCCACCCGCCGGTCCGTGGGCCGGTGGCCGGGCCGCCCGGAGTTCGGGCCGGTGGCGACGGAGGTGGCGAAGGCGGGACCGTCGGCGCCGTGGTCGACCAGCCGGCGCTCCAGCTCCAGCGCGAGATGCCGCTCGGTGCGGCCGACGAGGATCGACTCCAGCAGCTCGCCCAGGGCCTGGTCGGCGATCTCCGCGCCGATGCGCAGGCAGGAGATCTCCTCCTCGTCCTTGACCACCCGGAGCTGCTCGACCGCTGTTCCTACGTCGGCCAGCCGCAGTCGGGGGGCGGCCGAGCCGAGGGCTCGGTGCCGGGTCACGGTGAGGTGGTGCTCCTCGACGGCCAGGGAGTCGGCGCCCTGGGCGATGGCGAGATCGGCGGCCAGAGCGGCCGGATCGCCTCCGGCCGCCGGTACGACGTGAACACGCAGCGTCTCGTCGGGCCGGGTCTGCGGGAAGCGGTCGTCGAGGGGCGCGGCGCACACCAGCAGGTCCTCGGCCGGGCCCAGCAGCAGCACGGTGTCCTCGGGGACGGCGCCCGCGAGGTAGCGCACGTTGGCGGGCCGGGACACCAGCGCCGCCGCGCTGCCGCCCGCGTTGCAGCACTCCCTCAGCCGCGTCCGGCGGACCGCGTACACCTCAGACATGACCCGAGCCTATGAGCGATGGCCGGATACCGCCGGTCGAGAGGGCCGAGTGGGCGGGCCGGCCAGGGGCTGGCGGCGCCGTGGAGCGGGTTCACCAGGCCGGAGGGCTGGCGATGGACCGGGCCAGGACGTCGTCCAGGACCGCGGCCGTTTCCGGTATGCCGAGCTGGGAGTTGTCGATGATAGGGAGGCCCGAGCCGTACCAGCCGGCCATGCGGCCGTGGATGCGGGCGACCTCCTCGTCGCCGAGGCGGCGGTTGCCGGACCGCTCCGCGTTGCGTTCCAGGACGACGTCCAGGCCCGGCAGCAGGACGACGGGCAGCAGGCCCGGTCCCACGTGCCGTTTCCAGCCACCGAGGCCGACGACGGGGCGGTCGGGGAAGACGGCGTCGTCGAGGATGCAGGAGATGCCGTTGGCGAGGAAGTTGCGCGCGGCGAAGCCACAGGTGCGGCGGGCCAGCCGGTACTGCGCCTCCGAGTGGTCGTTCCACCCGGCTTGCGGGTCGGCGAAGCCCGAGCGCACCCACTCCCGTACGTCGTCCAGGCTGATGTGCGCGGTCGGCACCCGGCGGTGGTCCGCCCAGTACTTGGCGACGCTGGTCTTGCCCGCTCCCGCCGGACCTATGAGCAGCACCGCGAGGGTCGTACCGGCCGGGTCGGGGGCCGCGGGGGCCTGCGGGGCGCTGGGCACGGCCACGGGGCCGCCGGGCGGCAGCGGCACATGACCGGTGGTCTCCGGCGGCGGGATCGGGGGGTGCCCGGCCTGCGGAACGCCCGCGGGGTACCCCGGAGCCGGAGGGACCGGAGGTGGTGGGGGCGGTGCAGGTGGTGGAGGCGGTGGGGACACCGGGGCGGGCCCCTGGTGCGCTCCCGGGTGGTGCGCGGCCGGTGACCAGCCGTCGGCCGGTCCGTGCCCCGGTCGGTGGGGCGGCGGCAGCGGAGAACCCACTGCGTGCTGCATCCGGTGCCACTCCGTCTCGGTCTGCTGGGCTCGGTTCACTCGCCACAGGCGACTAGCACTGAAGGCAGGGTGGGTCCCCGCTCTCCCCCCACCCTAGAGCGTCGGGGCGGCTGTTCGAACGGTACGGTCCACTGCCGTTGCCGGGTGAACGGCCGGGGACGTCGCCGAGTGCCCGATCGCCGGACCGTTCGGTCCGGCGATCGGGTCCGGGGCTACTCCCCCACTTCTCCGTAGGCGGCGAGCAGCACCGCCGGGTCCGGGCCCTCCAGCACGGTGGGCCGGGCCAGACCGTCCAGGACGATGAAGCGCAGCAGGTCGCCGCGGGACTTCTTGTCGACCTTCATGGTCTCCAGCAGCTTGGGCCACTGGTCGTAGCGGTAGTGCAGGGGCAGCCCGACCGACTCGAGGACGGCGCGGTGCCGGTCGGCGGTGGCGTCGTCCAGACGGCCGGCGAGCCGGCCGAGCTCGGCGGCGAAGTGCATGCCCACCGACACCGCCGCGCCGTGGCGCCACTTGTAGCGCTCGTTCTTCTCGATGGCGTGGCCGAGGGTGTGTCCGTAGTTGAGGATCTCCCGGCGGCCCGCCTCCTTCAGATCGGAGGAGACGACCTCGGCCTTGACCCGGATCGAGCGCTCGATGAGCTCGGCGGTGTGCGGGCCCGCCGGTGTGCGGGCGGCCCGGGGGTCGGCCTCGATGAGGTCCAGGATCACCGGGTCGGCGATGAAACCGGCCTTGATGACCTCCGCCAGTCCGGAGACGTAGTCGTTGACCTGGAGGGAGTCCAGGGCGGCCAGGTCGCACAGCACGCCGGCGGGCGGGTGGAAGGCGCCCACCAGGTTCTTTCCCTCGGCGGTGTTGATGCCGGTCTTGCCCCCGACGGCCGCGTCCACCATGGCCAGCACCGTGGTCGGGACCGCGATCCAGCGCACCCCGCGCAGCCAGGTCGCGGCCACGAAACCGGCCAGGTCGGTGGTGGCGCCGCCGCCCACGCCGACGATGACGTCGGTGCGGGTGAACCCGGACTGTCCGAGCGCCTTCCAGCAGTACGCGGCGACCTCGGCCGTCTTGGCCTCCTCCGCGTTGGGCACCTGGATGGCGATGGCCTCGTAGCCCTGCTCGGCGAGGTCGGCGCGGAGCACCTCGCCGGTCTCGGCGAGCGCCTCGGGGTGCACGATCGCGACCCGCTTGGCCCTGTCCCCGATCAACCCGCCGAGCTCGCCCAGGAGCTGACGGCCCACCAGGACCTCGTACGGGTCGGTGCCCGCGGTGCCGCCGACGGAGATCCGCGTCACTGCCTCGCTGCTCATGCTTGCTTCATCTCCAGTGCGTCCAGGGCGGAGCGGGTGACTTCTTCGGGCGTGCGGCCGTCGGTGGCCACGACCGCCGTGGCCACCTCCTCGTACAGATGGCGCCGGGCCTCCATCAGCTCGCGCCACTGCTTGCGCGGGTTGACCGCGAGCAGCGGGCGGGCGGCGTTGAGTCCGGTGCGCCTGACCGCCTCCTCGACGTCCATCGAGAGGTACACCACCCGCTCCCCGGCGAGCAGCGCCCGGGTGTCCGCGTCCAGGACGGCGCCGCCGCCCAGGGCCAGGACCCCCTCGTGCCCGGCGAGCGCGGCGCGCACCGCCTGCTTCTCGATCGCGCGGAAGGCGGCCTCGCCCTCGTCCACGAAGATCTCCGCGATGGTGCGGCCCTGCGCGGCGACGATGTCGTCGTCGGTGTCCCGGTAGCCGACGCCGAGGCGCTCGGCCAGCAGCCGCCCGACGGTGGACTTGCCCACGCCCATCGGGCCGACCAGCACGATCCGCCGGGTCACCGCACGGCCAGGTGCTCGAGGTAGGACGCCACGTTGCGATGGGTCTCGGTGACGCTGTCGCCGCCGAACTTCTCCGCGACCGCGTCCGCCAGGACCAGCGCCACCATGGCCTCGGCGACGATGCCGGCCGCCGGCACGGCGCACACGTCGGAGCGCTGGTGGTGGGCGGCGGCCTCCTCGCCGGTGGCCACGTCCACCGTCCTCAGCGCCCGCGGCACGGTCGCGATGGGCTTCATCGCGGCCCGCACCCGCAGCAGCTCACCGGTGGTCAGGCCGCCCTCGGTGCCGCCGGAGCGGCCCGAGGCGCGCTTGATGCCCTCGCCGGTGGGGACGATCTCGTCGTGCGCCCGGGAGCCGGGCACCCGGGCCAGCTCGAAGCCGTCGCCGACCTCGACACCCTTGATCGCCTGGATGCCCATGAGGGCGGCGGCCAGCCGGGCGTCCAGGCGCCGGTCCCAGTGCACGTGCGAGCCCAGTCCCACCGGCACGCCGTAGGCGAGCACCTCGACCACGCCGCCGAGGGTGTCGCCGTCCTTGTGGGCCTGGTCGATCTCGGCGACCATCGCCTGCGAGGCGTCCGCGTCCAGGCAGCGCACCGGGTCCGCGTCCAGCTTCTCCACGTCGGCCGGGGTCGGGTACACCCCGTAGGGCGCCTTGGCGGCGGCCAGCTCCACCACGTGGGAGACGATCTCGATGCCGGCCGTCTCCTTCAGGTAGGAGCGGGCCACCGCGCCCAGCGCCACGCGGGCAGCGGTCTCGCGGGCGGAGGCGCGCTCCAGGATCGGGCGGGCCTCGTCGAAGCCGTACTTCTGCATGCCGGCGAGGTCGGCGTGGCCGGGGCGCGGGCGGGTCAGCGGGGCGTTGCGGGCAAGGCCGGCCAGCACCTCGGGGTCGACCGGGTCGGCCGCCATGACCTGCTCCCACTTGGGCCACTCGGTGTTGCCCACCATGATCGCGACCGGGGACCCGAGGGTGCGGCCGTGCCGGACGCCGCCGAGGAAGGTGACCTCGTCCCGCTCGAACTTCATCCGGGCACCGCGCCCGTAGCCCAGCCGCCGCCTCGCCAGATGGTCCGCCACCATGTCCGTGGTGATCGGGACGCCGGCGGGAAGACCCTCCAGCGTCGCGACGAGTGCGGGGCCGTGGGACTCCCCCGCGGTCAGCCAGCGCAACCTGCTCAACGGTGCTCCTCGGTACTCGCGCCCTGGTACTGCTCTGCGCACGCGCGTCCTCGCGCACGGCTACGGCACGACGGGGTGCGCGGCCCCGGCCCGCCACGTCCGATCCTCCCACGTCCGGGCGGTGCGTCCGGCCGCCGGTCCATCAGACGGACGGGCTGCGGCGGAGCGCGGACACCGAGGAAGCCGGACCCGCCCCCCTGCAGACCGGGACGGGATCCTATCGGGCCGCGAGAGCGCGTTCGCCTGCTTCTCGCATGACGGACGCCGGGGCCGGGGAACGCCCCGTCATCTGCTCGACCTGGAGCACCGCCTGGTGCACCAGCAGGTCCAGCCCGCCGACCACGGCGCCGCCGGACGCCGACCAGCGGGCCGCGAGGGCGGTCGGCCAGGGGTCGTAGAGCACGTCGAAGAGGGCCGCGGGGCGTTCCGGTACGGCGTGGGCGAGGGTGTCGGTGACGCCCGCCGGGGTGGTGGCGATCACCAGCGGGGCGTGCAGGGCCTGCTCGGCGTCGTCCCAGTCGGCGATGCGCACCGCGACGCCGAGCCGCTCGGCCCACTGCCGCATCTCGGCGGCGCGGGCCGCGCTGCGGACGTGGACGGAGACCTCGCCCGTGCAGATCCGCGCCAGCGCGGCCAACGCGGACGAGGCGGTGGCTCCGGCGCCGAGGACGGCCGCGGTGTCCACCTTCTCGATGCCGTGCTCGCGCAGGGCGGCGACCATGCCGGGGATGTCGGTGTTGTCGCCGGTCCGACGGCCGTCCTCGGCGAACACGACGGTGTTGACCGCGTCGACGGACGCGGCGGTCTCGCTGATGCCGTCCAGCAGCGGGATCACGGCCCGCTTCAGCGGCATGGTCAGCGACAGTCCCGCCCATTCGGGTCCGAGCGTCCCGAAGAAGCCCGGCAGGGCCTGCTCGTCGATCTCGAACCGGTCGTACGTCCACTCCCGCAGCCCCAGCTCCGCGTACGCGGCGCGGTGCAGCACCGGGGAGAGGGAGTGGGCGATCGGCGAGCCGAGGACTGCCGCCCGTCGCGCC
Source organism: Streptomyces sp. NPDC004051 (assembly GCF_053604275.1). Lineage (NCBI taxonomy): Bacteria > Bacillati > Actinomycetota > Actinomycetes > Kitasatosporales > Streptomycetaceae > Streptomyces > Streptomyces sp. NPDC004051. Next base: position 91,354 of record NZ_JBSGHG010000012.1, on the reverse strand, counting down.
CCGGCCGCCCTAACTGGCATTGAACTTGTCCTTCAACTTCAGGAAATCGTCGTGCGTCTTGGCGAACTCGGTCTTGCTTATTCCGTCGGTGGCCACGAAGTAGATCCAGCCGTCCCCGGTCGGCTTCAGGGCCGCGGTCAGCGCGTCGTCCCCGGGGTTGCCGATGGGGCCGGGCGGCAGGCCCTTACGGGTGTAGGTGTTGTACGGGTCCTTGTTGCTGTTGATCTCGGACTCGCTGATACGGATGTTGCTCACGCCCTTCAGATAGTTGAAGGTCGAGTCGAACTGGAGCAGTTGGTTGGTCTCGGTGTTGGTGGGCTTGAGGCGGTTGTAGATGACCTCGGACATCTTGCGGAAGTCGTCGTGGGTCTTGCCCTCGGCCTGCACCAGGCTCGCGACCGTGACCAGTTCCCACGGTCCTTCGAGACCGAGGCTCTCGGCCTTCTCCGGGAACTGCAGTGCCTCGTACTTGTCGGTGGCCCGGCCCACCATCTCCTTCAGCACGTCCGCGGGCTTCGCGTCCTTGCCCACTCCGTAGCTGGAGGGGTAGAGGAAACCCTCCAACGGGTCCTTGACGTCCCCGCCGTTCACCGCCCAGTCCGGCAGGCCGAGCTTCTCCCAGTCCTTCTCGGCGATCTTCTCGGTGGTGCCGACGTCGAGCTTGAGGCGTTCGTCGATGAGTTCGTAGATCTTGGCGTTGCGCAAGCCCTCGGCGATGATCAGGTTGTTGCGGCTCTTCGGGCTGAGCATGAGCTCGATGGCGGCGTCGGCCGACATCTCCTTCTCGAGCGTGTAGACGCCGTCCTGAAGGCTCCCGCCCTGCGGGTTGTCGGCCTGTGCCGCGATGAAGGCGTCGACGCTCTTCACCACACCGGCGTCCTTGAGCACCTTCCCGATCTGGTTGCCCAGGGCCCCCTTGGGAATCGTGACGGTGACCTGTTCGCCGTTCCCGTCGCCCGCGAAGTCCGGGGCGCTGCCGAAACGATCCTGGAAGAACTGCCAGCCGAAGTAGCTCACACCGACCAGACCGCCGCCGAGGGCCAGCACCACCACGAGGCAGGCGGTTCCGTTGCGCCGCTTCTTGCCCTTGTCGCCCTTGGCGCCCTTGCTGCCCTTGGCGCTCTTGCCCCGGCGCTCGCCGCGGCCGCGGCGAGCGCCCGGATCGTCGTCGGCGTCGTCGGCGTCGCCGGCGTCATCGGTGTCGTCACCGTCATCGCCGGTGTCCGAGAAGAAGGCGTGTTCGCCCTGGTCGGGACCGGGGTCCCAGTCGGTGTCCGGCTCCGGGTCCGCCTCCCGCTCCGGCCGCCGCTCGGGCTCGGTGGTGCGGTGGGCCGGGGGCTCCGGCGGCGGATAGGCCTCCGGTGTGCCGTAGTGGTCGGACTGCTGGGCGCCGTACGCACCGCCCTGCTGCCCGTACGGGTCCTGAGGCTGCTGGGCGCCGGTGTGCCAGCCGCCGGTGTCGTACGGCTGCTGTCCGGGCTGCTGCATCTGCTGGGGGGCGTACTGCTGGTCGTACTGCTGCTGACCGTACTGCTGCTGGTCGTGCTGCTGCGGGTACTGCTGCTGGCCGTATCCGCCCTGCTCGGCACCGCCCCAGTCGCCGTACTGCTGCTGCGCCTGCTGCTGCGGGTAATGCTGCGCCTGGCCCTCGTAGGGGGACTGTTGACCCGGCTGGGCCTGCTGGGCCTGCTGCCCGGTCCACCCGCCGTCGCCGTAGAGCGGGTCGTCCGGGTGCCACGGTTCGGAGCCTCGGCCCCGGCCATACTCAGTCATCGATCCCCTAGAGCCGCGAGGCGGCGGTCACGCGGCTGTGGGGGCGCCGGGACCCGTCCCGCCTCTCTCCGTGCGGTGGCTGTTCGAACGCCACCGCATCGCGCGGAACGTTACCGTACCGGGATCACCCCGCCACTTCGACGCCCTCACCAGGTGGGTTGCCTGACACCCGTTCGGATTCGAGTGCCTGCTGGAGGATGATCACCGCGGCGGCCTGGTCGATGACGGAGCGTCCCTTCTTGGACTTCACACCCGAGGCGCGCAGCCCCTGGCTCGCCGTCACCGTGGTCATCCGCTCGTCCACGAGCCGCACCGGCACCGGTGCGATCCGGCGGGCCAGCTCCTGGGTGAAGCCGCGGACCTTGGCCGCGGCGGGACCCTCGCTCCCCTTGAGGGAGCGAGGGAGGCCGACCACGACCTCGATCGGCTCGTACTCCTCGACGAGCTGCCCAAGGCGCCGGTGAGCCGCCGGGACGTCCCGGCCGGGGACGGTCTCGACCGGGGTGGCGAGGATCCCGTCGGGGTCGCACGAGGCGACCCCGATACGGGCGTCCCCGACGTCGATCGCGAGCCGGCGCCCCCTGCGCATCGCGGGGCCTTCTCCGCCCGGCACGGGGCCGGCCACGGGCTCGCTCACTTGGCCGTGTCCGCCACGAGCCGCTCGACGGCGTCGACGGCTTCACCGACGGCGGCCGGGTTCTGGCCGCCGCCCTGGGCGACGTCCGGCTTGCCGCCGCCACCGCCGCCGAGGGTCTTGGCGGCCGTGCGGACCAGGTCGCCGGCCTTGAGACCGCGCTCACGGGCGGCCTCGTTGGTGGCGATCACGGTGAGGGGCCTGCCGTTGTTGACCGTGAACAGGGCGACGACGGCGGCCCGACCCCCCTGGATGCGGCCGCGTACGTCCAGCACCAGCTTGCGCAGGTCGTCGGCCCCGGTGCCGTCCGGGACCTGACCGGTCACCAGGGCGACCCCGTGGACGTCCTTGGCGGACTCGGCGAGGCCTCCGGCGGCCTGGAGCACCTTCTCGGCGCGGAACTTCTCGATCTCCTTCTCGGCGTCCTTGAGCTTGCCGAGCATGGCGGAGACCTTCTCCGGGAGCTCCTCCGGACGGCCCTTGATCAGCTCCTGGAGCTGGGCGACGACCGTGTGCTCGCGGGCGAGGAAGTTGTAGGCGTCCACGCCGACCAGGGCCTCGATGCGGCGCACGCCGGAGCCGATGGAGGACTCGCCGAGCAGCTTGACCAGGCCGAGCTGGGCGGTGTTGTGCACGTGGGTGCCGCCGCACAGCTCCTTGGAGAAGTCGCCGATGGTCACCACGCGCACGCGCTCGCCGTACTTCTCGCCGAACTCGGCGATGGCTCCCTGCTTCTTGGCCTCGTCGATCCCCATGACGTCGGCACGCACGTCGAGGTCGCGGGCGAGCACCTCGTTGATCTTCTGCTCGACGTCGGTCATCACGGCCGTCGGAACGGCGGACGGCGAGCCGAAGTCGAAGCGGAAGCGGCCGGGCTGGTTCTCGGAACCCGCCTGGGCGGCCGTCGGGCCGAGGGCGTCGCGCAGGGCCTGGTGGGTGAGGTGGGTGGCGGAGTGGGCGCGGGCGATGGCCTTGCGGCGGCGGTCGTCGATGGAGGCGTGGGCCTTGGCGCCGACGGTCACCTCACCGACCTGGACGACGCCCTTGTGGACGTACACGCCCGGCACCGGCTTCTGGCAGTCGCGGATCTCGATGACCGCACCGGAGTCGGCCCTGATCCGGCCGGTGTCGCCGATCTGGCCGCCGCCCTCGGCGTAGAACGGGGTGCGGTCGAGGACGATCTCCACCTCGTCGCCCTCGGTGGCGGCCGGTGAGGAGACTCCGTCGACCAGGATGCCCACGACGGTGGACTCGCCCTCGGTCTCGGTGTAGCCGGTGAAGTCGGTGGCGCCGGCCCGGTCGGCGATCTCGCGGTAGGCGCCGAGGTCGGCGTGGCCGGTCTTCTTGGCCCGGGCGTCGGCCTTGGCCCGCTCCCGCTGCTCCTTCATCAGCCGCCGGAAGCCGTCCTCGTCCACGGACAGCCCCTGCTCGGCGGCCATCTCCAGGGTGAGGTCGATCGGGAAGCCCCAGGTGTCGTGGAGCAGGAAGGCCTTGTCGCCGGCCAGGACCGTGCCGCCGGACTGCTTGGTCTCGGTGACGGCGGTGTCGAGGATGTTGGTGCCGGCCTTCAGCGTCTTGAGGAAGGCGTTCTCCTCGGCGACGGCGACCTTCTCGATGCGCTCGCGATCGGTGACCAGTTCGGGGTACTGCTGCCCCATCATCTCGATCACGACGTCGACCAGGTCCTTGACGACCGGGCCGGTGGCACCGAGGAGGCGCATGTTGCGGATGGCACGGCGCATGATGCGGCGCAGCACGTAGCCGCGGCCCTCGTTGCCCGGGGTGACGCCGTCGCCGATGAGCATCACGGAGGTGCGCATGTGGTCGGTGACCACGCGCAGCGAGACGTCGGAGGCCTGGGCGTCGCCGTAGGCCACGCCCGTCAGCTCGGTGGCCTTCTTGATGACGGCCATGGAGGTGTCGATCTCGTACAGGTTCTGCACGCCCTGCAGGATCATGGCGAGCCGCTCGAGGCCGAGGCCCGTGTCGATGTTCTTGCTCGGCAGGTCGCCGAGGATCGGGTAGTCCTTGCCCGGACCCTCGCCCCGCTCGTACTGCATGAAGACCAGGTTCCAGATCTCCACGTACCGCTCGTCGTTGACGGCCGGGCCGCCCTCGGCACCGAACTCGGGACCGCGGTCGTAGTTGATCTCGGAGCAGGGACCGCAGGGGCCGGGAACGCCCATGTCCCAGTAGTTGTCCTTCTTCCCCAGGCGCTGGATGCGCTCGGCGGGCACGCCGACGACGTCGCGCCAGATGCGCTCGGCCTCGTCGTCCTCCTCGTAGACGGTGATCCACAGGCGCTCGGGGTCGAGGCCGTAGCCGCCCTTGTCCTGGGGGCTGGTGAGCAGTTCCCAGGCGAGCTCGGCGGCGCCTTCCTTGAAGTAGTCGCCGAAGGAGAAGTTGCCGCACATCTGGAAGAACGTGCCGTGCCGGGTGGTCTTGCCGACCTCTTCGATGTCCGGCGTGCGGACGCACTTCTGCACGCTGGTGGCGCGCGCGAAGGGCGGCTTGACCTCGCCCAGGAAGTAGGGCTTGAAAGGCACCATGCCGGCCGGGACGAGCAGCAGAGTCGGGTCGTCCGCGATGAGCGACGCCGAAGGGACGACGGTGTGCCCGCGCTCCTCGAAGAAGCTCAGCCAGCGGCGGCGGATCTCGGCCGACTCCATCAGTGGTCCTCATTCCGGTTGTACGGGTACGTCAGGTACGTCGAGCCCTCGACGTGCCGGGGATTGCTCTTCGGGCTGTTTCGGTTCTCGATGGCGGCGTAGCGGCGGGCCGCCGGGAGTTCCCGGTCGGCGGGGGCGTCGATGCCGAGGGCGTCGGTCAGTTCGGCCTCGCGCCGGGCCATGTTGTCGCGGACCTCGAACGCGAAGTCCACTGCCCGGTCCCTGAGCCGGCCGCCCGCCTCGAGCGCCTTGTTCGCCGCGGTCACGGCGAGGTTCTCGGGGGTCAGCTGCTTCAGCTTGCGGTTGACCTTGGTGGTGGCCCACACCCCGGCGGCGACGCCGGTGCTGAACCAGAAGGTACGGCGGAACATCGCTGCGTCAGTCCTTCTTTCCCCGGGTGCGCCCCGTCCGCCGCATCCCCGGGACGGCGCGGCCCACGATCACGGTGCGTCCCGGTGTCCTGGCGGACGTGTCCTCCTTGCGGCCGCTGACGGCCCGGCGCACGCCGTAGCCGAAGGCGGCGACCTTGACCAGCGGGCCGCCGAAGGTGGAGGCGACGGTGGTCGACAGCGCGGAGGCGTTGGAGGTGACCTCCTGGACGTCGGAGGCGATCGCGTCGACCCGTTCGATCTGGGTCTGTGCGGAGCGCACCGCCGAGGAGGCGTCCGCCAGCAGCGGGACGGCCTGGTCGGTCACGTCCGCCACGAGCTTGGTGGTCGCCCGGAGCGTCTGGGCCAGCCTCGCCAGTGCGACGGCGAGGAAGGAGACCAGGATCGCCCAGAACACGGCCACCAGGATTCCGGCCACCTCTCCACCGGACACTGTGCGCACCTGCTCCCTGAGAAACGTGCCTGCCACCTCGAAGACCCTCGGAGACTCCTTGAAAGAACCCTGAAGGAACCCTGAGAGCTTCGAGAAACACCGAGAACGTCAAGAAATTCGTGCACCGAGCCTATCGCGCCGACGGCGGGGCTCCGTACCTGATTACCGTCCGGCGGGGTCGGTACGTCGCGGCCGGGGCGCCCATGCAGCAGCCCGCCGCCCCGCCCGCCCTGGAGGGCGGGGGGACGGCGGGCTGGGGTACCGCCTGCCTGCTGGGGTCAGCGGGCGTAGAACTCGACGACGAGCTGCTCGTCGCAGATCACCGGGATCTCCTTGCGGTTCGGCTCACGGTCCAGGCGGAACGCCAGGGCCTTGAGGTTCACCTGGAGGTAGCGCGGGGTCTCGCCCTCGGGGGCGAAGCCACCCTCGCGGGCGATCGTGAAGAGCGTCTTGTCCTTGCTGCGCTCACGGACCTGCACGACGTCGTCCGGGCGCAGGAGGAAGGAGGGCTTGTCGACCTTCTTGCCGTTGACCTGGATGTGGCCGTGGGTGACCATCTGACGGGCCTGGTAGATCGTGCGGGCGATGCCCGAACGCAGGACCAGGGCGTCGAGACGGCGCTCGAGCTCGATGACGAGGGCGTCACCGGTCTTGATCGTCGTCTTGGCGGCACGCTCGTACGCGCGGACGAGCTGGCGCTCGCTGATGTCGTACTGGGCGCGCAGGCGCTGCTTCTCCAGCAGACGGACCTTGTAGTCCGAGTTCTGCTTGCGACCGCGGCCGTGCTCACCCGGCGGGTAGGGGCGGGCCTCGAAGTACTTGACGGCCTTCGGGGTCAGCGCGATACCCAGGGCACGCGACTTCTTGACCTTGGGGCGGGACTGGTTCGCCACTGTTTCTGTCTCTTTTCCAAAGTTTCCGGCTCACCAGGGTTAAGGGAGGTCGCATCCGCAGCCGGGGAAACCCCGCGGGTCCGTGTCGGACCCGCCGGGCAGCCGCTCCCCTGGTCTGGGCACATACGTGCAGCACGCGAGTGGCCCACCGACCGCTCCCGGGATTCCGGACGGTGGCAGGCTGCCCGCGACACCGTTCGACGGTGCGCGACGCTCCTGGAGATCTCTGCCCGGGGGCAGGCCTCCGGCTGGATGTCCCGCTCTGGTGATGCCGGTTTCCCTTGCGGGGCCGGACACGGGACGCAGCTTCGGGGAATTCTACAGGGTGCTCACGGCTGCTTCCGACCGAGGTGCTTCCTGGTCCATTCCACCGCGTCGGCGTACCGCGCCTCGGCTCCGTGCCGGGTGGGCTCGTAGTACGCGCGGTCCTTCAGGGCGTCCGGGGCGTACTGCTGGCGCGCGATGCCCTCGGGCAGGTCGTGCGGGTACACGTACCCCTGTGCGTGGCCCAGTTTGGCCGCGCCCTTGTAGTGCCCGTCGCGCAGGTGCGTCGGCACGGGCCCGGCCAGTCCCTTGCGCACGTCGTCCAGGGCGGCGCCGATCGCGGTGGTGGCCGCGTTGGACTTGGGGGCCAGGGCGAGGGCGATGGTGGCGTGGCTCAGGGTGAGGGCGGCCTCGGGGAAGCCGATCATGGCGACGGCCTGGGCGGCGGCGACCGCGATCGGCAGCGCGTTCGGGTCGGCGAGGCCGATGTCCTCGCTGGCGGAGATCATCAGGCGGCGGGCGATGAAGCGGGGGTCCTCGCCGGCCTCGATCATGCGGGCCAGGTAGTGCAGGGCGGCGTCGACGTCGGAACCGCGGATGGACTTGATCAGGGCGCTGGCGACGTCGTAGTGCTGGTCGCCGGAGCGGTCGTACTTCACGGCGGCCCGGTCGACCGTCTCCTCCAGGGTGGCCAGGGAGATCGCCGTCTCGCCCTTGTCCAGCGCGGCCCCCGCGGCGGCCTCCAGGGCGGTCAGGGCGCGGCGGGCGTCCCCGCCGGCGATGCGCACCAGATGGTCCCCGGTGTCCTCGGGGAGGGTGACGGCGCCCTTCAGGCCCCGTTCGTCGGCGAGCGCGCGGTGCAGCAGGCCGCGGACGTCGTCGTCGGTGAGGGGTTCGAGGGTGAGCAGGAGGGAGCGGGAGAGCAGGGGGGAGATGACCGAGAAGTAGGGGTTCTCGGTGGTCGCGGCGATCAGCGTGACCCAGCGGTTCTCGACCGCGGGGAGCAGGGAGTCCTGCTGGGCCTTGCTGAAACGGTGGATCTCGTCGAGGAAGAGGACGGTCTCCGTGCCGTACCCGCCGGAGGCCCGGCGGGCGCCGTCGATGACCGCGCGGACCTCCTTGACGCCCGCGGTGATCGCCGACAGTTCCACGAAACGCTTGTTGGTGGCCTTGGAGACCACGTAGGCCAGGGTCGTCTTGCCGGTGCCGGGAGGTCCCCACAGGAACACCGAGGACGGGCCCGCGGGGCCCGAGGCGCCCTCGCCGACCAGTCGGCGCAGGGGCGAGCCCGGCTTCAGCAGATGCTGCTGGCCCGCCACCTCGTCGAGGGTGCGCGGACGCATCCGCACGGCGAGGGGGCTGCCGGTCGGGTCCTTCTGCTGGCGTTCTTCTGCTGCGGCGGTGAACAGGTCGGGCTCCACGTCGGCAACCCTAAAGGACCGCGCCGACGACGCGGCGGGCCCGTCAGCCGGTCCAGAAATCCCACCAGCGGGTCAGGATCAGCATGCCGATGACGCCGATGTGCAGCACCGGCATGACCCAGGTGAACTCGCCGAAGAAGCTCTTCAGCCAGCCGGGGGCGGGCAGGAAGCCCTTGCGGACGTTGAACGACGTCACGTACCAGAACATGATGATCGTGGCGACCCAGGCCAGGCAGCACCACAGGCACAGGGCGTTGATCCGGTACAGGGACTGGTACATCAGCCAGGCGCAGAAGCCGGCGCCGAACAGGGTGCCCGCGTTGAGGGTGAGCCAGTACCAGCGGGGGAAGCGTGCCCCGGCGAGCAGGCTCATGCCGACGCAGACGACGATACCGTAGGTGACCAGGCCCAGCATCGGGTTGGGGAACCCGAAGACGGACGCCTGGTCGCTCTCCATGATGCTGCCGCAGGAGACCACCGGGTTGAGACTGCATCCGGGGACGAACGTCTCGCCCTTGGCCTTGGCCTCGAGCAGCTTGAACTTGTCCAGCGTGATGATCCACGCGGCGAACAGACCGGCCGCGCCGGTGATGACCAGGAGCAGGGCGAGCGCACGGCCGGCGCCCTCGCGGGGCGGTCCGCCGGCGGGTCCCGGCGAAGGCTCGGGCACGGTGGACACGTCCTTCACAGTCGTCTTGCTCATCACACCGATTCCGTCACGGGGAAATGTGGACCTGCTTCGGGCAGGGCCATTGTGCCGCACTTACCTGTGAACCCACCGCCCACCAGTCACAAGAACACACGAGCCATCCCCATGGGTGCCCGGTTTCGGCCACCGTCTGTGCCATGCCCGCACATACGCCCCATCCTGGTTCCCCGTGCGAGCGAACCTGTGCGGCTCCGCGTTGACGCCGAAGGCGCCGGGTGCCGCAAGGGCACACCGGCGCCTCCGTGGCGCGTGGTCCGCGCGTGGCCGCGTACGGGGGTCAGCCGAGCCGTGCCTCCAGCTCGGCCACGATCTCGTTCACGCCGACCGCGCTCTGCTCGCCGGACTCCATGTCCTTGAGCTGGACGACGCCCTCGGCCAGGTCGCGCTCGCCGAGCACCAGGGCGTAGCGCGCGCCCGAGCGGTGGGCCGCCTTCATCGCCGCCTTCAGACCCTTGCCGCCGTAGGAGAAGTCGGCGGCGACGCCGTTCTTGCGCAGTTCGGTGACCTTGGCGAACAGCACCCGGCGGGCCTCCTCGCCGAGCGGGACGGCGAACACGCTGGTGGTGGCGGGGAGTTCGAGTTCGACGCCCTCCGCCTCCAGGGCCAGCACGGTGCGGTCGACACCGAGCGCCCAGCCGACGGACGGCAGCGCGGGGCCGCCGATCATCTCGGAGAGACCGTCGTAGCGGCCCCCGCCGCCCACCGCGGACTGGGAGCCCAGACCGTCGTGGACGAACTCGAAGGTGGTGCGCGTGTAGTAGTCCAGGCCGCGTACCAGCCTCGGGTCGTCCTCGAACGCGACGCCCGCGGCCGTGATCAGCTCGCGGACCTCCTCGTGGTACGTCTTGCAGGCGTCGCACAGGTAGTCGCGCAGCAGGGGGGCGCCGGTCAGCTGCTTCTGGACCGACTCGCGCTTGTCGTCCAGGACGCGCAGCGGGTTGATCTCCGCGCGGCGCAGGGTGTCCTCGTCCAGGTCCAGGCCGCGCAGGAAGTCCTGCAGCGCGGACCGGTAGACGGGGCGGCACTCCTTGTCCCCCAGGGAGTTCAGCAGGATGCGGAAGTCGCTGAGCCCCAGGGAGCGGTACGCCTGGTCCGCAAGGATGATCAGTTCGGCGTCCAGCGCCGGGTCCTCGGCGCCGATCGCCTCCGCGCCCACCTGGGAGAAGTGGCGGTACCGGCCCTTCTGGGGGCGCTCGTAGCGGTAGTACGAGCCGGAGTACCAGAGCTTGACCGGGAGGTTGCCGGCCTTGTGCAGGTTGGCCTCCAGGGCCGCACGCAGCACGGAGGCCGTGCCCTCGGGCCGCAGGGCGAGGCGGTCGCCGCCCTTGGTCTCGAAGGCGTACATCTCCTTGGTGACGATGTCGGTGGACTCGCCGACACCGCGCGCGAACAGCTCGACGTTCTCGAAGCCGGGCGTCTCGATGTAGCCGTACCCGGAGTCGCGCAGCGGGGCGGCGATGGCCTCACGGACGGCGAGGTACTTGGCGCTGTCCGGCGGGATCAGGTCGTAGGTGCCCTTGGGGGCCTTGAAGGTGCTCACGGAAGGTCTTGTCACATTCCTCGTCGGGGAGCGTCCACATCCGCTCCCTGGCCGGCCGCCACCTGCCGCAGATACGGGTTGGTGGCGCGCTCCTGGCCGATGGTCGTCTGGGGTCCGTGTCCGGACAGCACCACGGTCGAGTCGTCGAGCGGCAGGCACACGCGCGCCAGCGAGTCGAGCAGGTCGGCCATGTCACCGCCGGGCAGGTCGGTGCGTCCGATGGAGCCGGCGAACAGCAGGTCGCCCGAGAAGAAGACCGGCGGGATGTCCGCCGTCTCGGGCAGACCGAAGGTCACCGACCCCTTGGTATGCCCCGGGGCGTGCGCGACCGTCAGCTCCAGCCCGGCCAGTTCGAGTCTGGCGCCGTCGGACAGCTCCTTGACGTCGTCCGGCTCCCCCACGGTCAGCTCGCCCATCAGCGGCATCCCGATGGAGCGGCCCAGGGCCTTCTCGGGGTCGCTCATCATGTACCGGTCGTCGGGGTGGATCCAGGCCGGTACGTCGTGCGCCCCGCACACGGGGACGACGGAGGCCACGTGGTCGATGTGGCCGTGGGTGAGGACGACGGCGACGGGCTTGAGCCGATGCTTGCGGACCGCCTCCTCCACTCCCGGGGCGGCCTGATGGCCGGGGTCGATGATCACGCACTCCTCACCGGCGGCGGGGGCGACGAGATAACAGTTCGTCCCCCAGGCCCCGGCGGGGAACCCGGCAATGAGCACGATCGTCCTTCGTTGTGTCGAGGGTCGTGTCGACGGTTGTGTCGATACGGGAGGCTTGCGACGGGCTCGCGCCCGTCGTCAGAGCCTACCGGCGCTGCCGATTCCACAGCGAACCCATATACGGTACGGGGCACACGCAGACGGTCGGTCCGCCGCAGGCACGCGTACCGGTCGGCACACGAGACGCATGAGGAGTAAACCCGGTGGTCAGCCAGGAACAGCGGCGGCGTCAGCTCGCGCGGGAGAAGTTCTTGCGGCAGCAGCAGCGGCGCACCCAGGCACGACGCAAGGCGCGGATCCGCAACTCGGTGATCGCTTCCGCGCTCGGCGTGGTCCTGATCGGCAGCCTCGCGCTGTACACGACCGGGGCGTTCGAATCGGACGGGGACAAGGCGAACGCGAGCGCGGAGGTCACACCGAGCGCCGAGGCGACCAGCAAGGCGCCCGACCCGTGTGAGAAGCCGGCCGAGGGCGAGGTCGCGTCGAAGACCTGGAAGAAGGAGCCGGCGATCTCCATCGACAAGTCGGCGAAGTACACGATGACGCTCGAGACGACCTGCGGGACGATCGACATGGCGCTCAAGGCGTCGGCGGCCCCGCACACCGTCAACTCGTTCCACTTCCTCGCCGACAAGGGCTACTTCGACCACAGCAAGTGCCACCGGCTCACCACCAACGGCATCTACGTGCTGCAGTGCGGTGACCCGACGGGCACCGGCACCGGCGGTCCCGGCTACACGATCCCGGACGAGAACCTGAAGGACGAGAGCCTGAAGGACAACACGTACCCGGCGGGCACCGTCGCGATGGCGAACACCGGGCAGAAGGACAGCGGCGGCAGCCAGTTCTTCCTGGTGTACGAGGACAGCCCGCTCCCGCCGAGCTACACGCCGTTCGGCACCGTCTCGGAGGCCGGCATGAAGGTCCTGAAGAAGATCGCCGGCGCCGGTGACAGCACCGGAGCGGGTGACGGCGCGCCCAACGCGACGGTCGTGATCGACAAGGCGACCGTCACGGAATCCTGACCGCCCAACTGCGGAATTTCGGTCGCGCGGGATGCGGACAGGTGTCCCGTCGGTCGCCTATGTTGGCCGTGACGAAAACTGTGGACGATGCCCGGGGGCAGCAGAGCCCCCCGCAGGCATCATGTGGAGGAGGCGCTGTGAGCAGCGACCCGTGGGGCCGCGTCGACGAGACGGGCACCGTGTACGTGCGTACGGCCGACGGAGAGCAGGTCGTCGGTTCCTGGCAGGCGGGCTCCCCCGAGGAGGCACTGGCCTACTTCGAGCGCAAGTACGAGGGCCTGGTTGTCGAGATCGGCCTCCTCGAGAAGCGAGTGAAGACCACCGACCTGTCCTCGAAGGACGCCATGACGGCGGTCGAGCACCTGCGGGAGCAGGTCGACGCCCATCACGCGGTCGGTGATCTGGCCGCCCTCCGCGTGCGTCTGGACAAGCTCGTGGAGCTGGTGGACAAGCGGCGCGAGGAGCGCAGGGCGCAGCGGGCGAAGCAGTCCGACGAGGCCCGTCAGGCCAAGGAGGCGCTGGTCGCCGAGGCGGAGGAGCTGGCGGGCTCGGACCAGTGGCGGGCGGCCGGTGAGCGGCTGCGGGCGCTGGTGGACACCTGGAAGGGGCTGCCCCGGCTGGACCGCAAGTCCGACGACGAGCTGTGGCACCGCTTCTCGCACGCCCGGTCGGCGTTCTCCAAGCGGCGCAAGCAGCACTTCGCGCACCTGGACGCACAGCGCGAGGAGGCCCGCAAGACCAAGGAGCGCCTGGTCGCCGAGGCGGAGGCGCTGTCGAACTCCACGGACTGGGGTGCGACGGCGGCACGCTACCGGGACCTGATGGCGGAGTGGAAGGCCGCGGGCCGCGCCCAGCGCGAGCACGAGGAGGACCTGTGGAACCGCTTCCGCGGCGCCCAGGACGTCTTCTTCGCCGCCCGCGGCTCGGTCTTCGCCGAGCGTGACGCGGAGCAGGCGGAGAACCTCAAGCTCAAGGAGGAGCTGGCCGGGGAGGCCGAGAAGCTCCTGCCGATCACGGACCTGAAGGCCGCCCGGGCCGCTTTCCGTGCGCTCAATGAGCGCTGGGAGGCCATCGGCCACGTGCCGCGGGACGCCCGGCCGAAGGTCGAGGGCCGGATGCAGTCCGTGGAGCGGGCCATGCAGGAGGCCGAGGAGGCCGAGTGGCGCCGGACCAACCCGGAGGCACGCGCGCGTGCCGAGGGTCTGACCGGTCAGCTCCAGGCCGCCGTGGACAAGCTCAGGGGCCAGGTCGAGCAGGCGCGGGCCCAGGGCAACGAGGCCAGGGCCCAGAAGCTCGAGCGGGAGCTGGAGGGCCGCCAGGCGCTGCTGGACCAGGCGCTGAAGGGACTGCAGGAGTTCGGCGGCTGACGACGGCCCGACGGTCGCCGCGCGCCGAGAGGGGCTCCCGTACCGGGTGTACGGGAGCCCCTTCTGCGTGTCCTTCGCGCTTCGCGCCCCGGGCCCTGCCCGGCGGGTCTACCGGTTGCGGGCCGAGGTCACCCGGTACACGTCGTAGACGCCCTCCACGCCCCGTACCGCCTTCAGGACGTGCCCGAGGTGCTTCGGGTCGCCCATCTCGAAGGTGAAGCGGGAGGTGGCGACCCTGTCGCGGGAGGTCTGGACGGCCGCGGAGAGGATGTTGACGTGCTGGTCGGACAGCACGCGTGTGACGTCCGACAGCAGCCTGGAGCGGTCCAGCGCCTCGACCTGGATGGCGACCAGGAAGACCGAGGACTGGGTGGGCGCCCACTCCACCTCGAGGATGCGTTCGGGCTCCCGGGACAGCGAGTCGACGTTCACGCAGTCGCTGCGGTGGACCGAGACACCGCTGCCGCGGGTCACGAAACCGATGATCGGGTCACCGGGGACCGGCGTGCAGCAGCGGGCCAGCTTGACCCAGACGTCGTCGACGCCCTTGACGACGACGCCGGGATCGGCGCTGGCGCGGCGCTTGCGACCGCGGCCGCGGACCGGCGGCACCGACTCGTCGATCTCCTCGGTGGCCGCCTCCTCCCCGCCGAGGGCCTGCACCAGCTTCTGGACGATGTTCTGCGCGGCGACATGTCCCTCGCCGATCGCCGCGTAGAGCGCGGAGATGTCCGAGTAGCGCATCTCGTGCGCCAGCGTCACCAGCGAGTCGCCGGTGAGGATGCGCTGGATCGGCAGGTTCTGCTTGCGCATCGCGCGGACGATGGAGTCCTTGCCCTGCTCGATGGCCTCGTCGCGGCGCTCCTTGGAGAACCAGGCCCGGATCTTGTTGCGGGCGCGCGGCGACTTCACGAAGCCGAGCCAGTCCCGGGAGGGGCCCGCGCCGGCCGCCTTGGAGGTGAAGACCTCCACCAGGTCGCCGTTGTCCAGGGTCGACTCGAGCGGTACCAGACGGCCGTTGACCCGCGCCCCGATGGTGCGGTGGCCGACCTCGGTGTGGACCGCGTAGGCGAAGTCCACCGGGGTGGCGCCCGCGGGGAGCGCTATGACGTCGCCCTTGGGCGTGAAGACGAAGACCTCGTTGCGGGACAGGTCGAAGCGCAGCGACTCCAGGAACTCCCCGGGGTCCTCGGTCTCCTTCTGCCAGTCGAGGAGCTGCCGCAGCCACGCCATGTCGTTGACGGCGGCGGAGTCCTTGCCGGCCTTGCCCCCTGCCTTGGGCACGTCCGTGCGGACCTTGGAGGCGCCGGCGACGGCCTCCTGCTTGTACTTCCAGTGCGCGGCGATGCCGTACTCGGCACGGCGGTGCATGTCGAAGGTGCGGATCTGGAGCTCGACGGGCTTGCCGCCGGGACCGATGACCGTCGTGTGCAGCGACTGGTACATGTTGAACTTGGGCATCGCGATGTAGTCCTTGAACCGGCCGGGGACCGGGTTCCATCGCGCGTGCACCGTGCCGAGGGCCGCGTAGCAGTCGCGGACGGTGTCCACCAGGACACGGATGCCCACCAGGTCGTAGATCTCCGCGAAGTCCCGGCCGCGGACGATCATCTTCTGGTAGACGCTGTAGTAGTGCTTGGGGCGGCCGGTGACGGTGGCCTTGATGCGCGCGGCCCGCAGGTCCTGCTGCACCTCGTCGGTGACGACGGCGAGGTACTCGTCGCGCTTGGGGGCGCGCTCGGCGACCAGCCGGACGATCTCGTCGTACATCTTGGGGTAGAGGATCGCGAAGGCGAGGTCCTCCAGCTCCCACTTGATGGTGTTCATGCCCAGCCGGTGGGCGAGCGGCGCGTAGATCTCCAGGGTCTCGCGCGCCTTCTTCTCCTGCTTCTCGCGCTTGAGGTAGCGCATGGTGCGCATGTTGTGCAGGCGGTCGGCGAGCTTGATGACCAGGACGCGGGGGTCCTTGGCCATGGCGACGACCATCTTGCGCACGGTCTCGGCCTGCGCGGCCTCGCCGAACTTGACCTTGTCCAGCTTGGTGACGCCGTCGACCAGCAGGGCGACGGTGTCGCCGAAGTCGCGGCGGAGCTGCTCCAGGCCGTACTCGGTGTCCTCCACCGTGTCGTGCAGCAGGCCGGCCATCAGGGTGGCCGGGTCCATGCCCAGTTCGGCGAGGATCGTGGTCACGGCGAGCGGATGCGTGATGTACGGGTCGCCGCTCTTGCGCTTCTGGCCGCGGTGCCAGCGCTCGGCGACCTGGTAGGCGCTCTCGATCTGGCGGAGCGTGGAGTTCTCGATCTTGGGATCGTTGCTGCGCACTATCCGCAGCAGCGGTTCCAGCACCGGGTTGTACGGGTTGGCACGCTGCACGCCGAGTCGGGCCAGCCGGGCGCGGACGCGGTTGGAGGAGCCGGCCCGGGCGGGCTGTCCGGTGTTCGGGCGGACCATGGGTGCGGACCGCCCGGACGACGATGCTCCGCCCGCTCGAGCGGAGTCGAGAGGAGGGGCGGGCTTGGAACGCGGCTGCTCGGGCTTGTCCGCGGCGGCGGCCTGGGCGTGCTGGACCGGCCCGCGCGTGTCGTTCTTCGCGTAGGGCGTGCTGGGCACAGGCTTGGCCGCGGCAGCCGAGTCGGACTCGGGCTTGTCTGCCGTCAGGTGCTGGGCCTCGTCTGGCAAGAGGACTCCTCGTGCGCTTTCCGGGTCCCCCGGCAGGCTCCGGAGCCCCCATGGTAGCCACCCCCGGCCGGTGGCTGTCCTGTGGACCGGTGTGAGGACCGTACATCCGTGGAACGTGCGGGGCGGGCGCCGGATTCCCCCGGTGCCCGCCCCGCACGGTGTTCACCGCACCGCACGCACGTCCCGCGTCGCCGCTCAGAGCCTGAGCAGTGCCTCCAACGGGGCACCGGCCAGGACCGACTCCACTCTGGCCCGGCCGCCGAGGAAGCCGAGTTCCATCAGCACGGCGAGGCCCACGACCTCGGCGCCGGCCCTGCGGATGAGCTGCACCGACGCCTCGGCGGTGCCGCCGGTGGCGAGCACGTCGTCGATCACCAGGACGCGGTCGGCGGCGGTCAGGTCCTCGGCGTGCACCTCGATCTCGGCGGAGCCGTACTCCAGGTCGTACGCCTGGCTGAGGGTGGCTCCGGGGAGCTTGCCCGCCTTGCGCACGGGGATGAACCCGAGGCCGGCCTGGACGGCGACCGGGGCGCCGAGGATGAAGCCCCGGGCCTCCAGGCCGACGATCTTGGTGGCCCCGGTGGCTCCGGCGATCCCGGCGAGGGCGTCGCTGAGCACGGCGAACGCCCTGGGGTCGGCCAGGAGCGGGGTGATGTCCTTGAACATCACCCCCGGCTCCGGGTGGTCCTCGACGTCCCGGATACGGCTCAGCAGCAGTGCGGCAGCGGCGGCGGTTGTTTCGGTCATCTGTGTTTTCCTGAGGGTCGGCCGCGCCCGCGGTTGCGGGACGCGGGTTGATGGCGTGGCCCCACGGCGGCGGGGGCCGCGGGAACAGCCCCCGCCTGCCCGTCGTCGGGCACTCGGATCTCGGACGGCTCGCCCGTGTCCGTGTCCTGGGCCCGCTTGGCCAGGACACGCTTCCTCAGCGTCCGCATCGACGGCTCGCGCTCCTTGAGGTCGGCGACGAGCGGCGTGGCGATGAAGATCGAGGAGTACGCCCCGGCGGCGAGACCGACGAACAGCGACAGCGAGATGTCGTTCAGCATGCCGGCGCCGAGGACTCCGCCGCCGATGAACAGCAGGGCGCCCACCGGCAGCAGCGCGACCACCGTGGTGTTGACGGAGCGGACCAGCGTGCTGTTGATGGAGCGGTTGGCGATCTCGCTGTAGGTCCAGCGGGTCTGCTGGGTGATGTCGCGGGTCTGTTCCTTGAGGCTGTCGAACACCACGACCGTGTCGTAGAGAGAGTAGCCGAGGATGGTCAGCAGACCGATCACCGTACCCGGGGTGACCTCGAAGCCCACGAGGGCGTAGATGCCGACGGTGATGGTGATGTCGTGGATCAGCGCGATGAACGCGGCGACCGCCATGCGCCACTCGAAGGCGACGGCCAGGTAGATCACGACCAGGAACAGGAAGATGCCGAGGCCCAGCCAGGCCTTGGCGGCGATCTGCTCGCCCCAGCTGGGACCGACCAGGTCCGCGTTGATCTGCTCGGGGTCGACCTTCAGGTCCTGGGAGAGCTCCCTCTTGATCTTGTCCGAGGCGCCGGTGTCGATGGCCGTGATCTGGATGCGCAGACTGCCGTCACCGAGCTTCTGGACGATGACGTCGTGGCCGGATGCCTCTTCCGCGTAGGTCTCGGCCTGGGCGACCGAGGCGCTCATGTTCTTCGGGGTGGTGAAGACCGCACCGCCCTGGAACTCGATGCCCATGTGGAGGCCGCGCACTGCCAGGCCGACGACGGCCAGGACGGTGATCAGGAGGGAGATGCCGTACCAGATCTTGCGGCTCTTGATGAAGTCGTAGCCGACCTCACCGTGGTGCAGTCGGGCGCCGAGACCACCGAGCTTCGACATCTCTCACGCCTCCTTCGGGTGGGAGGGGGCGGAGTGGTGACGGGTGCGGCGCAGCGGCGGCTTCGCTCCCAGGGCCTTCGGATCGAGACCGGACCACTTGTGACCACTCGCGAAGAACTTCCGGCGGGCCATCAGCGTCAGCAGCGGCTTGGTGAACAGGAACACCACCACGACGTCGAGCACCGTGGTCAGGCCGAGCGTGAACGCGAAGCCCTGGACCTTGCCGACGGTGACGGCGAAGAGCACCGCGGCGGCGAGGAACGAGACGAAGTCGGAGACCAGGATGGTGCGCCGGGCGCGCGGCCAGGCCCGCTCCACCGCGGGGCGCAGGGTGTGGCCCTCGCGGATCTCGTCCCGCACGCGTTCGAAGTAGACGATGAACGAGTCCGCCGTGATGCCGATCGCGACGATGGCACCGCAGACGGCCGGCAGGTTCAGCGCGAAGCCGATGGTCGGGCCGAGCAGGGCCATGAGCACGTAGGTGAGGGACGCGGACACCAGCAGCGAGGCGACGGCGATGAAGGACAGAGCCCGGTAGTAGACCAGCAGGTACAGGGCGACCAGGGCGAGGCCGATCGCACCGGCGATGAGACCGGCGCGCAGCTGGTCACCGCCGAGCGCGGCGGTGACGGTGGTGACGCTGTCCTCGCGGAACGTCAGCGGCAGCGCACCGTAGGACAGCATGTTGGCGAGTTCCTCGGCCGACTTCTGCGTGAAGTTGCCGGAGATCTCCGCGTTGCCGCCGGTGAGGGCCTGCCTGACGTAGGGGGCGGAGACGACCTCGCCGTCCAGGACGATGGCGAACTGGTTCTGCGGGGACGGGTTCTGGGCCAGCTTGCCGGTGATGTCGGCGAACTTGCTGCTGCCCTTGTCCGTGAAGCCCATGGTGACGATCCAGCCGGCGCCGGACTGCGTGTCGAGGACGGCCTTGGCCTGGTCGACGTCCGTGCCGTCGACGGCGGCGGGGCCGAGGAGGTACTTCTGCCACTGCCCCTGGGAGTTCTGGCCGCAGGCCACGGTCGAGTCGGTGGACTTGGCGCTGTCTCCGGCGGTGGCGCGGGCGCTCGCCCTGGTGCAGTCGAGCGCGGCGTACTGGGCCTGGATCCTGCTGTCCGTCCCGCCCGGGGAGGGGGTGGCCCCGTCCTCGGCCGGGCCGCTGGGGGTCGCCGACGGCGTGGCGTCGGCCTTCAGGGCGTCGGTGACCGCGCGGCCCCGGGTGGTGGGGTTCGCCGAAGGGCTGGTGGAGGCGGACGGGGACCCCTCGTCGGTGGTCCTGTCCGTGGCCTTCTCGCTCGCCCGGTCGGTGGCCTTGCCCGCTCCGGCGCCCCGGCTCGAGGCGTCATCCGTGGTGCTGGGCGTGGGGGCGACCCCGCCGGTGGCGGGCTCGGTCGCGAGGACCGGCCGGAAGTAGAGCTTGGCGGTGGTGCCGACCTGCTTCCGGGCCTGCTCGGAGTTGGTGCCCTTGGGGATGTTGACGATGATGTTGCGGTCGCCCTGTGTCTGGACCTCTGCCTCGGAGACGCCGAGGCCGTTGACGCGGCGTTCCATGATGGAGACCGCGGTCGCCATGTCGGCCGGGTTGACCGCGGATTCCTGGCCGGCCTCGGGGACCGCCGCCAGCGTGATGCTGGTGCCGCCGGCCAGATCGATGCCCAGACGCGGGGTTTTGTGCCCGGAGGCGATCATGCCCCCGGTGAGCGCCACGAGGGCGATCAGGATCAGGGTGAGCGAGCGCCACGGCTTGCTTGTGGCGCTCGCCTTGTTTCCCTTTTTGAGTGCAGCCACCTTCGTACTCCCTCTCGGGCCGCCTCGGGCCCGGTCGACGGGCAGGCGGCCATGACTGGTCCTGGGAGTCCGTGCGAAGGGGGGTAAGTCCCGGGATGCGCGGGCGGGCCCGCGCATCCCGTGGCTCGACTACTTCGTCCCGGAACCGCCCTCGGACTTCTTCGGCTGCTCGTCCGCCTTCGCCTTGTCGGCGGCATCGGCGTCGGCCGGTGCGTCGGCCGTGTCAGCCGTCTCCTTCTCGTCCTTCTTACCGAAATCGACCGGCGTGTCCTCGGAGGCGGCGGCGCCCGGGGAGTCGTCGGTCTCGGTGAGGGAGGAGGCGTCGTCGGGGACGATGTCGGTGTCGGACTTCAGGTCGTGCTCGACGCCGTGGACGATCTGGTTGTACTCGTCGTCACTCAGGACGGCACCGATGGCGTTCTTCGCGAACAGCAGTTCCACGCCGGGGCCGGCGTCGAGGAGGACCGTGTCCTCACTGACCTCCTTGACCGTGGCGTACATGCCCCCGATCGTGCGGACACCGGAACCCGGCTGCATCTGGTTCCGCATATCGATGGCCTGCTGCTGCTTCTTCTTGGCCGACCGGGTCATCAGGAACATGGCCCCGATGAGCACAATGAACGGGAGGAGGGTCAGGAGACTCACGGGTCGGACTTCCTTCACATGACCGCGATGGTGAACGGCCTGTTGGTTGGGGGTGTGTGATGCCGCCTACAAGGGTGGCACCGGCGGAGTCTAGGCGAGTCCCCGCACAGGGAACAACGCTCAGCGTGGCACCGGGGTTCCTGTCCCGGCCGGTGCCGGCCCCCTCATGCCCCGAACAGGTTCCCTTGTCCGTTTCCGGGCCCGGAGGAGCCGGGTGGGGTGAGACCGAGGTGCGCCCATGCCGCCGGGGTCGCGACCCGGCCGCGCGGGGTGCGGGCGAGCAGCCCCTCCCGGACCAGGAACGGCTCGGCGACCTCTTCCACCGTCTCCCGTTCCTCGCCCACCGCGACGGCGAGGGTGGACAGGCCGACCGGTCCGCCGCCGAACAGCTTGAGCAGGGCCTCCAGCACCGCCCGGTCGAGCCGGTCCAGGCCCCGGCCGTCGACCTCGTAGACCGCGAGGGCCGCCGTGGCGATCTCGCGGGTGATCCTCCCGTCGGCCCTGACCTGGGCGTAGTCGCGGACCCGGCGCAGGAGGCGGTTGGCGATGCGGGGCGTGCCGCGGGACCGGCCGGCGATCTCGGCGGCGCCGTCGGTCTCTATCCCGACCTCCAGGAGGCCTGCCGAGCGGTGGATGACCCGCTCCAGCTCGGTGGGCTCGTAGAACTCCATGTGCGCGGTGAAGCCGAAGCGGTCGCGCAGCGGGGGCGGCAGCAGCCCCGCCCGGGTGGTGGCGCCGACCAGGGTGAACGGGGGCAGCTCGAGGGGGATGGCGGTCGCTCCGGGGCCCTTGCCGACGATGATGTCGACGCGGAAGTCCTCCATCGCCATGTACAGCATCTCCTCGGCGGGCCGGGACATCCGGTGGATCTCGTCGAGGAAGAGCACCTCGCCCTCCTGGAGGGAGGACAGGATCGCCGCGAGGTCGCCGGCGTGTTGGATGGCGGGCCCGGAGGTGATGCGGATGGGGGCTTCCATCTCGGCCGCGATGATCATGGAGAGGGTGGTCTTGCCGAGGCCGGGGGCGCCGGAGAGCAGCACGTGGTCGGCGGTGGCGCCCCGCGCGCGGGCGGCGCGCAGCACCAGGTCGAGCTGTTCGCGGACCTTCTCCTGGCCGATGAACTCGTCCAGGTCCTTGGGCCGCAGGGCGGCCTCGACGGCCTGGTCCTCCCCGTCGGCGACAGATCCCACCAACCGCTCCGCGGCGGCGGGGGCGGTCGTGTCGTCCCAGTTCACTGAAAGTCTCCTAGCCGGGTGGGGCGGGGCGGTACGGGGGATGCGGGCTGCCGGGGACGGCGGTACGGGGCTACCGGGCGCGGTTCAGGGTCTGCAGGGCCGCCTTCAGCAGCGGGCCCACCTGGGGCGTGCCCTCGGCCGCCTCGGCCTGCGGGGTGACGGCGGCGACCGCGTCGTCGGCCTCGCGCGGCGCGTACCCGAGACCGATCAGCGCGGCGTGCAGCTGGTCGCGCCAGCCCGCGCTGCCGGGGCCGGCCGCGGCCGCCGCCGCGCCCACCGGTGCGCCGAGGCGGTCCTTCAGTTCCAGGAACAGCTTCTGGGCGCCCTTCTTGCCGATGCCGGGCACGGCGGTGAGCGCCTTCTCGTCGGTGGTCGCCACGGCCCGGCGCAGTGCGTCCGGGGTGTGCACGGCGAGCATGGCCTGGGCCAGGCGCGGGCCCACCCCGCTGGCGGTCTGCAGCAGCTCGAAGACCTGCCGCTCGTCGTCGTCCGCGAAGCCGTAGAGGGTGAGCGAGTCCTCGCGCACCACCAGGGACGTCGCGAGCCTGGCGGGCGCGCCGACGCGCAGCCCGGACAGGGTGTTGGGCGTGCACTGCACGGCCATGCCGACGCCGCCGACCTCGACGACCGCGGCGTCGGGGGCGAGCGCGGCGACCGTGCCGCTGACGAAGGCGATCATGCGGAGCGCCCCTTCGGTGAGTTCGGTGCTGTGGGTGTGCGCGAGGCGTGCAGGGCGGCCGCCTGACGCAGCCGGTTCTGGGCCGGGGCACGCCAGATGTGGCAGATGGCGAGCGCCAGGGCGTCGGCGGCGTCGGCGGGCTTCGGAGGCGCGTCGAGCCGCAGCAGGCGGGTGACCATCGCGCCGACCTGGGCCTTGTCCGCCCGCCCGGATCCGGTCACGGCGGCCTTGACCTCGCTGGGCGTGTGCAGGGCGACGGGGATGCCGCGGCGCGAGGCGCACAGCAGGGCGACGGCGCTCGCCTGGGCGGTCCCCATCACCGTCCGGACGTTGTGCTGGCTGAAGACCCGCTCGACGGCGACGCACTCCGGCCGGTACTCGTCCAGCCACTGTTCGAGGCCCTGCTCGACGGCGACGAGGCGGTGCCCGAGATCGGCGTCGGCGGGCGTGCGCACGACACCGACGCCGAGCATGGTGAGCGGTCGTCCGGCGACCCCCTCGACGACCCCGACACCGCACCGCGTCAACCCCGGGTCGACCCCCAGCACCCGCACCCCGGCCTCCCCTCTCTCTGCGGCTCGTCCGCCGCCGCTCTCGCGGACCCGGCTGATCGCCGCCGGGGTCCCTCGGTCGAGGGTCACGGTCCGCGTGCGGTGATCTTTGGCGTACGCCAGGCTATCGGCTGCCACTGACAGGAGCGCGGGCCGGTGAGGACATGCCCCCACCGGCCCGCCGGAACCGTCGCGCACGCGGCCGCGTCACACGTCGACCTTCTCCATGATCTCGTCGCTCACGTCGAAGTTGGCGAAGACGTTCTGCACGTCGTCGCTGTCCTCCAGCGCGTCGATCAGCTTGAAGATCTTCTTGGCGCCCTCCTCGTCCAGTTCGACCTGCATGGTCGGGACGAAGTTGGCCTCGGCGGAGTCGTAGTCGATCCCCGCGCTCTGCAGCGCGGTGCGGACCTCGACGAGGTCGGTGGCCTCGCTGAGCACCTCGAAGGACTCACCGAGGTCGTTGACCTCCTCGGCGCCCGCGTCCAGGACGGCGGCGAGGACGTCGTCCTCGGCCAGCTCGCCCTTGGGCACGATCACGACGCCCTTGCGGTTGAACAGGTACGACACCGAGCCGGGGTCGGCCATCGAGCCGCCGTTGCGGGTCATCGCGACCCGCACGTCCGAGGCGGCGCGGTTGCGGTTGTCGGTGAGGCACTCGATGAGCACCGCGACACCGTTCGGGCCGTAGCCCTCGTACATGATCGTCTCGTAGTCGGCGCCGCCGGCCTCGAGACCGCCGCCTCGCTTGATGGCGGAGTCGATGTTCTTGTTCGGCACCGACTGCTTCTTGGCCTTCTGGACGGCGTCGTAGAGCGTGGGGTTGCCGTCCAGATCGACACCGCCCATGCGCGCGGCGACCTCGATGTTCTTGATCAGCTTCGCGAAGAGTTTGCCACGCCTGGCATCGAGGACGGCCTTCTTGTGCTTCGTCGTGGCCCATTTGGAGTGGCCGGCCATCTGACTCTCTCCTTCGCGTAACCCATCCCTGCAACAAACTCCCCCAGGGCTCGGAAGCCCGGGAGGTACCCAGGAATCCTACAAGGCGTCGGCCGCCCGGCACTCGCGTGTCATGGCGACGAACAAGCCGTGCACACGGTGATCGCCGGTCAGTTCCGGGTGGAACGACGTGGCCAGGGCGTTGCCCTGACGGACCGCGACGATGTGACCGTCGTGCTCGGCGATCACCTCGGCTCCGGCGCCGACGGACTCGACCCAGGGGGCGCGGATGAAGACACCGTGCACGGGGCCGCCCGGCACTCCCCTGACGTCGACCGCGGCCTCGAAGGAGTCGTTCTGCCGCCCGAAGGCGTTGCGGCGCACGATCATGTCGACCCCGCCCACGGTCTCCTGGCCCGAGCGCGGGTCGAGGATCTTGTCCGCGAGCAGGATCATCCCGGCACAGGTGCCGTAGACGGGCATGCCGTCCCGCACGCGTGCGCGCAGGGGCTCCATCAGGCCGAACAGGAGGGCCAGTCTGGAGATGGTGGTGGATTCCCCTCCGGGCAGGACCAGGCCGTCGACCTCGGCGAGTTCGTCGGGCAGGCGCACCGGCCTGGCCACGGCGCCGGCCGCGGCCAGGGCGACGAGGTGCTCCCGTACGTCGCCCTGGAGGGCCAGGACGCCTGCCACGACGTCGCTCATGCCTACCAGCCGCGGTTGGCGTAGCGCTCGGCCGCGGGGAGGGTGTCGCAGTTGATGCCGACCATGGCCTCACCGAGGTTGCGGGACGCCTCGGCGATCACCTTCGGGTCGTCGTAGAAGGTGGTGGCCTTGACGATGGCGGCGGCGCGCTTGGCCGGGTCGCCGGACTTGAAGATGCCGGAGCCGACGAAGACGCCCTCGGCGCCGAGCTGGCGCATCAGCGCGGCGTCGGCGGGGGTGGCGACGCCGCCGGCGGAGAACAGCACGACGGGCAGCCTGCCCAGCTCGGCGACCTCCTTGACCAGCTCGTACGGGGCGCGCAGCTCCTTGGCGGCGGCGTACAGCTCGTGGTTGTCGAAGCCGCGCAGCCGGGCGATCTCGTTCTTGATCTGGCGCAGGTGACGGACGGCCTCGACGACGTTGCCGGTGCCGGCCTCGCCCTTGGAGCGGATCATCGCGGCGCCCTCGGCGATGCGGCGCAGGGCCTCGCCGAGATTGGTGGCGCCGCAGACGAAGGGGGTGGTGAACGACCACTTGTCGGAGTGGTTGACCTCGTCGGCCGGGGTGAGGACCTCGGACTCGTCGATGTAGTCGACGCCGAGGGACTGCAGGACCTGGGCCTCGACGAAGTGGCCGATGCGGGACTTGGCCATGACCGGGATGGAGACGGCCCCGATGATGCCGTCGATCATGTCCGGGTCGGACATGCGGGCCACTCCGCCGTCCTTGCGGATGTCGGCGGGCACGCGCTCCAGTGCCATGACGGCGACGGCGCCCGCGTCCTCGGCGATCTTCGCCTGCTCCGGTGTGACGACGTCCATGATCACGCCGCCCTTGAGCTGCTCGGCCATGCCGCGCTTCACGCGGGCGGTGCCGGTCTCGGGAGCCTGGTTTTCGGAGAGCGTGCTGGACACGTATGACCTCACTGTTACGAAGAGGGGGGTTTCTGCAGCACCGAGGAAACGTGAACGGACCGGTCCGCGGCAAGAGCCAATGACGAGGCGGTGGATCCTTCTGGGCGGACTCCTGTGTCCTCCCGGGCGGGGCGACGCTATGCGGCCCGCTCCATCAGGGAGGCCGGTGGTTCGTCGTCCATCTCGAAGGCCATCGGGAACGGCGCGTGTCCCGCCAGCCGGAACCAGCGCACCTTGCGGTGCCTGCGCAGAGCACGCGCGGCCCGTACGGCGTCGTTGTGGAAACGCCGTGCCATGGGCACCCTGCGGACCGCCTCGGCGAGTTCCAGGGCCGCCTCCTCTCCCCCGGGCGCGTCCCTGACCGCGTCCACCTGCTGCGCCTCGGCGAAGACGGCACGCAGCGCCTGGCTCAGTTCGCTCTCGGCGACCTCCCGCTGTTCCTCCACCGTCTGCCGCGCGGCGTGCGCGGCCTCGTAGAGCACGATCGAGGCGGCCGGGTCGAGCACCCCCGACGTGGCCAGTTCCTGCGCCACCGAGGCGCGACGCAGCAACTGCGCGTCCAGCGCGGCACGGGCGGCGTCGATCCGGGCGTGCAGCCGGTCCAGCCGCCCCGCCGTCCAGCTCAGGTAGAGGCCGATCGCAGCGAGGACGACGAGGATCCAGATGAGGGTTGCGGTCACGGGCGGCAAGGCTACCGGGAGCCGCATCCGGACCCGAACGGACCGGAGCCCGGCCGGCGGGGCCGGGCTCCCGTTCCCTTCGGAACCCTCAGTCCCGCGTCAGACCGAAGCGGGTCCACCGCTTCGTCGTCCGGTCGTCCGCCGCCACCGCGGCCGCGCCGGCGGTCACCGTCTCGTAGACGGACATGATGTCCGCGCCGACGGTCGACCAGTCGAAGCGGCGGACGTGGGCGCTGCCCCGTTCGCGCAGCTTGGCGCGGCGCTCGGGGTCCTCCAGGAGGCCTATCGCGGCGTCGGCGAGCGCGTCGGCGTCCTCGTTGGGGAACAGTTCGCCCGCCGCGCCCCGGTCGAGGACCTGGGCGAAGGCGTCCAGGTCGGAGGCGAGCACCGGCGCCCCCGCGGACATCGCCTCGACCAGGATGATGCCGAAGCTCTCGCCGCCGGTGTTGGGCGCCACGTACAGGTCGACGCTGCGCAGGAGCCGGGCCTTGTCCTCGTCGCTGACCATGCCGAGGAACTCGACCCGGGAGCGGAGTTCGGCGGGCAGGCTCTCGACCGCCTCCTCCTCGTCGCCGCGTCCCGCGACCAGCAGCCGCGCCCGCGGGCGGGCGGCGAGGATCTTCGGCAGGGCCCGCATCAGCACCGGGAGGCCCTTGCGGGGCTCGTCGATACGGCCGATGAAGCCGATCGTCTCCCCCTGCCACCGCGGATCGGCCTCGGCGCGGGCGAAGAAGTCGACGTCCACACCGTTCGGGATCACCACGGCGTCCCCGCCGAGGTGTTCGACGAGCGTACGGCGGGCGTACTCGCTCACCGCGATCCGCGCGCTGATCTTCTCCAGGGCCGCCTGCAGGATGGAGTAGGCGGCGATCATGGCCCTGGAGCGCGGGTTGGACGTGTGGAAGGTGGCCACGATGGGTCCCTCGGCGGCCCAGCAGGCCAGCAGGCCGAGCGAGGGCGAGGTCGGCTCATGGATGTGGATCACGTCGAAGGCGCCCTCGTGCAGCCAGCGCCGCACCCGGGCCGCCGAGAGGAAACCGAAGTTGAGCCGGGCCACCGAGCCGTTGTACGGCACCGGCACCGCGCGGCCGGCCGAGACGACGTACGGCGGCAGCGGGGTGTCGTCGTCGGCCGGGGCGAGGACGGACACCTCGTGGCCGAGCCGGATGAAGTACTCGGCCAGGTCACGGATGTGGAACTGGACGCCGCCCGGTACGTCCCAGGAGTACGGGCAGACGATGCCGATTCTCACGCGGTCGCCTCCCGCGCGGGGTCGAGGTCCTCGAGCCACAGGCGCTGCAGCATGTGCCAGTCCTCCGGATGTTCGGCGATCCCCGCGGCGAAGGCGTCGGCCAGCGCCTGTGTCATCACGGACGTCTTCTCGGCGCGGGTGCCCGATTCGGGGATCGCGACCGGTGGATGGACCTGCCCCCGCATCACGGGCGAGTCGTCGTACCAGAGCGTCGCCGGCAGCAGCAGCGCGCCGGTCTGCTGGGCGAGCAGGGCGGGGCCGGCCGGCATCCGCGCGGTCTCGCCGAAGAAGTCGACCTCCACCCCGGAGGCCGACAGGTCGCGGTCGGCGACCAGACAGACCAGTCCCCCGTCGCGCAGTCGCCGGGCCAGCGTGCCGAACGCGCTGCCGCCGTTGTGCGGGAGCACCTCCATGCCGAGGCCCTCACGGTAGGCGACGAACCGGTCGTACAGGGTCTCCGGCTTCAGGCGCTCGGCGACGGTGGTGAAGGGGATACCGAGCCCGGCGGTGGCCCAGGCGCCCGCGAGGTCCCAGTTGGCCAGGTGCGGCAGCGCCAGGACGACGCCCTTGCCGGCCGCCATGCCGTCGGTCAGCCGGTGGATGTCCTTGATGTCCACCCCGCCCGCTATGCGCTCCCGGCTCCAGGCCGGCAGCCGGAAGGACTCCATCCAGTACCGCAGGTACGAGCGCATGCCCGCACGGGACAGTTCGGCGAGCTGCTCGGGGCTCGCGCCCGGCACCACGCGCGCGTAGTTGGCCTCCAGCCGCAGCACGCCCTTGCCCCGGCGCTTCCACGCCAGGTCGGCGATGCTCCGGCCGAGCCGTACGGCGACGGGTTCGGGAAGTTTCCTGACGGTGGCCCAGCCCGCGCCGTACAGGGCGTCGGTCAGCCGCTCCTGGACGCTCACTTCGCGGTCTCGCTCCCCCGGGTCTGCTGCTCCTCGGCTGACTCCCGCGCCCCGGACTCCCGTTCCGCGACCTCGGCCTCGGCGGACTCGCGGCGTACGGTGACGACCCGCTGGACCAACGTGACCAGGCTGCCGACGGCGACGATCCACAGGGCGATCGGCAGCAGGTACCGGACGCCGGGCACACCGAATGCGTGCAGGCCCGCCAGACCCGCCGCGACCAGCGAGATCACCAGCCGCTCGGCCCGCTCGATCAGCCCGTTCACGGCGACCGGCAGCCCGATCGACTCGCCGCGCGCCTTGGTGTACGACACCACCTGGCCGCTGGCCAGGCAGAAGATCGAGACGGCGCACAGCACGAGGTCGTCGCCGCCGCCCGCGTACCACAGGGCGAGGCCGGCGAAGACGGCCCCGTCGGCGACCCGGTCGAGGGTGGAGTCGAGGAAGGCCCCCCAGCGGCTGGAGCGGCCCAGCTGGCGGGCCATGTTGCCGTCGACGAGGTCGGAGAAGACGAACAACGTGATGACGACCGTGCCCCAGAAGAACTCGCCCCTGGGGTAGAAGACCAGCGCGCCCGCGACCACACCCGCGGTGCCGATGAGCGTGACCGTGTCCGGGCTGACCCCCCGCCGGATGAGAAACGCGGCGAACGGCGTGAGGACACGCGTGAAGAATGCACGCGCGTACTTGTTCAGCATGGCCTTCCCGACGGTCGGTGTGGCCGTGTGGCCCTGCTGGCCACCGGCTGGCCCATCGTAGTCACGCGTACGCACCGCCGTCGGCCGGGCACCCGAACGTCCGGCGCTGGCCGCGGCGCACACGGCGGCGGACCGGGAGAGGGGATCACGTCCCTCGTATGGACGCACCGTGACGGGAGTGCAAAGCTCGAAGGACCGCGGGCGTCGCCGGAGCCGTCACCGCTCGGGGTGCCCCCGGGCGGACACCCGGGGGAGGATTCCGCGTGTCCGCGCCCACAGCGACCTCACCGTGCACGGGAGGCAGGACCATGGGCGACAAGGCGCACACACACCCCGGAGCCGCCGGAAGGGCGCAGGCGGCCGACCGTCCCACGTCCGTACGGAATGTGGTGCTGGTCGGCCACTCCGGATCGGGCAAGACCACCTTGGTGGAGGCTCTCGCGCTGACCGCGGGGGCGGTGAACCGGGCGGGCCGGGTGGAGGACGGCGGCACCGTCTCCGACTACGACGACATCGAGCACCGGCAGCAACGCTCGGTACAGCTCTCCCTGGTGCCCGTCGAATGGGACGGCATCAAGATCAACCTGCTGGACACCCCCGGATACGCCGATTTCGTCGGCGAACTCAGGGCCGGTCTGCGAGCGGCGGACGCGGCCCTCTTCGTCGTCTCGGCCTCCGACGGCGTGGACGGCTCGACCCGGATGGTGTGGGACGAGTGCGCGGCCGTCGGCATGCCCCGGGCCATCGTCGTCACGCACCTGGAAGCGGCGCGCGCGGACTTCCAGGAGATGACGCGCGTCTGCGCGGAGGCGTTCGGCGGGGACGACCCCGACGCCGTACTGCCGCTGTACCTGCCCCTGCACGGCCCTGCGGGGCCCGACGGGCACGCGCCCGTGACGGGGCTGATCGGCCTGCTGACGCAGAAGCTGTTCGACTACTCCTCCGGGGAACGCGAGGAGTCCGAGCCCGGCCCGGACCGGCTGCCGCTGATCGAGGAGGCACGCGACCGGCTGATCGAGGGGATCATCGCGGAGAGCGAGGACGAGACCCTCATGGACCGCTACCTCGGCGGCGAGCAGTGCGACGTCGAGACGCTGATCGAGGACCTGGAACGCGCCGTCGCACGCGGTGCGTTCTTCCCCGTCCTGGCCGCCGCCCCCGCGGCCGAGGGCGCCCGCCAGGGCCTCGGCACCGTCGAGCTGCTGGGGCTGATCACCGGCGGCTTCCCGACCCCGCTGGAGCACGTCACACCGCGGGTGACCACGGTCGACGGCACCCCGCGCGAGCTGAAGCCGTGCGATCCCGACGCCCCGCTGGTCGCGGAGGTGGTCAAGACGTCGTCCGACCCGTACGTCGGCCGGCTCTCGCTGATCCGCCTCTTCTCCGGCACCCTGCGCGCCGACCAGACGGTGCACGTCTCCGGGCACGGGCTGGCCGACCGGGGCCACGAGGACCACGACGTCGACGAGCGGATCGGCGCGCTGTCCACGCCGTTCGGCAAACAGCAGCGGCCGGTGTCGCACGTCATCGCGGGCGATCTGGCGTGCGTGGCGAAACTGGGCCGCGCCGAGACCGGGGACACCCTGTCCGCCAAGGACGACCCGCTGCTCATGGAAGCCTGGGAGATGCCCGACCCGCTGCTGCCGCTGGCCATCGAGGCGCACAGCAAACCCGACGAGGACAAACTCTCGCAGGGGCTCTCCCGCCTCGTGGCGGAGGACCCGACGATGCGCCTGGAGCAGAACCAGGAGACCCACCAGGTGGTCCTGTGGTGTCTGGGCGAGGCACACGCGGACGTGGCCCTGGAGCGGCTGCGCAGCCGGTACGGCGTCCAGGTGGACGTCGTACCCCACCGGGTGCCGTTGCGGGAGACGTTCGGCGACCGGGCAGCCGGACGCGGGCGGCACGTCAAACAGTCCGGTGGCCACGGGCAGTTCGCCATCTGCGAGATCGAGGTGGAGCCGCTGCCGGGCGGCTCGGGCATCGAGTTCGTGGACAAGGTGGTCGGCGGCTCGGTGCCGCGGCAGTTCATCCCGTCCGTCGAGAAGGGCGTACGGGCCCAGGCCGCCAAGGGCATCGCGGCCGGCCACCCGCTGATCGACGTACGGGTGACGCTGCGGGACGGCAAGGCGCACTCGGTGGACTCCTCCGACGCGGCGTTCCAGACGGCGGGCGCGCTGGCGCTGCGGGAAGCCGCCGCGGACGCGCGGATCCACCTCCTGGAACCGGTGGCCGAGGTGAGCGTCCTGGTCGGCGACGACTACGTGGGACCGGTGATGAGCGATCTGTCCGGCCGGCGCGGCCGGGTGCTCGGCACCGAACAGTCGGCCGGTGGCCGCACCCTCGTCCGGGCCGAGGTGCCGGAGATCGAGATCGGCCGGTACAGCGTCGACCTGCGGTCGCTCTCGCACGGCACCGCGCGCTTCAGCCGCCGGTACGTGCGGCACGAGCCGATGCCGCCGCAGGTCGCGGAGCGGGTACGGGAGGAGGCCCGCAGCGCCTGACGGCGCCGGGCGGGCCGCACGTACCGGCGCCGGCGGCGCCCCGCCCGCCGGCGCCGACAGGCGGCTTTCGGCCGTCCACCGACGGACACCGGTGGCTGCCGATACCCTGAAATCCAGATCAACAGGTGTGCGTGGCAAGGAAGTCGGGAAGGCCGCAAGACGACAGTCGCGGCGATCGGGGGCGGGAATGACCGTTGAGGGCGGTTACGCGGAGTTCTTCGGTCCGCAGGTGCCACGCACCGGCGACGAGGGACAGACCCCGACGTTCGCCCTGGCCTCGGCGGCCTACCGGGACAACGAGGTCGAGGAGATACTCAAGGCCGACAACGAGTGGCACAAGTCGTCCGTCGACAAGCCCAGGATCGCGCTGTTCCGGCCGAACCTGGGCGAGGCGTTCTCCCGGGCGATCATCGACCGGATGCTGGGCTCCGGGCGGGCACCGCTCATCCAGTCCTTCGGCGCCCACCCCCAGGTGGTGGTGGAGCACAGCCTCGCGGCGCACCGCATCCGGCGGGACCGGGACAACTGGCTGAGTGCCGTGATGGTGCTGTGCGGCCTGCTGTTCCTGCCCGGACTGCTGGTGTGGCTGCTGGTCTTCCAGATCCGCACCACCATCGCCAGGCGCGAGGACAAGCGGGCCGGCGCACTCGCCACCACGCTCCTGGTCGCGGTGGGCGTCCTCGCGGTGATCTTCCTGGTCCGGATGCCCTTCGACGGGTTCTGGGGCTGGTACGCGCGCGCGTCGGTCGTCGCCCCGGTGGTGGGCTGGTTCTGGGCCAAGCGGATCTGCGAGCGCACGGCGCAAGACCTCAGGGAGCGCTGGAGCAGCCTGCTCTCCGGCGGCAGCGTGGGCGCCAAGGTGCCCGAAGCGGTGCCGAGCAGCCCCGGTGAGACGGCCGCCGAGCAGTTGCGCCAGTCGCTGGCCCGGCTCAGCGCCGAACAGCAGTCCAACTCCGTGTTCTACGCCGGCCCCAAGGGGATACTGGGCATGGGCACGCGCTGGGGCAGCTGGCAGCTCGCCGAGGAGCTCGTACCGGCCGATCCGGACCGGGAGATCAACCCGTTCCGCAGCTGGGACGTGATCAAGGCCATCCACGACCGGCTGCGCATGCTGGAGCGCGGTCCGCTGCACACCGGCGGCTTCACCAAGCCCTCGGTACGGCACTGGATCGTCACCCCCATCGGGGAGAACGCGGACGGGGTGTCCCGGCCCGAGGGCACCGACGTCGAGGCGTACCAGGTCAAGCAGCACGCCATACAGGAGATCTGCAACAACCAGCAGTTCGGCGCGGGCGACCGGCACTACCTGGGCGTGCAGTGGACGCTCTGGGACGGCCAACTGGTCCTCACCATGCTGATCACGGTGACGGTACTGCACGAGACGCTGCGCATCGAGGTCACCGGGCACGCCCTGGGACCGGTGCACTCCCTGTTCACCAGCAAGCCGGCGGCCAAGGAGAAGACGGTCCAGAAGTCCGTCAGGTTCTGGGAGACCCGGACGGTGAAGCTCCCCCTGGTCGACGCGGACGAGGTGGTGCGCCTGGCCGCCCGGGCGCCGCTGACCTGGTACCCGCCGCTGCTGTACTGGCTGGGCGGCAAGCTCTCGCTGCCCGAGCCCTTCGGCCTGCGGCACGCCTGGGCCGACAAGCCGTGGCGACACCGTTTCATGGCCGACGACGCGCTGCGCGCCGCCACACCGGTCCTGCGGGCGGTGCACTCGGCGGCGATCAAGGTGCTGCAGGAGAACGGTGTGGACACGGAGAAGTTCGGCGCCCGCTCGGCGGGCCTGAGCGGAGCCGTCCAGGAAGCGGCACCCAGGAAGGCCGACGTGTACGACGCCTAGGTCAGTCCGTCGGCCAGGCCTCCGCCAGCATCTTGCGGGTGTCGCCCAGCAGCTGCGGCAGCACCTTCGTGTGGCCGATCACGGGCATGAAGTTGGTGTCGCCGCCCCAGCGGGGCACGACGTGCTGGTGCAGGTGCGCGGCGATGCCTGCGCCCGCGACCGTGCCCTGGTTCATGCCGATGTTGAAGCCGTGCGCGCCGGAGGCGGTGCGCAGGGCGCTCATCGCGTGCTTGGTGAACTCGGCGAGCTCCGCCGTCTCCCCCGTCGTGAGCTCCGTGTAGTCGGCGACGTGGCGGTACGGCACCGTCATCAGGTGGCCGCCCGTGTAGGGATAGAGGTTGAGCACGGCGTAGACCAGCTCGCCGCGCTTGATGATCAGCCCGTCCTCGTCGGACTTGGCCGGAATGGAGCAGAAGGGACAGCCGTCGTCGGCGCCCGGGCCGCTCGGCTTGTTCTCGCCCTGGATGTAGGCCATCCGGTGGGGCGTCCACAGACGCTGGAACGCGTCCTGCGTACCCACTCCCGACTGCTGCTCCGGCTCACTCGTCATGCGTGCAGCATATGGCGTCGTTACGGGGGAACGGCAAAGGCCCCCGGGAACCCCCGGGGGCCGATCCCCGCACGGGCGGGGAGCAGGTAGTCGGCAGGTGCAGACCACGGCAGAGGTCGGGACCACCCCCGCTCAGGCGGGGACCACATCAGACCTGAACGCGACGCTCCACCACATCAACGAGCTTCGCCAGCGCTTCGTCACGCGGAATGCCGTTCTCCTGCGAACCGTCGCGGTAGCGGAACGACACCGTGCCCGCGTTCATGTCGTCGTCACCGACGATGATCATGAACGGGACCTTGAGCTTCTGCTGCGTGCGGATCTTCTTCTGCATGCGGTCCGAGGAGGAGTCCACCTCGACCCGCAGGCCCTGCTTCCTCGCGTCCGCGGCGAACTTCTCCAGGTACTCCACGTGGGCGTCGCCCACCGGGATGCCCACCGCCTGCACCGGTGCCAGCCATGCCGGGAAGGCGCCCGCGTAGTGCTCGAGGAGCACCGCGAAGAACCGCTCGATGGAGCCGAACAGCGCGCGGTGGATCATGACCGGGCGGGTCTTGGAGCCGTCCGCGGCGGTGTACTCCAGGTCGAAGCGCTCCGGCAGGTTGAAGTCGAGCTGGATCGTGGACATCTGCCAGGTACGGCCGATGGCGTCGCGGGCCTGCACGGAGATCTTCGGTCCGTAGAAGGCGGCGCCGCCCGGGTCCGGGACCAGCGGCAGGCCCTGCTTCTCGGCGACCTGGCGAAGGGTCTCGGTGGCCTCCTCCCACGCCTCGTCGCTGCCGACGAACTTCTCCGGGTCCTTGGTGGACAGCTCCAGGTAGAAGTCGGTCAGACCGTAGTCGCGCAGCAGGTTCAGGACGAAGGTGAGGGTCTTGTCGAGCTCCTCGGACATCTGCTCGCGGGTGCAGTAGATGTGCGCGTCGTCCTGGGTGAAGCCGCGGGCGCGGGTCAGACCGTGCACGACGCCCGACTTCTCGTAGCGGTACACGGTCCCGAACTCGAACAGGCGCAGCGGCAGTTCACGGTACGACCGGCCGCGCGCATCGAAGATCAGGTTGTGCATCGGGCAGTTCATGGGCTTGAGGTAGTAGTCCACGCCCTCGTCGAGCTGCATGGGCGGGTACATGCCGTCGGCGTACCAGTCCAGGTGGCCCGAGGTCTCGAAGAGCTTCCCCTTCGTCGCGTGCGGGGTGTAGACGAACTCGTAGCCCTCCTCCTCGTGCCTGCGCCGCGAGTAGTCCTCCATGACCCGACGGATGACGCCGCCCTTGGGGTGGAAGACGGCGAGGCCGGAGCCGATCTGCTCGGGGATGGAGAACAGGTCGAGCTCGCTGCCGAGCTTGCGGTGGTCGCGCTTCTCGGCCTCGGCGAGGAACTCCAGGTGCGCCTTCAGTTCGTCCTTGGTCGGCCAAGCGGTGCCGTAGATGCGCTGGAGCTGCTTGTTCTTCTCGCTGCCGCGCCAGTACGCCGAGGCGTTGCGCATGAGCTTGAACGCCGGGATGTTCCGGGTCGTCGGCAGGTGCGGGCCACGGCAGAGGTCCCGCCAGCACAGCTCGCCGGTCTTGGCGTCCAGGTTGTCGTAGATCGTCAGCTCGCCGGCGCCGACCTCGACGTCCGCGCCGTCGTCGTGCGACGCGGAACCCTTGATGCCGATCAGTTCCAGCTTGTACGGCTCGTCGGCGAGCTCCTCGCGGGCCTCGTCGTCGGTGACCACGCGGCGGGAGAAGCGCTGACCGCGCTTCTGGATCTCCTGCATGCGCTTCTCGATGGCCTTGAGGTCATCGGGGTGGAAGGGCTCGTCGACGTCGAAGTCGTAGTAGAAGCCGTCCTTGACCGGCGGGCCGATGCCCAGCTTGGCCTCGGGGAACAGTTCCTGCACGGCCTGTGCCATGACGTGCGCGGTGGAGTGGCGCAGGATGTTCAGGCCGTCCTCGGAGGAGATCTCCACGCCCTCGACGGTCTCGCCGTCCTTGACCTCGTAGGCGAGGTCCTTGAGCTCACCGGCCACCCGCGCCGCGATGATCGAGCGCTCGCCTGCGAAGAGCTCGGCGGCCGTGGTGCCCGTCGTCACCACGCGCTCGTCCCGCTCGGAATCGCGTTGGATGATCACACGGACGTCTGACACCGGTCTCTCCTGACTGAAGGCTTTGGCTGCGACGCCATACCTGAGCGCACGCACGGGTGCGATCGTACCGACCCGAACCGGTCGGGCGCGAAATCATTCCCCCGCGACCGGCCCGTACCGGGTGCGAAACGGATCGTCACCGAGCGTGACCGGCATGCGTCCGGCCCGGTTCCCGCGAGCACCCGCGGCCGGCGCCCGCGTACGGCGCGCGCCGACCGGGTATCACCGGAGCGGGCAGCGGACTGGAGGTCAACTGCCGACGGCGCGCGAGGGGTTGGTGGGTATGAGGTGCTGGTACGAGGGGCCGCTGGCCGCCTTCGACACGGAGACGACGGGGATGGACGTCGAAGCCGACCGGATCGTGTCGGCCGCCGTCGTCGTCCAGGACGCGCCGGGCACCCGGCCGCGGGTCAGCCGCTGGCTGGTCAACCCGGGGGTGCCGGTGCCGGCCGCGGCGACCGAGGCGCACGGGCTGACGGACGAGCATCTGCAGCACAACGGCCGCTGGCCGGCACCGGTGATGTACGAGGTGGTGGAGGCGCTGGCCGAGCAGGCGAGGGTGGGCCGGCCGCTGGTGGTGCTGAACGCCCCGTTCGGTCTCACCCTGCTGGACCGGGAGTTGCGCCGTCATCGGGCCGCGCCGCTGAGCCGCTGGTTCGAGCGGACACCGCTGTGGGTGCTGGACCCGCGGGTCCTCGATGGGCATCTGGACCGCTACCGCAAGGGCGGCCGCACGCTCACCGACCTGTGTGCGCTCTACGGCGTCCCGTCGGAGGGCGCGCCCGGCGCGGCCGAGGGCGCGGCGGCGGCGCTGGAGGTCACTCGTGCGGTGGGCCGCCGCTTCGCGTCCCGGCTGGAGCGCCTGTCCCCCGGCGAGCTCCACACGTTGCAGGCGGTGTGGCACGCGGGCCAGGCCCGGGGGCTGACGTCCTGGTTCGCCCGGAACGGCACGCAGGAGGCGGTGGACCCGGCCTGGCCGCTGCGCCCGGACCTGCCGAGGGCCGCGTGAGGCCCGGTCGGGGGTGCGTGGAGCCGGTCGGGGCATGCAAAAAGCCGGTCCGCCTGGGGCGGACCGGCTTTCCCGGTGGGCGATACTGGGTTCGAACCAGTGACCTCTTCGGTGTGAACGAAGCGCTCTCCCACTGAGCTAATCGCCCGGGAACGGACTGAACAATACAGGTCCGGGCGCGCTTGGTTCAAACCGCTTGCAGATGGGCTGCCAGGCCGCGCCGCCCGGCCCGCATCATGAGTGCGTGGTTCGCGCGGAAGACGGGCCGTCCCGGCCGGGCGAGGCGGCGCAGCAGGGGTGTGCGGACGTCGACCTCCTGGGCGTAGCGGGCGAGGGTGGTGCCGGGGCCCCGGGGGACGACGGTCCAGCGGGCCCAGCCGTCGATGTCCCCGGACAGGGCGACTTCCAGGATTCCGGCCGCGGGGTCGCGCCTCGTCTCCCGCACGGTCGTCACCAGGGAGAGCGGCAGCACGGAGCGGATCCGGAGAATCCCCGCGCTCCCGCCGGCGGTGTCGGCGAGTCGGGTGACCTCCTTCACCTGCGGCCACCAGCGGGGGTAGTCCTCGACGCGTTCCAGGGCGCGGTACACGGCGGGCACGGGCGCGGGCAGGGTCCACAGACTGCGGAAGCGGTAATGGTTCCGGTCCATGGACGGAGTGTGCCCGCCCGCGCCCGCGTCGTGCGGTCCGCTACGGCATCCGGTCGCCGAGCAGGGCCAGGTTCTCGATGGCGGCGAGGCCGTAGAGCGCGGTGTCGTTGGTGGACACCCAGGTCGCCTCGCCGCCGGCCACCAGGGCGGTCGGGCCGGTGACCCTCTCGGTCCTCCAGGGGGCGGACTCCCGGTAGCCGTCGGAGTTGTAGAACTTCTCCCAGGCCCGGTCGGCGAGTTCGGCGTCGCCGGTCTGCACGGCGGCGTAGGCGTCCAGGCGGGAGTGGCCCTGGAAGAGGATCAGGTTGCCGAAGTCGCTGCCGTAGCGTGCCGCCTGTTCCGCCTTGCTCGCGTTGAAGTAGCGGCAGTAGTCGTAGTACGCCTCGTTGAACTCCGGCATGTCGACGAGGTCGATGAGTTCGGCGCACAGTTCGTTCAGGCCGAAGACGGCCGACAGGTGGGAGACCTCGACCTTCGGGGTGTTGGCGACCGCGAATCTGCCGGTGTCCAGGTCGTACAGGCCGCTGCCCTGGACGAAGCCGTTGGGCTGGGCGGCGATGGTCTCCATGGTGGACAGGACGCGTGCCCTGGCCTTCTTCCACTGGGGGCCCCGGCGTTCCCACTCGGTGAGCCAGGCGGAGACCAGGCCGCTCCAGTCGGTGCCGAAGCCGATCGACAGGGCGTGGCGGTCGGGGGTGTACGGCTCGGTGCGGATCTTGCGCAGGGGGTCCAGGGCGAGGAAGGTCTCGTCGGAGTCGACGTTGGCGTGCATCAGGTCGCCGACGCGTTCGTCGGCGGTGAGGAAGTAGTAGTACCGCCGGTAGGTGGTGTTGGCGATGCGCTGCTGTTTGGCGCTGTCGGCGAAGTGCTGGACGCCGTGCCGGGTGCCGAGGCCGGCCCACTTGCCCAGGTGGTAGACGTCGACCTCGCCGGTGTGCCGGGTCATGGCCTCGGCGAAGCGGAAGATGTCGGCGCGGCCGGAGCGCAGGTAGGCGTACCAGAGCCAGAGGTCGGGCGAGAGTTCGGAGTTGTCCCAGGCGTAGCCGCCGACGTCGTAGCGCCACTGGTGGCGGACGGTGTCGTAGGTGTGCATGATGTCGCCGTAGTCCCAGAAGCCGTACCAACGGCGCATCTCCACCTGGTTCTTGTAGTAGGTGAAGAGGAAGTCGAGGTGGTCCTCGATCTTCGCCTTGGCCGGGGTGGAGCGGTCGGGTTCGGCGTACAGGCCGGGGCCGAACACCTTGGCGCCGATGAGCTGCCGGGGCGGTGCGGCGAGTTGCGGGAGGACGCGGACGGCTTCGACCTGCTCGGCGAGGCGGTCGGCGTTCGGGGTCGACTCGTTGGCCCAGAAGAGGAGTTCGGAGGTGCGGGCGATGCCGTAGGGGGTGCCGAATCCGGGCTCGTAGTCCTCGTAGGTGATGTTGAGGCCTTCGAGCTGTTCGGGGAAGGTGTCCTGGCCCATGCCGTCGTGGTAGAAGCGCAGGTCCATGGGCTGCGCTTCGGGTGACCAGAGCCAGAGGGTGACCTCGGCCTCGTCGGTGTGGGCGTCGCGGATGTCGAGCTGGGCGGGGTGTTTCTGCCAGAAGTCGCGCAGGCCGAAGGAGAGTCCGCCGCCGGCCCCGCCGACGTAGCCGAAGCCGGAGGCGCGTCTGCCGCCGCCGGCGCCGATCCAGCCGTAGCCCTTCTCGGTGCGCTTGCGCAGGGCGAAGCCGTCGGCGGAGAGCTGGGCGAGGGTGTAGTCGCCCCATTCGGGGATGTACTGCAGGCGGGTGGTGACGCGTTGGTCCCAGGTGGCGGGGTCGGGCAGCTTCTCCCCCGCGTACTGGGCCGCCTGCACGGCCTCTCCCGGGTCGCGGCGCAGTCCGGTGATTCCCTTGACGGCTTCGCGCAGCAGGCCGGTGCCCTCGCCGCCGATGCGGATGTGCCGGTCGTAGGTCTCGTCGCGCATCGGCACGGAGAAGCGGACGCCGATGCCGCGGATGAAGTCGCCGCTCGCCCTGCCGGGTTCCTGCTGTCCGTCGTAGGTGATGGTGTGCACCATGCGGAAGGAGTCGGAGCCCGCGTAGAAGTAGAGGCGGAGGGAGAAGGGGAGCCAACTGCGCTGCCCCTTGCGGTGCTTGCCCTCGATGCGGACGACGGCGCGGACCGGTCCTTCCTGTTCGACGGTGACGTCGGTGATGGCGCCGTCGAAGCGCTCGGTCCTGACGGTGGTCTGGTCGCCGTCCTCGAACTCGGGCTGGCGCAGCAGGACGAGGCGTCCGTTCCTGGCGATCTCGGTCGAGCCGCGGGTGACGGACTTGACGATCGTGGTGCCGGATTTTCCGATTCTCGCGGTGATGACGCCGGTCGACACGTCGATGGTGCCGCCGCGTTTGCCGACGGTGACCTTCTTCTTCGGTGCCGCGGGGGTGCCGGTGGTGAGGGTGAGTGTGCCGGAGCCCGAACTCACGGCGTGTGCGGTCCACTTGAGGGAGCCGTCGGGCCAGTGGGCGATCGGCCAGGACTGGACGGGTACGGCCTTGCCGTCGGCGTCGGCCAGGGCGAAGGTCTGGTCCTCCCGGTGGAGGCCCCTGGGCCAGGGCACGCCGACGGTGGAGCCGGGTGCCGCGCCGAGGCCGCCGTCCTCGAGCCAGTCCAGGGTCACGGGGTCGTCGGCGGAGGTTTCGGCTCTCGGTGCGGCGGTGGCATCGCGTGCGCCGAGCGCCCAGCCGAACTGGGCGGCGGCGCCTGCCACGGCGGCTGCCTTCAGGAGGGACCTGCGGGGGACGGGGGACATGGCCTTTCCTTTCCGTGCGGGACGCATCGTGATGCCAAGGGCATGACAGGAAGGGGCGCGACGCCGGGGCGTCGGCCCTGGTACGCGAGGCACCGCGCGCGTCAGCGGTGCCGGTAGCGCTCTTCCACGGCGACGGCCGCCGCCGCGACGGCTCCCAGGACGGGGAGCGCGAGCGGTGCGCTGAACCAGGCGGAGCAGACCACCACGGCCAGCCCGCCGACGATCAGGAAGGATCCGGCCGGGTCGAGCACGGTGCGGCGGCCGGCCCGCGCGAGCAGCGACCGCCAGGAGGCGCCGGGCCGCCACTCGGTCGCCGCGCGCAGTCCGGCGACGACCGCCGTGATCAGGGCGAACACCCCGACGGCGGCCACGAGGGCGCCACCGGGCAGCCCGGCCCGTACGGCCCGTACGTCCACCCACACCACGGCGAGGACGGCCCATCCGGCGAGTCCGACGAGCCACCCGCCGCGCAGCGCCGACCGGAAGTCGGCCGCGAACTCCCGCAGCCCGCCGCGCTCGTGAGCGAGCCGGCGCCCGAGGTGCCGCGCACCGGCCGCGAACGCGGCGGGGTAGGTCACGAGCGGCAGCGAGGCCAGCGCGATCCACACTCCGGTGAGCAGGCACTCGGCGAACAGGGCGAACCGGCCGGTGAACAGCGACTCGCCGCGTTCCCGGAGGGCCTCGGCCCGCGCCGTGGCCCTGATCGGTTCGGTCATGCGCGGTTCGGTCATGCTCGGTTCAGCCATGCGCGGTTCACCTCAGCCCTTCAGGCCGGACGTGGCCATGCCGTCGATGAGGTAGCGCTGGAAGGCCAGGAAGAAGGCCAGCACCGGCAGGAGCGCGACGAGGGACATGGCGATCATGCCGCCGTAGTTCGCCAGCGCCTCCTGGTCGACGAACATCTTCAGGCCGAGGGAGACCGTGTACTTGCCGGGCTCGTTGAGGTAGATCAGCGGGCCCATGAAGTCGTTCCAGGCGTTGATGAAGGTGAAGATGGCACTGGTGATCAACGCGGGACGGCACAGCGGGAGCACGATCGACCAGTAGACGCGGAAGTGCCCGCAGCCGTCGAGGCGTGCCGCCTCGTCGAGTTCCCTGGGCAGGTTGCGCATGAACTGCACCATCAGGAAGACGAAGAACGCCTCCGTGGCCAGGTACTTCCCCAGCAGGAGCGGGGTGTACGTATTGATCATGTCCATGTTGCGGAAGAGCACGTACTGCGGGATGAGCAGCACGTGGTACGGCAGCAGCAGCGTGCCGATCATCAGCGTGAAGAGCAGATTGCGGCCGGCGAACCTGATCTTCGCGAAGGCGTAGGCGGTCAGCGAACAGGACACCACGATCCCGATCACCGAACCCACCGAGAGGAAGAGCGAGTTGAAGAAGAACGTGGAGATCGGGATGTCCGCGATGCCGTCGGCGAGGCTGGTGTAGTTCGAGGTGACCGGGTCACCCGGGAAGAGGTCCAGGCTGCCGACGATGTCCTCGCTCTTCTTGAACGACCCGCCGATGACCCAGATCACCGGGTAGAGGATCACCGCGAGAATCGC
Source organism: Streptomyces sp. NPDC004051 (assembly GCF_053604275.1). NCBI lineage: Bacteria > Bacillati > Actinomycetota > Actinomycetes > Kitasatosporales > Streptomycetaceae > Streptomyces > Streptomyces sp. NPDC004051. Next base: position 48,980 of record NZ_JBSGHG010000012.1, on the reverse strand, counting down.
CAGCGCCCCGAGGTGCCAGGCCAGCGAGCCGCGGAGTCTGCGCCGCGAGGCCGTCGTCAGCGGGGAGCGGGCCGGTGTGACGCCGGTGGCCGGCGGGGGCGCCCCCCGGCCGGACGGAGCCGAGAGATCGGGGGAGCTCATCGGCCGCCCTCCTCGTAGTGCACCCAGCGTTTCTGGGACCGGAACAACACCGCGGTGACCAGGGCGACCCCGACCAGCAGCACCCACGCCATGGCGGAGGCCAGGCCCATCCGGCTGTTCTCGAAACCCTGGACGTACAGATAACAGGTGTAGACCATCGTGCCGTCCGCGGGGCCGCAGGCGTTGCCTCCGGCGCCGCCGCCGACGATGTAGGCCGAGCTGAAGATCTGGAAGGAGTGGATGGTCTCCAGCAGGACGTTGAAGAAGAGCACCGGGGAGATCATCGGCAGGGTGATGTTCCAGAACTGCCGCAGCCTGCCCGCCCCGTCGACGTCGGCCGCCTCGTACAGCTCGCGCGGCACCTGCTTCAGGCCGGCCAGGAAGATGACCATGGGGGCGCCGAACTGCCAGACGGTGAGCGCCACCAGGCTGTAGATGATCAGGTCCGGGTCGCCGGTCCAGCCGCCGACCCCGATGCCGAAGAGTTTCTGCGTACGGTCGACGATCGCGTCGTCGGAGAAGATCGCCTTCCACACGATGGCGACGGAGACACTCGCCCCGATCAGCGACGGCGCGTAGAAGGCGGCCCGGTAGAAGGCCTGCCCGCGCCGCTTCTGGGCCAGCAGCAACGCCACCCCGAGCGCGGCGATCAGCTTGATCGGCGTACCGACGGCCACGTACCAGAGCGTGACCCGCACCGAATGGCGCCAGCGCGGGTCGGCGAACATCTCGGAGAAGTTGTCCAGGCCGATCCATCGGGGAGCGTCGAACAGGTTGTAGTCGGTGAACGCGAAGTACAGGGAGGCGATCATCGGGCCTGCCGTCAGCAGCAGGAACCCGGCGATCCAGGGGGACATGAAGAGGTAGCCGGCCAGGTTCTCCCGGCGGCCCCGCCGCTTCAGGGCGGCGGAGCGCGGGGACTTCACCGGACCGTGCCGCGGCTCGGGGCCCCGGGGCGGGGCCTCCGTCGCAGGGGCGTGTGTCACGGCGGTTCCCATCAGCCGGCGAGAGCCGTCTTCGACTCGGTGAAGAACTGCTTGACGGCGTCCGCCACGGAGCGCTTGCCCAGCCCCAGTTCCTCCGCGATGCGCAGGAACGCGGCCTCGCAGATGTCGGCGCCGTTCGGATGCGGGGTGATGGGCTCCAGGACACCCGCGTCGACGAGGGACTCCTCGTAGGCGGCGATCGCCTTGTCGACCGGGTCGGTCGGCCGGTACGCGTCGTACTGTGCCTGCGTGGTGGGCACACCGCGGTCGTATCCCATGATCTCGGCGACCTCGGGGTCGTGCACCATGAAGTCGATGAACCGGGCGACCTCCTCGGGGTGCCGGGTGCGCCTGGAGGCGCTCAGCATCAGGGAGCCGAGGTACTGGCCGGTCCTCCTGCCGTCCGTGGTCGGGACGGGCGCGAGACCGTACTCGCTCTTGCCCTCGGAGGTGTAGCGGACGGTGAAGTTGTCCCAGGTGAACTCGGATCCGGCGAGTTCACCGGAGAGCGCCGACTTGGGCTTGATCTGGGCGGCCTTCCTCGGGTCGGCGAACAGGCCGGACTTGACGCCCTTCTCGGCCTTGGTCCACCACCGGGTGAGATCCGCCTCGGTGAATCCCAGACCGTCCTCGGTGAAGAACGCCTTGCCGTTCTGCCGCAGGTACAGGTCGTAGAGGTACATGACCCCGTACATGCCGCTGTCCCCGGCCCGCCCGGTCCTGTCCCGGATCCTCGCCATCGCCTCGTCGAAGTCGTCCCAGGTCCAGCCCTGTTCGGGTGTGACACCGGCCCGGGTGAAGACGGGCTTGTCGATGACCAGGGCCATCGAGTTCGACCCCACGGGCACGCCGAGGAGCTTGCCGTCGATCTCACCGAACTTCTCCAGGCCCGCCCGGAACCCGTCCATGGAGAGGTTGCCGGCCTCGACCTGCCCGCTGAGGTCGAGCAGAACGTTCTTCGCATCGTATTTGCGCAGAAATCCGATGGCGTTCTGGAATACATCCGGTGGATTCCCCCCGGAGGCCTGTGTGTTGAACTTCTTCCAGAAGTCGCTGTATGGCTGGAAGTCGGTCTTGATCTTGATCTTCGGGTACTTCTTCTCGAAAAGCGCGATGGTCTTGTTGATGCGCTCGGCCCGGTCCTCGGCACCCCACCACGAGTAACGGAGCGTCACCGTCCCGTCCCCCGAGCCGCTGCCGCCACCACAGGCGGTGGCGGTGGCCCCCACTCCAGCGACGGCCAGCGAGACGCCCGCCGCCTTGAGGACCGTCCGCCTCCCGACCCGCCCCTCGGCCCGCCCCTCCGTGGTCCCGCCGCTCCCGCCCTGCCGCATACGAGCCTCCCCGCGCCGTCGCGTCCGTCTCGTGAATCGTTTCAAGTAAGCGCTTGCTGGCACAAGGTACGGAGGGCCCACGGGCGCGTCAATGATTCGGACAGGAATCACCGGGCGCGGTGATCGGGCGCGACCGGCGACGGCCCGCCGCTCCCCCCGTGGACGGGGACGGAAAGGGGCAGGTCTGCGCAGGTGTGTCCGACGGGCCGAACGCCGGAGGGCCCGCCGGGACACGGGCTCGGGAAGGTCACGGTTGAATGAAGGCCGACGCAGGCGGCGCGGACGAGACAGGGGACGCGGACGGGGACGGCCGTGCCGCCCCCGTCCGCAAACGCGGTACGGCCCGGCTCACCGTCGGTGAGCCGGGCCGTACCGCGATCCGGTGGGCGATACTGGGTTCGAACCAGTGACCTCTTCGGTGTGAACGAAGCGCTCTCCCACTGAGCTAATCGCCCGGACGCAGGAAGAACATTACCCCATGTCAGCCAGTGCCCGTGACGGGCGGGTGGCCGGTCGCCGCGCCCCCGCCCCGGCTCACTGGTTCTTGATCTCCCAGGGCATCACCAGGCCGAACTTCCACAGATAGGCCACGCTCAACGCGGCCGCGATGACCAGACCGATCGAGGTCAGGATGATGTTCCGGCGCCGCACCCGCGGGTCGAGGGCGCGCTGCGCCGCCTCGGTGACCTTGCGCTTGGTCCACCGGAGCACCAGCTGGGCCCAGACGAACTCCGTCGCCCAGATCGCCATGCCGGCGAAGATCACCACCCATCCCGGCCCGGGCAGCACCAGCATGGCGGCACCGGCCGCCACCACCGCGAGCCCCACGATGAAGACGCCGACCTGCCAGCTCATGTGCAGGGCGCGCCGCGCCTGGACGAACGCCGGCGCCCGCGAGCCCAGCGCACGCTCGTCCTTCGCCTGGTCCGCCCCGTCCGTCCCCGCCCGATCCGCCGTCATGGCCGCCTCGCCGGGTGAGTCACTCCCCGTGTTCATACCGCCGAACACTACCGGAGCCGGTCCGGTCACCGGAACGAGCGCACCGGGCGAATGATCCCTCGGCCGGTTGAGTTACGTATACCGACGCAAAACACCCAGAGGGGTTTACAACGGCACCGTAGGTGGCATGTCGATTTCGCCGACGTGCGAATCCCCGAGCGCACACTGAGCGAAAGGCCCTGGCGCTTATGAACACCACGGTCAGCTGCGAGCTGCACCTGCGCCTCGTTGTGTCGAGCGAGTCCTCCCTGCCTGTCCCCGCAGGCCTGCGGTACGACACGGCCGACCCCTACGCCGTGCACGCCACTTTTCACACCGGAGCCGAGGAAACCGTCGAGTGGGTGTTCGCCCGCGACCTCCTCGCCGAGGGACTTCACCGCCCCACGGGCACCGGCGACGTCCGCGTCTGGCCATCGCGCAGTCATGGTCAGGGCGTCGTCTGCATCGCCCTGAGCTCCCCGGAGGGGGAGGCCCTGCTCGAGGCCCCGGCACGGGCTCTGGAGTCCTTCCTGAAGCGCACGGATGCCGCCGTGCCTCCCGGCACGGAACACCGGCACTTCGATCTCGACCAGGAACTCTCACACATCCTGGCGGAAAGCTAGGGAGGGTTCACCGGACCGCCCGGCGCCGTCGACTCGGGGAGACGGCGCGGGCCCTGACAGCCGTGCGACGGCACGCACCGGCGCCGACACCGCGGGCACCGCGGCCGGCGCCGTTGTGTTGTGCCCATGTCCCGGCCGAGCGGGGTGATCGAGGGCCCTGACCGACTTCCCCGTGTGGCGTTCCGAAGCCGCGTGCGGGCCGGACAGGGGTCGGGGTTGCGGGAGCCACTACCATCGGCCAGCATCGGCGGGCGCCCGCCCGACCCTCAGGCCAGGGAGCGAATCGTGCTGATCACCCACGACACCCGGTGCGCGCTGGACACCGTGGTGGATCTGGTGAACACCGCACCGGAGGACGACTCGGCACCGGACGGACTGCCGGACGTCGCGGCGCTCGAGAGCTTCGTGCACTCGCACCAGGTCAGTGAGGTCGGGGTCCTCACGGAGTTCGACCTGTCGGCGGTGCGCAGGCTCCGTGGACGGTTCGCGGCGGTCTTCGCCGCCCCCGACGCCCACACCGCCGCCAAACTGATCAACGAACTGGTCGCGGCCGCGGGCACCACGCCCCGGCTCACCGATCACGACGGCTACGACTGGCATGTGCACTACTTCGCCCCCGGCGCCTCGATCACCGACCACCTGGCCGCGGACTGCGGAATGGCGCTGGCCTTCTTCGTGGTCGCCGGTGAGCGGGAGCGGCTGCGGCGCTGTGAGGCCCCGGACTGCCGGCACGCCTTCGTCGACCTCTCCCGCAACCGCTCGCGCCGCTACTGCGACAGCCGCACCTGCGGGAACCGCCTGCACGTCGCCGCGTACCGGGCGCGGCGCAAGGAGGCGGCGGGCTGACCGCCGGGGTCTCTCCAGCCGTCGTACCCGGCGGGACCGGTTACGGGCGGGCCTGATGGCCCCGGCGGTCCCGGCGTGGGAACGGGAAGGGATTCGATGCCGTGCCGACGCGGTCCCGACGGGTGGCGCCGGGTACCGCGGGTACGGCTCACAGCCACAGCAGGTCGTGCAGGGCAGCCATGAGCAGCAGACACCCGATCACCGCAAGGAAGATCATCAGCGGTGGCTGGGAAAGGGCGAAGAGGCATCCGCGCGGCTCTTCCTGCGGCGGCGCGGCCTCGCTCTGTGTCGTGTCCAGCATCTCGCGGCGATCATGGCGCATCGAAAGCGCCCGACGCGATCACCACTCAGAGAGTGAACGCGAGTTCACTGATTCCGTGACATACGGCCCGAATCACGATCGTTTACGGGTGCTCCGGGACCGACTGTGACGTTTCAGCCGTTCCCCCGGTGCAGCCCGGCGTCGCGCCCGTCACCTGCGGAGCGGCACCTTCATATGCCGTGCTTCTTGAGGATCGCCTCGATGTCGCTGAAGTCGTCCTCGCCTCCGGCCGCGGGCCGGGACGCCGGGCGGGAGCCCTGGCCCAGTGAGGGCGCCGAGGCGTTCGGGGCCACCGCTCCGGGCTGAGCGGCCGCCCCGGCCGAGCGGCGCTCCTTGCGTCCCTTCCGCTCCTCGCGTGTGCCGCCGCGACGGCGCTCCACCGCTCGCGTGGTCATGAACAGCACCCAGGCCAGGCCCAGCAGTCCGAAGCCGGCCCAGGCCGTGGGACTGAAGGCGGTGCCGGCCAGCCACTTGACGACGCCGGTCATCACCAGGCCGATGGGAATGAGGGAGTAGGCGGCGATGCGGGTCGCGGCGAGGAAACGCTTGCGCCACGCCGTGATCAGCGCGATGCCCAGGCCGGCCGCGGAGACGGCGGCACAGACGGTCTCGGCAATCATCCGGTCCTCCAGGCAGGGTCGGTTCGGTGGCGACGGGCACGTGACAACCAGCACGTGCCGACGAGCGCGTGACAGCAAGCGCCGCGTGCCCTTCCATCCTGCACCTTTCGGACCTTGTCGGGCCATGCTCCGATCGCGGATCAGGGACATCTCCGGGTCGGCTCCTCCCCAGGTGCCGGTGTGCCGTACCCCCATGTCGGGCCCGGCAGGGACGATCGCCCGAGGTCCGGTTGGGTGCCGCGGGGCGGGGCTGGGAGACTGTCCGCCATGAGTGACTCCTCCCCCGACCGTGCCGCCGCCCCCGTTCTCGACGTGTGGTGCGAGCTGCAGTGCCCCGACTGCCGCGGCGCCCTCGACGATCTGCGCGCCCTGCGGGCCCGTTACGGCGACCGTCTGGAGGTGCGGCTGCGGCATTTCCCGCTGGAGAAGCACAAGCACGCCTTCGCCGCCGCGCAGGCCGTCGAGGAGGCGGTCGAGCAGGGGCGGGGCTGGGCGTACGTCGAGGCCGTGCTGGGGCGGGTCGAGGAACTGGCCCGTGGGGGAGAACCCTTCCTGGTCCAGGTCGCCCGGGAACTCGGACTGGACGCCGAGGAGTTCGACACCGCGCTGATCGACGGCCGGCACATCCTGATCGTGGACGCGGACCAGGCCGAGGGCAAGGCGATCGGGGTGACCGGAACTCCGACCTATGTCATCGGTGGCGAGCGCCTCGACGGCGGCAAGAGCCAGGAGGGTCTGCGCGAGCGCATCGAGGAGATCACGGACCGGCTGCTGGCCGAGCAGTAGGGACGGACCGGGGTCGTCCGGCCTCCACGAGGCGGCCCCACCTGCCCCGTGTCCCCGTCACAGCAGGGGCTTGTACATCGCGTACCGCGTCGTCCGGTAGCCGAGCGAGGCGTAGAGCCGCTCCGCCGGGGTGTTGCCCGTGAAGACGTTGAGTCCGACGGCCCGTTTCCCGGCGGCGACCGCCTGGGCCTCGGCGAGCCGCATGAGGGAGCGTCCGTGCCCCTGGCCGCGGTGCGCGGCGGTGGTCTCGACGTCGAACACGTATGCCCGCTCCCCGTGCACCGCGAGCCACAGGGTGCCCACGGGTGTGCCCCGGTGTTCGAGGACGCTGAGGAGCATGCCCTCGGTCCTGAGTCCGTCGGGCAGCAGCGCGGCATGGTCCCCGGCTGCCTTGGCCCGCGCCTCGGCCTCCGGCACGCCGCGCTCGGCCCAGCTCCGCGCGTAGTCCGCCTCGCTCTTGGCGGACCACGGGCCGTACTCGGCCTCGGTCATCGGCCGTGCGCGGCTGCCCTCCGGCAGGGCGGGCGGGGCGTCGCCCAGCACCTTCTCCATGGCGTAGTTGCGTACGACGTAGCCGAGCGCCGTGGCCAGGCGGAAGGCGGCGTCGGCACCGGGGTCGGCGGGGACGCTCGCCTCGATGCGGCGGCAGCCCCAGCTCCGCGCGATCTCCTCGGCGGCGAGCGCGGCCACCGTGCCCCGGCCGCGCCGGCGGTCCGGCTCCTCGATCCGCAGACTCATGATCCGGGCCACGGCGGCGCCGGAGGCGGGCTCGGTGCCGAGCCGCACGCGTCCGACGGGACGACTGTTCACGCACACCTGGTAGCGGCGGGAACGCGTGCCGTCGGGATTCTCCTGGAGCGGCTCGACCGGCCGCAGGGTCGTGGTCATGACCGGTGTTCTACCCACTGCGGCCCGTCGGGTCAGCCGAATTTCCGCACGTTCACGGATCCAGGTCGGCCGTGGCGTGCTCGTCGAAGATCCGCATGGCCTTGGCGGTCACCGGGCCCGGCGCGCCCGGCAGTTCACGGTCGTCGACGCGGTGCACGGCCTGTACGTCCCGCAGGGTGGAGGTGAGGAAGATCTCGTCGGCCCGCTGGAGGACGTCCATCGGCAGATCGGTCTCGGCGGCGCCGGTCCACTCGACGGCCAGCGCCCGGGTGATGCCCGCGAGGCAGCCGGAGGCGACCGGCGGGGTGTGGATCTCGCCGTCCAGGACGACGAAGACGTTCGAGCCCGTGCCCTCGCAGAGCCAGCCGACCGTGTTGCCGAACAGGGCCTCGGAGGCGCCCTGTTCGCGGGCGCGGGCGAGGGCGACCACGTTCTCGGCGTAGGAGGTGGTCTTCAGGCCGGTGAGCGCGCCGCGCTCGTTGCGGGTCCAGGGGACGGTGATCACGGCGGTGGAGTCGGGACGGCGAGCGGTCTCGCCCAGGGCGACGAGGAGCGTCGGGCCGTGTTCGCCGCGGTCGGAGCCGAGCGGGCCGTGACCGCCGGTGTAGGTGATGCGCAGTCGGCCGAACGGCATCGGGTTGGCCTCGAGGACGGCCGCGCAGGCGCGGCGGACCTCGTCGGCGTCGGGTTCGGGCAGACCGAGGCCGCGGGCCGAGCGGGCCAGCCGGTCCAGATGCCGGGTCAGCGCGAACGGCCTGCCGTTCACGGCCTTCACCGTCTCGAAGATGCCGTCGCCCACGGTCAGTCCGTGGTCGAAGACGGAAACGCGGGCGGACTCGGTGTCCTGCAGCCCGCCGTCGAGCCAGATCTTCACCTTTGGGTCCCTTCGTTCACCTCGTGCCCGCCCGACGCTACCGCGAGCAGCCGGGACGCCTTCAGTTCGGTCTCCCGCCACTCCCGCTCCGGGTCCGATCCCCAGGTGATGCCGGCGCCGGTGCCGAACCGGAGCACGGCGGCGCCGTCCACCCGCCGGTCGATCCAGAAGGTACGGATGCCCACCGCCAGCTCGGCGGTGCCCCGGTCGGCGTCGACCCAGCCGATGCCGCCGCAGTACGGACCGCGGGGCGTCCGTTCCAGGGCGCCGATGATCCGCAGGGCGCTCGACTTGGGTGCGCCGGTGACGGAGCCGGGCGGGAACGCGGCCGCGAACAGCTCGGGCCAGCCGGCCCCGGGCCGCAGTTCGCCCCGCACCGTGGAGACCAGGTGCACCAGCCCCGGATGCTTCTCGACGGCGCACAGGTCGGGCACCGTGACGCTGCCGGTGGCGCAGACCTGTCCGAGGTCGTTGCGGACGAGGTCCACGATCATCACGTTCTCGGCGTGGTCCTTGTCCAGGAGGTCGGCCTCGGTGCGGCCGGTGCCCTTGATCGGCCCGGACTCGACGGTGCGCCCCGCGCGGCTCAGGAAGAGTTCGGGTGACGCGGTGGCGATCTCCACACCGTGTCCGGGCAGGCGGATCGTTCCCGCGTACGGGGCCGGGTTGCCGCGTGCCAGCAGGGCGGTGAGGGCGTCCACGTCGGCGTCGGCCGGGACGGGGGCGGAGAGCACCCGGCAGAGGTTGGCCTGGTACACCTCGCCGGCGGCTATGTGCTCGCGGATGCGCCGGACGCCGGCCACGTACGCCTCGTGGTCGAGGGAGGACGTCCAGTCGTCGACGGCGGGCCCCCGCCAGCCGCCGGGCACCGGCGCGGGCACCGGCTGCTCGCGGACGTCCCGGAAGCGCGCGCAGGTCAGACGGCCTTCGAAGTCCGCGCAGACGGCCCAGAAGCCACGGGAATCCAGTGCCGCGGGATCGTCGGTGACGTCGAGGAGTCCGGTGGCCACGCGGCTGCCGAAACGGGCGAGGGGCGGGAGATCGAGCACGTCGTCGAGTCTATGGCGGGGGACGCCGAGGTGACCTGGCCGTGTCCGTGAGCGGGCGCAGCGCAGCACGCTGCACAAACGGGTTTTTGTACTGGCCCCGGAATCCGCTAGAGTTCACCACGTCGCCGGGACGCGGAAGCGGACCGGACCGACAGGCGGACGTAGCTCAGTTGGTAGAGCGCAACCTTGCCAAGGTTGAGGTCGCGAGTTCGAACCTCGTCGTCCGCTCGAAGGAACGGGGGCCTCCCGGGCCCCCACGCTCCTGGTGGAGTGGCCGAGAGGCGAGGCAACGGCCTGCAAAGCCGTCTACACGGGTTCAAATCCCGTCTCCACCTCCATGGACGATTAGCTCAGCGGGAGAGCGCTTCCCTGACACGGAAGAGGTCACTGGTTCAATCCCAGTATCGTCCACTGGATCTTCGGATCCTCCGCGCGATTAGCTCAGCGGGAGAGCGCTTCCCTGACACGGAAGAGGTCACTGGTTCAATCCCAGTATCGCGCACGCACCGTCCGTGATCCGCTCCTCGGAGCGATCGCGGTCCCGAGGACGATTAGCTCAGCGGGAGAGCGCTTCCCTGACACGGAAGAGGTCACTGGTTCAATCCCAGTATCGTCCACCGCCCCGGAACCCCCGGCCGCCCAGCGGCCGGGGGTTCCGTCGTCCCCGGGGTGCGGTCAGGACGAGAACAGCATGCGGCCGAAGCCCTTGTTCCGGTGGTGGCCGTAGTGGTGGCCGCCGTGCGGGGCTCCCCAGGCGGGCTGCGGCGCCGCCGGGTACGCCTGCGGGGCGGCGGGCGGCGCGGGCGGCGGCGCGGGCTGGGACCACTGGGCCTCCAGCCGGGTCAGCGACTCGAGTTCGCCGTAGTCGAGGAAGATGCCCCGACAGCCGCTGCACTGCTCGATCTGGACACCGTTGCGGTTGTAGGTGTGCATCGGCGCACGACACTTCGGACACTGCATGTTCGGTCAACTCCTCGCCGGTCGGCCCTGCTTCGTGTTTCGCCTGGACAGACTCCGTCCGGCTGCGGTCGGTTGCACCCTACTTCGTCGACGGGTGCGTCGACCGGCCCGGGACCGCGGCCATGCGCCGGCAGGCGTCGACCACGGCACGGTCCAGCTCGTCCAGGTCCCGCCCCTCCCCCACGGCCTTGGTGACCGTCCGCGCGGCGGTCTGCACGGTGAGGGCGCGGGCCGGGACGTCCAGGGCGGTCCAGGGGTCGTCCCCCGGGCCGAGCGCGTTTCCGCCCGCGGTCCGGTAGGCGTCGAGGAACCGTGTCCACTCCTCATCCGGCAGCAGCCCGCAGGCGAACCAGGACGCGGGGCGTGCGAGGTCCCAGGCGGGGGCGCCCGTGCCGAGATCGTCGATGTCTATCAGCCGCCAGGGCCCCTCGGGCAGGCGCACCAGCTGGCCCAGGTGGAGGTCGCCGTGGCACAGGGCGGCCGGCTGCGGCATGGGCGCCTCGGCCCGGGCCCAGGCGGGCAGGGCGGCCCAGGCCCGCAGCACGGGAGCCGCGGCCGGGTGATCGCCGACGGCACGGAGCCCTGCGACGGCACGGGCCGCCTTGAGGGGACCGCGCATCCTCGGCGCCGACCCGGGCACGGGTGTGCGGTGCAGCAGGGCGAGCAGCGTGCCGACGGCCTCCCAGGGGGCGGCGTCGGGATCGTCCGGGTCGACCGGGCTGCCGTACGGCCAGCAGGTCACGAGGCGTCCGTGCAGGTCGACCGGTTCCGGTCCGAGCGGGGGCAGGAACACGTCCGGGAGCCCGGCGGAGAGGGTGAGGCGCCGGGCCAGCTCATCGGTGTCGGTGTCCGGGGCGTGGGCCTTCACGACGGTGTCCGCGTGCCGGACGACGGTGCCGTCCGGGCGGTCGGCCAGGGTGCCGGTCTCCCCGCAGGAGCAGGCGGGGGTGCGGGTGTGGGCGATGGCCTCGGCCCGGGCGGTGAGTTCGGGCAGGAGGGTGGTGGCTGTCACGGGGCTCCCTGGATGCGGCCTGGGGAGAGGGTACGCGGGGGGCCGCGCGAGCCGGCTCGGGCACAGAAAAGTGCCGGCGCAGCTCCCCAGCTGCGCCGGCATTTGTGCCGTCCGCCGCACCCCCGTCCCCACGGGGTTTCATGGGTGGATGTCCCCGCCCGGACCGCTCTTCCGGGCCTGGGGTCGCCGCTCAGCGCCCCAGCATCTCTCCCACGGACGACGCCTGTGTGGCCACCGTCTCCCACCCGTCGAAGACGAGGAGGAGCAGGGCCGCCAGGGGGAGGGCCATGAGCGTCGCCACCACGGGGTGGCGACGGCCCTCGCGGCGTGGGCGGAACGCGGCGGTGCCCGCCTGCTGTATCCGCGTGCGGACGAGCGTCCGCGGTGCCGTGTGGGCCATGACCCCTCTCCTGACCGTTTCTGTTGTCATGCTGCTTCAGGCGCCGTTGTGCGCCTCGAACGGCGGCGGGCGTCCGGCCTCGGGGGACGAGTGCCGTACCCGCCGTTCGATCTCAAATCTAGGGGCAGGGCGCCGCCCGGACGTCATGCCCTCGTACCGATTACCGGGCCTCCCGGAGGATGAGCCGTGCCCCGCGGTGTACTCCCCTGGGTGGAGACGGTCTCCTCCATGTCAGGGACATCCCCGAGGGGGCGGCCGCACCGGGCCGCCCCGCCCGCCCCCGCCTACTCGGAGTCGTCCGCCCTCGGCACCGGCTGCTCGACCAGTGCGAGCACGCGGTTCGCCATGAAACGGGCGGTCCGCACCACCGAGCCCGTACGCGTGACTTCACTCACTTCCACCACGCCCCGGCGCACCGCCGTCTCCACCCTGCGGCCCGCCCGGCTCGCTATCACCTCGTACGTCCGCGTCGTGTCCCCCGCGTCCACGACTATCTCCACACGATCGCCCTTCACTTGATCAATCCCCCTTCGGTGTCGAGCGGTTGGGATCATGCTCGGGCGCGGGCCCGGCCTGCTCGCGCCTTCCCCGACCACTCTTCGAGTTTCCCACCCGCCACTGACAATCCGTCGTCGCGAGAGGGCGCGGCCTCTGCGCACGGACGCCCGGGGAAACGTAAGCTGAGGAACGTCACAGGACCGGGCAGCGGGGATGAACATGGCGATGATGCGCCTGAGGCGCGAGGACCCGCGCGTCGTCGGCTCTTTCCGACTTCACCGACGACTCGGCGCGGGCGGGATGGGCGTCGTCTACCTGGGCTCCGACAAGAAGGGGCAGCGGGTGGCCCTGAAGGTGATCCGGCCCGATCTGGCGGAGGACCAGGAGTTCCGTTCGCGGTTCGCCCGCGAGGTCTCCGCCGCGCGCCGGATCCGCGGCGGGTGCACGGCCCGCCTGGTCGCCGCCGACCTGGACGCGGACCGGCCGTGGTTCGCCACGCAGTACGTGCCCGGCCCGTCGCTGCACGACCGGGTCGCCGACGGGGGGCCGCTCGGCGCGGCCGAGGTCGCCGCGGTCGGCGCGGCCCTGTCGGAGGGGCTGGTCGCCGTGCACGAGGCCGGGGTGGTGCACCGGGACCTGAAGCCGTCCAACATCCTGCTGTCCCCGAAGGGGCCGCGGATCATCGACTTCGGCATCGCCTGGGCCACCGGCGCCTCGACGCTCACCCACGTCGGCACGGCCGTCGGCTCCCCCGGTTTCCTCGCCCCGGAACAGGTGCGCGGCGCGGCCGTCACCCCGGCCACGGACGTGTTCTCGCTGGGTGCCACGCTCGCGTACGCGTCGATGGGCGACTCGCCCTTCGGGCACGGCAGTTCCGAGGTGATGCTGTACCGCGTCGTGCACGAGGAGGCCCACCTGGACGACGTCCCGGACGCGTTGGCGCCGCTCGTCCGTGCCTGTCTGGCGAAGGATCCCGAGGAGCGGCCCAGCACCCTCCAGTTGTCGCTGCGGCTCAAGGAGATCGCCGCGCGGGAGAGCCAGGGATTCGCCGACGTGCGTCCGCCCGCGCCCCGTGGCCCGGAGCCGGAGCGGGTGACCGGACGGCAGTCCGGCACCCCTCCGGACCGGGTGCGGCGCCGGGCCCCGGGCCCACAGGGCACGTCCGGGGGCCGGGTCACTCCCCCGCCGTCCGGGTCGTCCGCCGGACGCGGCGCCGCTCCGGCCGGGAGCGGGCAGTCGCCGCGGCGCGGCGACCGGCGGGTGCCCGCGGCGCGCGGGGGCGGTGCGTCACGCGGGGGCGCCTCGCGCGGTGGTACGCCGTCCCGGTCCGGCCCGCGGTCCACGTCGGGGGCGCGGAACCCGTCCCGGTCGGGCACCGGTTCCCGCCGTCCCGGGCCCCGGACGGCGGGTGGCGGGCTGCGGCCGGCCAATCCGCGGCTGCTCCGGCAGCGGCTGTTCGTGTTCGTCGTGGTGACGCTGGTCGTCGCGGTCGGCATCGCCCTGGTCCAGGGCTGCCAGGGCCCGGCACACGGACTCGGTGACGACGGCGACGGCGGCACCGGTGCGCGGACCCAGCAGGAGCAAGGCGACCAGGGTGGCTACGGGCCGCAGGCCCCGGACGACCTCACGGCCGAGCGGTACGCGTCGACGCCGGACCGGGACGGCTGACCCGGCCGGGCTCCGGGCCCGAGCTCGGCAGGCCCCCGTCTTCGACTCGTGCTTCGCCGCCCCTCAGGAGGTCGGCCGGCCCGTCGCCACCGCGTAGAAGGCGACCGCGGCCGCGGCGCCCACGTTGAGGGAGTCGACGCCGTGGGACATCGGGATGCGGACCCGTTCGTCGGCCGCGGCCAGGGCCCGGGTGGACAGCCCCTCGCCCTCCGCGCCCAGCATGAGGGCGACCCGGTCCATCCGGTGCGGGGCGACCTCGTCGAGGCTCCGGGCCTTCTCGTCGGGTGTCAGGGCGAGGAGCGTGAAGCCCTCCTCGCGGACCGTTTCCAGGCCCTTGGGCCAGTTGTCCAGCCGGGCGTACGGCACGGAGAAGACCGCGCCCATGGAGACCTTGACGCTGCGTCGGTAGAGCGGGTCGGCGCAGTCCGGGGAGAGCAGGACGGCGTCCATGCCGAGGGCCGCCGCCGAACGGAAGACGGCCCCGATGTTGGTGTGGTCGTTGACCGACTCCATGACCGCCACCCGGCGTGCTGTGCGCAGGAGTTCGGCCGCCGTGGGCAGCGGCTTGCGCTGCATGGAGGCGAGCGCGCCGCGGTGCACGTGGTAGCCGGTGACCCGTTCGGCGAGTTCCGGGCTCACGGCGTAGACCGGTGCGGGGAGTTCGTCGATGACGTCGCGCATCACGTCGACCCACTTGGCCGAGAGCAGCATGGAGCGCATCCGGTAGCCCGCGTCCTTGGCGCGTCTGATGACCTTCTCGCCCTCGGCGATGAACAGGCCCTCGGCGGGTTCGCGGGTACGGCGCAACTCCACGTCGGTCAGGCCCGTGTAGTCGTGCAGACGCGGGTCGTCGGGGTCCTCGAGGGTGATGAGATCGGCCACGGGGTGATACTGCCTTGTCCTGGACGGGGTGCCGACGGCCGGGGCCGGCCGTGTCACCGATGGTTGTTCTCGGAGGGGCCGACGTTCACGACCTCCCCGATGACGATCACCGCAGGCGGTCTGACCTCCTCGGCGCGGACGGTCTCGGCGACCGTGGCGAGGGTGGCGCCGACGCGGCGCTGCGCGGCCGTGGTGCCCTCCTGGACCAGGGCGACCGGGGTGTCCGGGGACCTGCCGTGCGCCATGAGGGTCTCGGCGATCCGGCCGATCTTGTCGACGCCCATGAGGACCACCAGGGTGCCGGTCAGCTTCGCCAGGGAAGGCCAGTCGACCAGGGAACGCTCGTCGTCGGGCGCCACATGGCCGCTGACCACGGTGAACTCATGGGCCACACCGCGGTGGGTGACCGGGATCCCGGCAGCGCCCGGCACCGAGATGGAGCTGGAGATGCCGGGGACGACCGTGCACGGGATGCCCGCCTCGGCGAGCGCCTGGAGCTCCTCCATGCCGCGGCCGAAGACGTACGGGTCGCCGCCCTTGAGCCGGACCACCGACCTGCCCTGCCGGGCGTGTTCGATCAGCGCGTTGTTGATGGCCTCCTGCGCCATGAACCGGCCGTACGGTATCTTCGCCGCGTCGATCACCTCGACGTGCGGCGGGAGTTCGGCCAGCAGGTCGCGCGGGCCGAGCCGGTCGGCGATGACGACGTCCGCCTCGGCGAGCAGCCTGCGGCCGCGCACGGTGATCAGGTCCGGGTCGCCGGGACCGCCGCCGACCAGGGCGACGCCCGGGGTGCGGGTGCGGTGGTGCGGGGCGACGAGGGTGCCGTCGCGCAGACCCTCGACCACGGCGTCACGGATGGCGGCGGTGCGGCGGGGGTCGCGGCCCTTGGCGTCCGTGGTGAGGACGGCGACCGTGACGCCCTCGCTGTGCCCGGTGGCCGGGGTCCAGGCGGTGGCCCGGTCCGCGTCGTCGGAACGGACGCACCAGACGCGGTGGCGTTCCGCCTCGGCGGAGGCCCTGGTGTTGGCCTCGTCGTCGCCGGTGGCGATCAGGGCGTACCAGGCGTCCGCGAGGTCGCCCTCGGTGTACCGGCGCCGCTGCCAGGTGATCTCGCCGGCGTCCGCCATCGCCTCCACCGACGGCGTCGCCTCGGGGGAGATCAGGAGGATGTCGCCGCCGGCCGCGATGAGGGCGGGCAGGCGGCGCTGGGCGACCTGGCCGCCGCCGAGCACGACCACTCGACGGCCGGTGAGGCGGAGGCCCACGGGGTAGGCGGGGTGTTCGGCCATGAGGTGCGGCTCCTCGTACAGGCGGCGTGCGTGGGCGCTACGGCACTGGAGCGGCCCTGACGTGCGGTGTGCGGATGCGGTGTGCGGACGGGGACTTCAGCGTACGGCGGGGGCGGGGCGGCGGTCGCTGCTCCGCCCCCGCCGGGTGCCTGCTACTTCTCGGTGACGCCCGCCGAGTCGAACGTCGCCACCTCGTGCATGGCACGCGCCGTGCTCTGCACCATCGGCAGGGCGAGCAGCGCGCCCGTGCCCTCGCCGAGGCGCAGGTCGAGGTCGACCAGCGGGCGCAGCCCCAGCTTGTTGAGGGCGGCCACATGGCCGGGCTCGGCGCTGCGGTGCCCGGCGATGCAGGCGGCCAGCACCTCGGGGGCGATGGCCCGGGCCACCAGGGCCGCGGCCCCGGCGCTGACGCCGTCCAGGATCACCGGCGTACGCAGCGACGCGCCGCCGAGGAGCAGGCCGACCATGGCGGCGTGCTCGAAGCCGCCGACGGCGGCGAGGACGCCGAGGGGGTCGGCCGGGTCCGGCCGGTGCAGCTCGAGTGCGCGGCGCACGACCTCGGTCTTGCGGGCCAGGGTCTCGTCGTTGATGCCGGTGCCCCGGCCGGTGACCTCCGCCGGGTCCGCGCCGGTGAAGACCGAGATCAGGGCGGCGGACGCGGTGGTGTTGGCGATGCCCATCTCACCGGTGAGCAGGGCCTTGTTGCCGGCCGCGACCAGGTCGCGGGCGGTCTCGATGCCCACCTCGACGGCCTGCTTGGCCTCCTCGCGGGTCATCGCGGGACCGGTGGTCATGTCGGAGGTTCCGGCCCGGACCTTGCGCGGCAGCAGTCCGGGGGTGGCCGGAAGGTCGGAGGCCACACCCACGTCGACGACGCAGACCTCGGCGCCCACCTGGGTGGCGAAGGCGTTGCAGACCGCTCCCCCGCCGAGGAAGTTGGCCACCATCTGGGCGGTGACCTCCTGCGGCCACGGGGTGACGCCCTGGGCGTGCACGCCGTGGTCGCCCGCGAAGACCGCGACGGCCGCGGGCTCCGGGACGGGCGGCGGGCACTGGCGGGACAACCCGGCCAGCTGGGCGGAGATGATCTCCAGCATGCCGAGCGCGCCGGCCGGCTTGGTCATGCGCTTCTGCCGCTCCCACGCCTCGCCGAGCGCCTTGGCGTCCAGCGGGCGGATCTGCGCGACGGTCTCCGCGAGCAGGTCGTGCGGGTCCTCGCCGGGCAGCGCACGCCTGCCGTAGGTCTCCTCGTGCACGACCCAGGACAGCGGGCGGCGCTTGGACCAGCCCGCCTGCATCAGCTCGGGCTCGTCCGGGAACTCGTCGACGTAGCCCACGCAGAGGTAGGCGACGACCTCGAGGTGCTCGGGCAGGCCCAGCGCGCGGACCATCTCGCGCTCGTCGAAGAAGCTGACCCAGCCGACCCCGAGTCCCTCGGCGCGCGCGGCGAGCCACAGGTTCTCGACGGCCAGCGCGGAGGAGTACGGCGCCATCTGGGGCTGGGTGTGCCGCCCCAGGGTGTGCCGGCCGCCGCGGGTGGGGTCGGCGGTGACGACGATGTTCACCGGGGTGTCGAGGATGGCCTCGATCTTCAGTTCCTTGAACTGCTTCGCCCGGCCCTTGGGAAGGGTCTTGGCGTAGGCGTCGCGCTGGCGCGTGGCCAGTTCGTGCATGCTGCGCCGGGTCTCGGCGGAGCGGATGACGACGAAGTCCCAGGGCTGCGAGTGGCCGACGGAGGGCGCGGTGTGGGCGGCCTCCAGGACGCGGAGCAGGACCTCGTGCGGGATGGGGTCGTCGCGGAAGCCGTTACGGATGTCCCGGCGCTCCCGCATGACCTTCAGCACGGCCTCGCGCTCGGCGACGTCGTAGCCGGGGGCGGGGGGGCCTGTGGGACGGACGGGGCCGGCGGGCGGTGCGGCGTCGGGCACTCCGGCGCCCTGGGTGTCCAGGTCGTCCGGGTTCTGGGCAGGTTCGTTCTGGGCCGGTTCGTTCTGGACCGGCGTGGTGGGCACCGCGTCTGCGGCATCGGTGTCGGCCGGGTGGGGTGCGGGCACCGGGGCGGCGGTTTCCGGCGCGGGCTGTTCCTCGGTGGGGAGGGTCAGGGGCTGCGGCGGCGTCGGTGCGAGGTGCGGGGCGACCGGAATGTTCCCCTCCACGGAGACGGGCTCCTCCGGCGTCTGCTCCGGCCGGGTCTCCGGGAGAGCGGTGCCGTCGGGGGCCGCCGCGGGTCCGGCGGGAGGGGCCGCGTCCGGTGCGGGGGCCTCGGCGCCCGAGGGGGCCGGGGATCCGGGGAGCGGGGCCCACGCCTCCTGGACGGGCGGGGCGACGGGGGCGGTCGAAGCCTGGGGCTGGGCCTGCGGTCCCTGGACCGGGGGCACGACCGGGTGGTGCCCGCTGTTCGGGTTCTCGCCGGCCGGCTCGGCCTCCGTCCGCTCGAGGAGCGGTTCGGCTGCCGCGACGGAAGCGGGTGCCGTGTCGGGAGCGGGTGCGGCGGGCTCGGGGGCTTCGACGGTCTCCACCGGGCCGGGAGCGGGGGCGGGTGCCGGCTGCTCCGTTTCCGTTGCGGAGAGGTGCCCGGGTGCCGGAACACCGTCAGCCGCGGTCGGGGGTACGGAGGCTGACGCCTCGTCGTTCCCGACAGCGCTCACGGCAGGGACGGCCGCATGCGGGGCGGTCAGGTCGGCGACCGGGCCGTGGGGCTCGTGGGCCCCGGCGCCCGCCTCGTCGGTCACCGCGGGGGCAGCGGCGTCCACCGCGCCCGCGTCGGGTCGGCCGGCGTCGGGGGCGACGCTCTCCGGCGTCCCGGCGGGCACGGGCTCCTGGTCCGAAGCTTCCGGCAGCACGGCGGCGGCAGGAGTGAACGCCTCCTGCCCCGCGGCATCGGCTCCGGTGACCGCGGCGTCGGCCGCCTCGGCGGCCGCCCCGTCGGCAGTCGGCTCCGGAACGGTCCCGGTGGCCTGAGCGGCCTCCGGAACGACGGGAGGTACGGCGTCCGCGGCAGGACCCGCGCCGGACCCGTTCGCCTCGGCCACCGTCGGAACGGGCGCGCCCTCGGAGCCCACAGCACCTTCAGCGCCCTCAGGACCCCCGGTACCCACGGCACCTTCGGGGACCTGTGCCCCCTGCCCGGAACCGGTGTCCGTGCCGGCGGCCCCCGCCTCGCCCTGCCACGCCTCCGCGGCCGCCGCCACCGGCGCAGGGGTCTCCGGCACCGCAGGGGTCCCCTGCGGCGCCGTCGGGATCTGCGAGGCCGCCGTCGGCACGGCGTCCTGCGGCGCGCCCTGGGCTCCGGCGGTTGCGCCCGCCTCCGTCGAGACGCGGGCGACGAGCGCCTGGGCGGCGCCCCCCGGCCCCGGCGACGGAGCGACCGTTTCCGCCTGGGCCGCCGCGCCCGCGCCCACCGGCGCCGGGGCGACCCGGGGCTCCGCCGCCCGCGGGGCCGTCTCCCGGGGCCGCGGCACGTCGAGGTACTCGGGGCCGACGGCCGGCGGGCCGACCTGACGCACCGGCACGTCGGCCGGGCCGCGGTCGGCGAGCGAGCGGACCGGGCCGGTGGTGGCGCTGGGGATGGGCGGGCCGAGGTGCAGCGGACGGCGCGGCGCCGCCGGCTCGTGCGTGAACGCGCGGCGGGGTTCCTGCGCCCGCTCCGGTTCGGGGAGGCGGACACCGCCGAGGTCGACCGAGCCGGTGTCCCGGCCGGCCGTCTCGTGCGGTCCCGGCTCGTGCACGGTCTCCACGACCGGCTCGGGCGCGGGCGGGGCGACCTCGTTGCCCCAGGCCCCCTGGGCGCCGGGCAGCAGCAGTTCTTCGTCCTCGACGGAACTCTCGGAGAGGTAGGTGTACGGGTCGGGCGCGGGGACGCCCGGCTGCTCCACCATGCCTGTGTTCTCCGGCAGTCCTTCGCCCGGGACCTGGCCGGTGTCGGTCATGCGTACCCCTCGCCCATCGGTTAGTGCTCCTACGACCAGCTCACCCGGAACGGCGCACCGACCGCCCCACACTGAAGAACGAGCGTGCGTCCCCAGCGGCACGAACGGCCTGCCGAGAAAAGGCGACAAAGCCATTCACTGGCATTGTCGCTGCCGTACTGCCGTCGCGTCAGCTTGATCGGCGACGGTTCCGCTGTGGACTGCGCCACGTTGCGCGTCCTTGGGTTCCGCCGTACCACACACACCCCGTAAGGGACGCGTTTTCGGGACATCGGCCGAGGAGTCGGCGAGCGTCCGAGTTGCGGTACAACGATCGGCCAGCCTACCGCGAGCGGTACGACAACCCGATCACGGGGACGGGATCCGAACCGGGCGACGCGATCAGGGGGTGCGCGCGGGCAGTACGCCGCTGAGCAGGAACGCGACGCTCCGCTCCGTCTCCGTCCAGACCCTGGTGTCGAGTTCGACGGACTGCAGGAGGGCGCACTCGACGGCGTAGCCGTGTTCCGTCAGTTCCCGGCCGATGCGTTCGGCCGCGTCGCGGGTGGCGGCGTGCGTGACGATGCGCTGCGGGCGGCGGTCGGCGACCGCCGTGACCACGGCCGCTCCCCCGCCGCCGACCCGGACGACGTCCGGTTCCGGGAGGTCCTCCAGGACGTGCGGGGCGGTGCCGTGCACGATCTGGAGCTGGACGCCGTACCGGCGGGCGGTGGACTCGGTGCGCGCGCAGGCCGTCGGGTCGCTGTCGACGGCGATGACCGCGGCGCCGGCCCGTGCCGCCTCGGTGGCGAAGGCGCCGCTGCCGCAGCCGATGTCCCACAGGAGGTCGCCCGGTCGCGGTCCGAGCCGGGCGAGCTGGGAGACGCGCAGCGGTTCCCGCTCGCCCTCGCCGAGCCGACCGCCGTAGGCCTCGTCCGGCAGCGCCCAGCCGCGCGGCCCGGCGGCGGGGTCGCGCCCGGCGATCCAGCCGCCCGACTCGCCGGCGACGGCCGGGCCACCGATCACGATGACGACGTTGGGGTCGCGCCAGGTGTGATCGGCGGCCTTGTCGGAGGTGACGACGCTGACCTGTTCGCGAGCGGTGCCGAGTTCCTCGCAGATGACGAAGGTGCGGTGGACGCCCTCCATGAGCAGGCCCAGTTCGGCGGGGCCCGCGCCGGGAGAGGTGAGAACCGCCACTTTGGGGTGGGCCCGGCACACGTTCACCGCGCGTCGCAGGGTTCGGCGGTGCGCGACGACCACCTGTGCGTCGTCCCAGGGCATTCCGGCCCTGGCGAAGGCGGCGGCGACCGAGGAGACGGCGGGGACGACCTCGACCTCCAGGCCGAACTCGGGTGCGCGCAGGGTCCGTACGACGCCGAAGAAGCCGGGGTCGCCGTCGGCGAGGACCACCGCCGTGCCTCGGTGGCCGGCGACCCTGCGGGCGGCCAGGGCGGCGCTGCCGAGCCGGACGCGTTCGGCGCCCGCGGGCACCTCGGGGAGTTCCAGGTGGTGCGGGGCGCCCGCCACCAGGGTGGCGGCGCCCAGTGCGGCGCGGGCCGCTGCGGTCAGCGGCGAACCGTCCCAGCCGATCACCGTGACCCGGTCGGCCATCGTCGTCAGTCTCCTGGGTTGTGCGCGGGTCGTCTGGGGGGTGTGCGCGGGTCCGTCGTCGGCCGCTGCGCCCGCGGGCGGGCGGGCTCGGTGAGAGTACCCGGTACGGCCGTGCGGTGGGTGGACGGTACCGTCGGCCGCGGGTTCACGGAGGGTCAGCTCCAGTCGGTGAGGGTGGTGAACTCGCCGGTGTCGGCCAGGGATCCGGACGCGCCCTCGAGGTCCTCCGGCAGCAGGCTCCAGACGATGAAGTCGGTGCGTACGTCCGTCCAGCCGCCGTCCTCGGTGCGGACGTGGGCTATGCAGGCGTTGCGCAGGACGCCCTCACTGATGCAGCCGATCTTCTGGGCGACCTGCTGCGAGGCGGTGTTGTCGGCGGCGGTGCGCAGCTCGACGCGTTCCAGCTTCTGGTCGCCGAAGAGCCACTGGGCGGTGGCGAGCGCGGCCTCGGAGGCGTATCCCTCGCCCCGCGCCCAGGGGGCGACGATGTACGACAGTTCGGTGGACCGGATGTGCCAGTCGGTGCCGGTGAGCCGGATGACGCCGACCAGGCGCTGGGTGAGGAACTCGGTGACGGCGAGGTCGAGTCCGCGTCCGGCCATCCGTTCGGCGGGGGACTCCTCGGTGATCCAGGTGCGGACGGCCGGTTCGGTGAAGGGCCGCGGGACGTCGGTCCAGGCGGCGACCTGTTCGTCGTTCATCATCTCGGCCAGGGCGGGGACGTCGTCCTCGTCGAGGGGACGCAGCACCAACCGCTCCGTGCTGATGGAGATGTTGGGGAAGGTGCTGCTCGTCATGCGCCGCTCCGTAACCTTCGAGACCTTCGAGAACTTCGAGACCATCAGGTCCTGCTGAACTGCCCAGCATGCAGCATGAAAGCACCGAACCGCACCACGGGGGCCACTCCGTGTACCGGAGTGGCCCCCGTGGGTGCCGGACGGGTCGTGCGCGTGGTGCTCGCGGTGCGCGCGCCCCCGGATCAGAAGGCGGCGACGACCGAGCCGTCGTACTTGTCGTCGATGAACTTCTTGACCTCGTCGGAGGTGAGGAGCTCGGCGAGCTTCTTCACACGCGGGTCGTCCTCGTTGCCTTCCTTGACGGCGAGGAAGTTGGCGTTCGGGTTGCCCTCGGCGGACTCGAGGACGAGGGCGTCCTCGGCCGGCTTGAGGTCGGCCCCGATCGCGTAGTTGCCGTTGACGACCGCGGCGTCCACGTCGGCCAGGGCGCGCGGCGTCTGGGCCGCCTCCAGCTCCTTGAACTTGAGCTTCTTCGGGTTCCCGGTGATGTCCGCGGGGGTCGCCTCGAAGCCGACGCCGTCCTTGAGCGTGATGATCTTGTTGGCGGCGAGCAGCTGCAGCGCGCGTCCCTCGTTGATGGTGTCGTTGGGGATGGCGATGGTCGCGCCGCTCTTCAGCTGGTCGGCTTCCTTGACCTTCTCGGAGTAGAGGCCGAGCGGCTCCAGGTGCACGTCGCCGGCGGGCACGATGTGCGTGCCGTTCTTCTTGTTGAAGTCGTCGAGGTACGCCTGGGTCTGGAAGTAGTTGGCGTCCACCGAGCCGTCCTCCGTGGAGGTGTTCGGCGTGACGTAGTCGGTGACCTCCTTGACCTCCAGGTCGAGCCCGGCCTTCTCGGCCAGGTTGTCCTTGACGAAGTTGAGGATCTCGGCGTGCGGCACGGGGCTCGCGGCGACGGTCAGCGTCCCGGAGGCGCCGGACCCGGATTCCTTCTCCGAGCCGCCGCAGGCGGTGAGGCCGAGGCTGAGGGCTCCGGCGGCGAGGACAGCGGTGGTGATCTTGATGGTGTTACGCACGAAAAGTGCCTTTCCTTCAGGGTGGTGCGGCCCCGGCTCGGGGTGGTGCGGGGCCTTCGGGGAAGTAGGGGTCAGGGGGCGGGGGCTGAGGGCGGGCCGGGGTCACCCGGCCTTGCCGGCGTCGGCCGTCGCCGGTTCCTTGGCCTTGAGCAGCCGCAGCTTCGGCCCGGCGCCCGGGCGTCCGCCGCGGTGGTGCAGGGAGCGGGCCGCGTAGTCGCCGGCGAACTGGATGAGGGAGATGACCACGGCGAGGATCGCGACGGTGATCCACATCAGCCCGGTCTCGAAGCGCTGGTAGCCGTAGCGGACGGCGAGGTCGCCGAGACCGCCGCCGCCCACGGTGCCGGCCATGGCGGAGTAGCCGATGAGGGCGATGATCGTGGTGGTGGTGCTGGCGATCAGCGAGGGCAGCGCCTCGGGCACGAGGACCCTGCGGACGATCGTCCAGGTGTTGCCGCCCATGGCCTGCACGGCCTCGACGAGTCCGTGGTCCACTTCGCGCACGGCCGTCTCGACGAGCCGGGCGAAGAAGGGGATGCCGCCGATGGCGAGCGGCACGATCGCGGCCTCGCTGCCGATGGTCGTCCCGGTGATCCAGCGGGTGAAGCTCATCAGGGCGACCATGAGGATGATGAACGGCATCGAGCGGCCGACGTTCACGATCTGCCCGACGACCTTGTTCACCAGGCTGTTCTGCAGCAGTCCGCCCCTGTCGGTGAGGACGAGCAGCACGCCGATCGGGAGCCCGACGACGACGGAGATCAAGGTGGACCAGCCCACCATGACCAGCGTTTCCCAGCACGCCTGTTCCAGCAGCGGCTGCATCTGGGACCACGTCACTTGGCTGCCTCCTTCACGAGGGTCCGCGCGGCCTGCGCCGCCCGCTCGACGAGGTCGATCTGCAGTCCCTGCTCCCGCAGGAAGCCGATCGGCACGACGTTGTCCTCGTAGCGGCCCGGGAGTTCGATGCGCATCCTGCCCACCTGGAGACCTCCGACGGTGTCGATGGCGGCACCGAGGATCGAGATGTCGATGTTGTAGGTGCGGGCCAGCTGGGAGATGACCGGCTGGGTCGCGCTCTCGCCCTGGAAGGTGACGTCCAGGACGGTGCGGTCGTCGCCCGAGGCCTCACCGGCGACCGGGAACAGCGCGGAGGCCAGTTCGGAGCCGGGGGTGGCGAGGAGTTCGGCGACCGTGCCGGACTCGACGATCCGGCCCTTCTCCATCAGCGCGGCCGAGTCGCAGATCGTCTTCACGACGTCCATCTCGTGCGTGATGAGCAGGACGGTCAGGCCGAGCTGGCGGTTCAGGTCGCGCAGCAGCGCCAGGATCGAGCGGGTGGTCTCCGGGTCGAGCGCGCTGGTGGCCTCGTCGGACAGCAGCACCTTCGGGTCGCCGGCCAGCGCGCGGGCGATGCCGACGCGCTGCTTCTGGCCGCCGGAGAGCTGGGCGGGGTAGACCTTGGCCTTGTCGGCGAGGCCCACCAGGTCGAGCAGTTCCAGCGCCTTGCGGGAACGTTCCTTCCCCGACCGTCCGAGGATCTCCAGCGGCAGTTCGACGTTGTCCTGCACGGTGCGCGAGGAGAGCAGGTTGAAGTGCTGGAAGACCATGCCGATCCGGCTGCGCGCCTGCCGCAGTTCCCGTCCGGCGCGCGGGCCGCGCCCGGCCAGGGCGGTGAGGTCCTGCCCGGCCACGGTCACGGTGCCCGAGGTGGGGCGCTCGAGCAGGTTGACACAGCGGATGAGCGAGGACTTGCCGGCGCCGGACTGGCCGATGACGCCGTAGACCTCGCCTTCGCGGACGTGCAGGTCGACGCCGTCCAGGGCGGTGACCTCGCGTCCGCGAGAACGGTAGACCTTGCTCAGGCCCGAGGTGGTGATCACGTGAACATCCGTCACTGTCGAGTGCGCGACACGTCGTGGCGCCGGCACGAGGCATTCAGGGTCGAAAGCAGCCCGCACGCGGCACGGCCTCTCCCGAGCTCGGCGGAGGTGAACCGTGGAGAGGCATGCGCGGGGGCGTGGTTCCGTCACGCATCCGGGACCGGGGGGACACGCGGACGGACGGGAACCGGCTCTCGCTTCGGGGCGCGAGGCTCAAGTGCTGCGGGGGCCCTCTAGAAGGCGCGCATTCGGAGCGGACACATACAACCGGTACCGGGCTGCATGTGCACCTCGGTCGCGGGGCTGCGGTCGCTCATCGTGGTCATGCGGCCAGTAAAGCAGACCTTTACTGCTGACCGGACACCCATGTCCACATTCTGGACAGCCGTGGACACGGGTGACCGCACGTCAGGGGCGTACGGCGATCTCCACCCCCGCGTCCGTGACCAGTGCGGACAGGGCCGACAGATCCTTCACCACCAGGTCGGCGGTCAGCTCGTGGGCCTGGTGGGTTGTGGCCAACGCCACGGTGGTCATGCCGGCGGCCCGGCCCGCCTGGAGCCCGGCGGGGGCGTCTTCGAAAACGACGCAGTGCGCGGGGTCCACGCCGAGGGTCCGGGCGGCGAGCAGGTAGGGCTCGGGGTCGGGCTTGCCCCGGGTGATGTCGTCGGCGGCCACCAGGGTCTTGGGCAGGATGCCGGCGGCGGCGAGGCGGGCCTCGGCCAGTCGCCGGGTGGCGGAGGTGACGACGGCCCAGCGCTCGGCAGGCAGCGCGCCGAGGAGGTCCCGGGTGCCCGGCAGCAGGACGGCCCCGCCGTTCGGCACGTCCTCGACCTCCAACTCCTCGATCCGCGCGACGGCCTCCGGCACGACGCGGGCGGGCAGCAGGTCGGCGGCTATCTCGACGGCCGGCCGGCCGTGCAGCTCGACCCGCCCGAACTCCTCGGCCGTGATCCCGTACTCCACGGCCCACCGCGTCCAGCAGCGCCGTACGGATTCGAGGGAGGAGACGAGGGTCCCGTCGTTGTCGAACAGGAGGGCTTGCGCATGGATGGTCATGCCATCGACCATACGGGGCGGACGGGGCCGGGCACGGTGGGTCCGTTCCGGCGTAATAAGGTCGTTGACATGCTTGATGTCCTGACGCTGACGATCGGTGTCGCCGCGCTGCTGCTCGCCGCCTGGTGCGGCTGGGCCGCCTACCGTGATCAGCCGACGAAGGACTGGCATTTCATCGGTATGGCCGTGGTCACGCTGCTGACACTGGTCCAGCTGATCGTCGGGATCGTGCAGCTGGCCCGGGGCGAGAAGCCGGAGCAGGGCACGACCATCTTCCTCGCGTATCTGCTGGGCTCGTTCGCGTGCGTCCCGGCGGCGGGCTTCATGTCGCTGGCCGAGCGCACCCGGTGGGGCTCGGTCACGGTGGCCGCGAGCGGTGTCGTCCTGGCCGTGCTCGAGGTCCGGCTCTATGACATCTGGGGAGGCTGAGGTGCCCGCGACGGAACAGAGGCCGGCCGGGACCCGGCTGATCGGCGGGCCCGGACTGCTGCTGGTGTGGCTGTACGGGGTGATGGTGGTCGGCGCCGTGTCGCGCTCCGCGTACCAGATCGCCACCGAGTTCGACCGGGCGCCGCTCGCCTACTCGCTCTCGGCGATCGCCGGGGTGGTCTACGGATTCATCACGTACACCCTGGTGCGCGGCGGGGAGACGGCCCGCAGGGCGGCGCTGGTGTGCTGCGCCGCCGAGCTGGTGGGCGTCCTGACGGTCGGCACCTGGACCCTGGTCGACCCGGCCGCCTTCCCCGACGCGACGGTGTGGTCGGACTACGGGATGGGGTACCTGTTCATCCCCGTGCTGCTGCCCCTCACGGCCATGTACTGGCTGCGCAGGGCGCGCACGGCGTAGCGCCCCGCCGGTCAGACGGTGGAGCGCCCCGCCCGGTCAGACCGTGGTCGCGTACGTCTCGGCCGACTTCTCCAGGACGATCTGCGGTACGCCGTCCGCTCCCCGGGACGTCCCGACCCGCTGGTAGCCGACCCGGCTGTACAGCTGGAGGTTGCTCTCGCTGCGGTGCCCGGCGTGCAGACGGAAGGTCCTGGCGCCCCGCTCGTCGGCGAGGGCGGCTTCGGCGACCCGCAGGAGCCGGGCGCCGATGCCGTGCCCCTGGAGGCGGGGGTGGACACAGAGCTTGCCGATGGCCGCGGCGGCGTCCTCGGTGCTCCTGCCGTGCACCGAACCGACGATCTCGTCACCGAGGCGGGCGACGAAGACCAGGTCGGCGGCGACCTCCTCGCGGACCGAGTCCAGACTCTGGACGAGCGGGTCGATGCGGTAATTGCCGTACAGCGCCGCTTCGCTCTGGAAGCACAGGTACTGCAACCTGAAGATCTGCTCGGCATCCTGCTCGGCCGCCGCAGAGATGGTCACGCTCATGCCCATGTGCGCACGCCTCCCGCTCACCTGATCACCTGTGGTCCCTCACTCCTATCCCCGTCCTCAACGCGACGCAACCTCCGGCGCGAGCAATCGACGAAGACATCCCAGGCATCTGGAACGTTCCGGACCCAGGCTGCCCTGCGAGATGCCCAACTCCCCTGCGATGTCCCGGTATGTCGGGTCATGCGGGGCCAGCAGCGCCTCCAGCAGCCGGGGGCAGCGGCCGGGCAGCCGACGCACCGCGTCCCGCAGGGCACGGCGGTCGGCGGCGGCGACGGCGAGGAGTTCGGGGTCACGGTCGCGGGGGTCGCCGGGGTCCACGGGGTCACCGGCCCACGGCCTCTCGTTCCGGACGGCGCGACGGCGGCGACGGGTCTCCGCGCGGACGGCCCTGCGGAGCCAGTCCTGGGGGGCGTGCGGCGGGCCGTGGGCGGCGAGGCGTTCCAGGAGGCGCAGCCAGACCGCCTGTTCCAGGTCGGCGGGTTCGGCCCCGGACGCATACGCCTCGGCGGAGGCCTCCGCGGTGAGCAGCGGGCGGAGGGCGGCGACCAGGTCATGGGGCATACCCGCGATGACACGGCCGCCCCGGGCCCGGTTGCCCGGAGCGGCCGAAGATCACCCCTGACGGGGACAGAACGGCTCAGTCGTTGACGAAGTCCTCGCGGGCGAGCAGAGCGGTGTCCGGATGGTCGGTGAAGACGCCGTCGATGCCGGTGGCGAAGTAGGTGCGGAAGGCGGCGAAGACGTCGCCGTAGGCGTCGGGGTCGCCGCCCTTGCGGAAGTCCGCCGGCAGGAAGGGGTTCTCGTTGCGCATCGTGTACGGGTGCAGGATCAGTCCGGCCCGGTGCGCGTCGCGGACGAGGCCGGTGGGCTCGGTGAGGTTTCCGGCCGCGTCCCGGGGGACGACCAGGTCCAGGGTGGGGCCGATGCCCTGGGCGTAGGAGGCGATCTCCCGCAGGCCCTTCGGCGTGATGAGGTCGGCCACCGTGCGCGGGTCGCCGTTCTCGACGAAGTCCCAGGGGCGGCTGTTCGCGCCGGAGAGCAGCACGGCGAGCGGGTTGCCGACGAGCCTGCTCATCCGCTGGATGCTGGTGGGTTCGAAGGACTGGACGATGACGGGCGAGTTCTTCTTGTCCTTGCCGTGCTTGCGCAGCAGCCGGGCGAGGAGTTCCTCGGTGCCCAGGCCCGACCCGCGGAAGTAGGTGGGGTGCTTGAGCTCGGGGTAGATCCAGACCTGCTTGCCGCGCTTGCGGGTCTGCTCGTTCTGCCAGCGCAGCACCTCTTCGAAGGTGGGGATCTCCCAGCGGCCGTCGTAGAGGGTGTTGTGCGGGCGGTTGGCGGGGATGCGCTCGACGGCGCGGAGCGTCTTGAGCTCGGCGAGGGTGAAGTCCTCGGTGAACCAGCCGGTGACGGAGACGCCGTCGAGTCGCTTGGTGCGCTTGCGGTCGGCGAACTCCGGGTGGCTCGCGACGTCCGTGGTGCCGCCGATCTCCGGCTCGTGCCGGCAGACGAGGTGACCGTCCCTGGTGGGCACCAGGTCGCCGGCCTCGACGATGTCGGCGCCCATGTCGAGGGCCAGTTCGTAGGCGCCGAACGTGTGCTCGGGCCGGTAGCCGCTGGCCCCCCGGTGGCCGATGACGGTCGGGACGGGCAGGCTCTTGAGGCCCCGTCCGCCGCCGCCCCGTCCGCCGCCGCCGTGGCCCTCGGCGTGCCGGGCCTCGGCCGCTCTCGCCGTGCCGCCCAGCCCGAGAACGGTGCCGCCCGCGCCGAGCACCGCCGCGCCCAGGAGGGCCCGCCGTCCGGTTCCGCCGTCCGCTGCCCCGCCCGTCCGCTCGTCCGACTCCTGCGTTCCCATGAGGTGCCTCCTGCCGTCGACCGCCAGTGCGGGGTGATCGTAGGGGTGCGTACATGGCGAACGGGAGACCGCGACCGGAACACGCGGGGTCCACCGGATGGCGTACGGCCCGGACCCGGCGCGTCGGGCTCCGGACAGGCGCACGAGGCGGGGCTCTGACGATCCGCCGGCTTCGGAGGCGTCCTACCGGGTACTTGTAGACATGCCCCGACGGCGCGCCTCCCGCGGCCCACGGGTCGCGCGTGCTTCGATCCGGCCGTGTCCGCACCCCGGACCGACGGGGCCGCGGATCGCCCTCCGCGGACGCGACGTGCCTCACATCACGTCGTGCGCGTCACGACCGTACGACGCCACGTCACCACAGGTGAACACGCGTCTGCGCCGCGTGACATCTCGGCGGACCCGACGTGCGCGTCCCCCTCGCCCGCGAGTAATGTCCTTACCCGCACAGACTCATACCGCATTCCCGACACCGGAGGACCCGTTGTCCCGCTTCGCGCTCATCAAGGCAGTGCTCGGCCCGATCATGCGCCTGATGTTCCGCCCACGGGTGGAGGGCGCGGAGAACATCCCAGGCGACGGTCCGGTCATCCTGGCGGGCAACCACCTCACGTTCATCGACTCGATCGTCCTGCCGATCGTCTGCGACCGCCAGGTCTTCTTCATCGGCAAGGACGAGTACGTCACCGGCAAGGGGCTCAAGGGCCGGCTGATGGCGTGGTTCTTCACGGGCGTCGGCATGATCCCGGTCGACCGGGACGGCGGCCGGGGCGGGGTCGCGGCGCTGATGACGGGCCGTCGGGTACTGGAGGAGGGCAGGATCTTCGGCATCTACCCCGAGGGCACCCGCTCCCCCGACGGCCGCCTCTACCGGGGCCGCACCGGTATCGCGCGGCTCACCCTGATGACGGGCGCGCCCGTCGTCCCGTTCGCCATGGTCGGCACCGACAAGCTGCAGCCGGGCGGCGCTGGCCTGCCCCGGCCGGGCAGGGTCACGGTCCGCTTCGGGGAGGCGATGGAGTTCTCCCGCTACGAGGGCATGGACCGCGACCGCTACGTCCTGCGGGCCGTGACCGACTCGGTGATGGCCGAGGTCATGCGCCTGTCCGGGCAGGAGTACGTGGACATGTACGCCAGCAAGGCGAAGGCCGCCTGACCTCGCCCGCCGCGAGGACCGCGTACGCCGAGGGCGGACCGCTTTCCGAAGCGGTCCGCCCTCGGCGTGTCAGTGCCAGGGCAGCTGTCCGCGTCGTTCCCAGTACGCGTGCGGGTCCTCGGGCAGCGCGGCGAGGCGGGAGAGCTGGTCGTCGTCGAGGTCGACGGCGGGCGCGCGCAGGTTGGAGGCGAGCTGGGCGACGGTGGCGGCACCGGAGAGGACGACACCGGCCCAGGGCCGGCGCAGCACGAGCGCGAGGGCGACGGCGTCGCAGTCCAGTCCGGTCTCCGCGGCGACGGCCCTGAGCGCGTCGGGGGCGTGGGCCGCGGCCAGCCGCCCGTTGGCCATGCCCTCCTTGACGATCACGGTGAGCCCGGCCTCGTGGGCCTCGGCCAGCGCGGGCTCGGCGGACGTCTCCAGCGCGTTGTAGGTGGACTGGACGGTGCGGAAGAGGGGTTCGCCCCCGACGGTGACGGCGAGCGCCGCGCGGATGGCGTCCGCCTGGGCGGGGCCGCTGGTGGAGAACCCGACCGTGAGGCCCTGGGCCGCCGCCTCGGCCAGCCGGGCGTGGAGGTCCTTGTCGGTGAGGGCGGGGCTGTCCGGGGTCACCGAGTGGATCTGGTAGAGGTCGAGCCGGTCCCCGAGCAGTGCGTCCGACTCGGCGCGCTGGCGCTCGTACGCGGCGAGGGAGTGCTCCTTGACCTCGTGCCGCTCGGCGTCGGTGGACCAGTCCGCGGTGTACGTGTAGCCCCATTTGCTGCCGATGACGACGTCGTCGGCGTCGGGCCGGCCGCTCAGCCAGTCGGCGAGGAACTCCTCGGACCGGCCGTAGGAGCGGGCCGCGTCGAAGTAGCGGACGCCCTGGGCG
The DNA here is from genome assembly GCF_053604275.1 of Streptomyces sp. NPDC004051. Lineage (NCBI taxonomy): Bacteria > Bacillati > Actinomycetota > Actinomycetes > Kitasatosporales > Streptomycetaceae > Streptomyces > Streptomyces sp. NPDC004051. The sequence goes on along the minus strand of NZ_JBSGHG010000012.1, from coordinate 17,290 downwards.
TAGGCGGCGTCGAGGAGGTCGTGGGTACGGGTGCGCAGGGCCTCGACGCTGCGGTCGCCGCCGAGGTCGGCGTCGCGGTCCAGGTTGATGTAACCGGGCCGGCCGACGGCGGCGAGTCCCAGACCGATGTGGCAGGTGGGGGTCGTCGCGGAGGCGGTAGGGGTCTCCCCTGCTCGAGCGAAGCCGAGAGCTTGGGGAAGTGCGAAGGGCATCGGGGGCTCCGTCCGGTCGGCTCCTTGCGGCTGCCTGACCAACGTAACCCGCGATGCCCCTGCGGCACCTGCTCCCTTACTTCTTGTCCTTCTTGGCGTTCGCCCACGCGTGCTGGGCGGCCAGGTCCGCCTTGACCTCGGCGAGCTGCGTGGCGACCGCGCTCGGTGCCGTGCCGCCGCGGCCGCTGCGGGAGGCGAGGGCGCCGGGGACGTTGAGGACGGTGCGCACCTCGGGGGTGAGGTGGGTGGAGATCTTCGCGAACTGTTCGTCGGTCAGCTCGTCGAGCTCCTTGCCCTCCGCTTCGGCGGCCTTGACGCACTCCCCTGCCACCTCGTGCGCGACCCGGAACGGCACGCCCTGCTTGACCAGCCACTCGGCGATGTCGGTGGCCAGCGAGAACCCGGCCGGGGCCAGTTCCTCCATGCGCTCGCGGTGCACGGTGAGGGTGGCCATCATGCCGGTGAAGGCCGGGAGCAGGATCTCCAGCTGGTCGATGGAGTCGAAGACCGGCTCCTTGTCCTCCTGGAGGTCGCGGTTGTACGCGAGCGGGAGCGCCTTGAGGGTGGCCATCAGGCCGGTCAGGTTGCCGATGAGGCGGCCCGACTTGCCGCGCGCCAGCTCCGCGATGTCCGGGTTCTTCTTCTGCGGCATGATCGACGAGCCGGTGGAGAAGGCGTCGTGCAGGGTCACGAAGGAGAACTCCTTCGTGTTCCAGATGATGACCTCCTCGGCGATCCGGGAGAGGTTCACGCCGATCATCGCGGTGATGAAGGCGAATTCGGCGACGAAGTCCCTCGAGGCCGTGCCGTCGATGGAGTTGGCGGCGCTGCCGTGCTCGAAGCCGAGGTCGCGGGCGACCGCCTCCGGGTCCAGGCCCAGGCTGCTGCCGGCCAGCGCGCCCGAGCCGTACGGCGACACCGCGGTGCGCTCGTCCCACTGGCGCAGCCGCTCGGCGTCCCGGGACAGCGACTGGACGTGGGCGAGGACGTGGTGGGCGAAGAGCACCGGCTGGGCGTGCTGGAGGTGGGTGCGGCCGGGCATGGCCACGTCCGGGTGGGCCTCGGCGAGGCCGACGAGGGCGTCCTGGAGCTCGGCGATCAGGCCGCCGAGCGTCCGGGCGTGGTCCCGCAGGTACATCCGGAACAGGGTCGCGACCTGGTCGTTCCTGGAGCGGCCCGCACGCAGTTTGCCGCCGAGGTCGGGGCCGAGGCGCTCCAGCAGGCCGCGTTCCAGGGCGGTGTGCACGTCCTCGTCGGCGATGGTGCCGGTGAACGAGCCGTCGGCGACGTCCGCCTCGAGCCGGTCGAGGCCCTCGATCATGCGGGTGAGTTCGTCCTCGGTGAGCAGGCCCGCCCCGTGCAGCACGCGCGCGTGGGCACGCGATCCGGCGATGTCGTAGGGCGCGAGCCGCCAGTCGAAGTGGACGGACGCGGACAGCTTGGCCAGGGCCTCGGCGGGACCGTCGGCGAAACGGCCGCCCCAGAGCCGTACGTCACCGCTGTTGCTGCTCACTTGCGTTGCTCCTCGAAGACAGGCGGGTCGTGGATGGGCCACGTCGTTGATGTGACACCGCCTCCTCACTCAGGCGCATGGGAGTGAGGAGGCGGTGTCAGAGTAGTGCGTGACGGGCCGTCAGGCAGTCAGGCCGGCAGAGCCCGTCCGGCGGTCAGCCGAGGTCGCGCCTGGCGGCGATCTTCGACGACAGGCTGTAGATGTCGATGAAGCCCTTGGCCGCCGCCTGGTCGAAGGTGTCGCCGGTGTCGTAGGTGGCGAGGTTGAAGTCGTACAGCGACGACTCGGAGCGCCGGCCGGTGACGACGGCCCGGCCGCCGTGCAGGGTCATCCGGATGTCTCCGTTGACGTGCTGGTTGGCCTCGGCGATGAAGCCGTCCAGGGCGCGCTTGAGCGGGGAGAACCACTGGCCGTCGTAGACCAGTTCGCCCCAGCGCTGCTCGACCTGCCGCTTGTAGCGGGCGAGTTCGCGCTCGACGGTGACGTTCTCCAGCTCCTGGTGGGCCGTGATCAGCGCGATGGCGCCGGGGGCCTCGTACACCTCGCGGGACTTGATGCCGACGAGGCGGTCCTCGACCATGTCGATCCGGCCGACGCCCTGGGCGCCCGCGCGCTCGTTGAGCTGCTGGATGGCCTGGAGGACGGTGACGGGCTTGCCGTCGATGGCGACCGGCACGCCCTCCTTGAAGGTGATGACGACCTCGTCGGGCTCGCGCGCCACGGCGGGGTTCTGCGTGTACTCGTAGACGTCCTCGATCGGCGCGTTCCAGATGTCCTCGAGGAAGCCGGTCTCGACGGCGCGCCCGAAGACGTTCTGGTCGATGGAGTACGGCGACTTCTTCGTGGTCGCGATCGGCAGGCCCTTGGCCTCGCAGAAGGCGATGGCCTTGTCGCGGGTCATGGCGTAGTCGCGGACCGGGGCGATGCACTTCAGGTCGGGGGCGAGGGCGACGATGCCGGCCTCGAAGCGGACCTGGTCGTTGCCCTTGCCGGTGCAGCCGTGGGCGACGGTGGTGGCGCCGTGCTTCTCGGCGGCGGCGACGAGGTGCTTGACGATCGTCGGCCGGGACAGCGCGGAGACCAGCGGGTAGCGGTCCATGTAGAGGGCGTTGGCCTTGATCGCCGGGAGGCAGTACTCGTCGGCGAACTCGTCCTTGGCGTCGGCGACCTCGGCCTCGACGGCACCGCAGGCGAGCGCGCGCTTGCGGATGACGTCCAGGTCCTCGCCGCCCTGGCCGACGTCGACCGCAACGGCGATGACCTCGGCGCCCGTCTCCTCGGCGATCCAGCCGATGGCGACGGAGGTGTCCAGACCGCCCGAGTAGGCGAGTACGACGCGCTCGGTCACGGGATTCTCCTTACAGTGCATTCGCTGACATGCATGAGTATGCAGGAGGACGCATGATTCGTCAATCCACCTCCGCACGGAGGGTGATTCCGGGGCGATTCGGTGCGGCTCCGGGGCGGTTCCAGGACGGTTCCAGGGGTGACTGAACGCGGGAAACCGCTTTCCCGTATCTCCGCAGGACGCAGGCGCCGCGTCGACACGACCGAGACACCCGAAACCCCTCTCGACACCCCGAGACACCGACGAAACCCGATCCCACCCCTCGACCCGAGTGAGGCATCCGCATGTCCAGGGCTTTTCCGAAGTACAACAAGCGTCGCGTCGGCCTCATCGGCGGCGCCGCCGCCGTGGCACTGTCCGGCGCGGTGATCGCCGGATCCGCCCTCGCCGGCGAGTCCTCCGAGGACAGCGCCGCGAACGCCCGGACGCTCGCGGGACCCGGCACGATCAGCTGCCCCGACGTCGCCCCGCGACTCCCCGCCGTCCCCGCCTCCGCCCGGGCCGAGGTCGACCGCAACCTCGGCGACCTCGACACCCAGATCGCCGAGGCCAACAAGCGACTCGCCGACACCGTCGGACAAGGCGGACCCAACTTCGTCCAGAACGCCATCCTCGGCCCCCTCAAGGACAAGCGCGTCGCCGCCATCAACCGCATCGCCACCGCCATCGGCCGCACCGCCGACCGCCCCGCCGGACTCGACGCGCTCGCCCCCTGCACGCTCGACGCCGGGGGCGCGGCGGAGGCGGGCGGGAACGCCGGCGGTGGAGGGGCGGGCAGCGAGGAGGCCACCGCGCCGCCGGCCGACGGCGCGGGCCAGGGAGCCGGTGCGGGCGCCGGCGAGACCGGGAACACCGGCGCCGGCACGATCAGCTGCCCCGACGTCGCCCCGCGACTCCCCGCCGTCCCCGCCTCCGCCCGGGCCGAGGTCGACCGCAACCTCGGCGACCTCGACACCCAGATCGCCGAGGCCAACAAGCGACTCGCCGACACCGTCGGACAGGGCGGACCCAACTTCGTCCAGAACGCCATCCTCGGCCCCCTCAAGGACAAGCGCGTCGCCGCCATCAACCGCATCGCCACCGCCATCGGCCGCACCGCAGACCGCCCCGCCGGACTGGACACGCTGGCCGCCTGCACGCTCACCAAGTGACGTGACAGGCGCCGTGGCCGCCCCGTATGCACGCCGGCCGGGGCGGCCACGGACGATAATGCTTAGACAGTCGAAAGAAATGCGCCCATAATCGGTTCCCATGGGAAAGACCTATGAGCGCATAGAGGGCCGCCTCCGCACTTTCATCGAGGCGCAGCCGGTCTTCTTCACCGCCACCGCCCCCCTGTCCGCCGACGGCACGGTCAACCTCTCGCCCAAAGGGCTCAAGGGCTCCTTCGTCGTCCTCGACGAACTCACCGTGGCCTACCTCGACTTCGCCGGGTCCACCGCCGAGACCATCGCCCATCTGCGGGAGAACGGCCGCATCACCCTGATGTGGTGCGCCTTCCAGGGGCCGCCCAACATCGTGCGCGTGCACGGCCGCGGTGAGCCCGTCTTCCGGGACGACCCGCGCTTTCCCGAACTGCTCGCCCACTTCCCCGACATCGATCCGGCGGTCCACGGCCTGCGCGCGATCGTCGTCGTGAGCGCCGAACTCATCCGTGACACCTGCGGCTACGGCGTCCCGTTCATGGCCTACGAGTCGGAGCGCGACCTGCACGCAAAGCGGTTCGCGCGGGAGGACGACGCCTCCCTGGACGCGTACTTCACCAAGAAGGAACACGTCGCGACGAGCCTGGACGGCCTGCCCGGGCTGCCCCTGCCGCTGCCCCCGTCCCCGGCTTGAGCGGTCCGTCCGCACGCCTCGGTCTCCCGGGGACGTCCCGGGGCGTTTTTCCTCCGCACGCCCCTCCTTTTCGCTGAACGCTCCCGCGTCACGGCACGTATGTGTGGGCCAAGGGTCAAGTCCCACGGAGGAACCCGTGACCACCACGCTCGCAGGCGGACGTGCCGCCCGCCGTCAGACGATGCGCCGCATCCGTCCGCGCCGCTCCCCCGCCGTGCCTCTGCTGCTCGCCGTGGGGGCGGGTGCGGCGGCCGTGCTGTGGTTGTGGTGGGACAACACACCGTCCATCTCGGACACCACCGGAAGGATCGTCGCCGCGGGCCGCATCACCGGTCTGCTGGCCGGCTATCTGATGGCCCTCGTGGTGCTGCAGATGGCCCGGGTCCCCGCGCTCGAACGCCGGGTGGGCTCGGACCGGGTGGCCCGCTGGCACGCGATGAGCGGGCGCTACACCGTCAGTCTGGTCGTCGCCCACGTCTTCCTCATCATGTGGGGCTACGCCCTCCAGGCCGGCAAGGGCCTCGGCGACATCGTCCAGCAGACGATCACCTCCGTCGAGCAGCTGCCGGACATGGGCAAGGCCGCCATCGGCACGGGCCTGCTGTTCGTGATCGCGCTCATCTCGATCGGCCCGATCCGCCGCCGGCTGCCGTACGACAGCTGGTACCACGTGCACCTGCTGACGTACGCGGCGATGTACCTGACGTTCTGGCACCAGATCACCACCGGCAACGAGTTCGCCGTCGAACCGGCCGCGAAGACCTTCTGGTACGGGCTCTACGGCGCCGTGACCGCGCTGGTCCTCTGGTACCGGGTGTTCACCCCGATCCGGCTGAACCTGCGTCACCGGATGCGCGTCGAGGCGGTCATCGAGGAGACGCCGGGCATCACCTCGGTGCTGATCAGCGGGCGCAAGCTGCACCGGATGGGCGCGGAGGCCGGTCAGTTCTTCCGCTGGCGGTTCCTGGCGCCGGGGATGCGGTTCAGCTCCCACCCGTACTCGCTGTCGGCGGCCCCCCGCCCCGACATGCTGCGGATCACCGTGAAGGCGATCGGCGACCACACCTCCCGGCTGCGCGAGCTGGAGCCCGGCACCCGGGTGTGGGCGGAGGGACCCTACGGGGCGATGACCGCCCAGCGCCGCAGCCGCGGCAAGGTGCTGCTGGTCGCGGGCGGGGTGGGGATCACCCCGATGCGGGCCCTGTTCGAGACGCTGCCCGGCGCCTCCGGTGACATCACCCTGCTGTACCGGGCCAACACCACCCAGGACTTGGCCCTGTGGGGCGAGCTGGCCAAGATCGCCGAAGAGCGCGGTGCGCGCCTGATGTACGCGGTGAACAGCCCCGAGGGGGAACGCCCCGACATCTCGGCGGACAGCCTGCGGCGGAAGATCCCCGACATCGACGACCACGATGTCTTCATGTGCGGCCCGCCCGGGTTCGCCCAGTCGGTGTACGACGCACTGCGCGGCGCCGGGGTCCCCGCCCGCCGTATCCACCACGAGTCGTTCGAGATGTGAGCGACGGGTCATCCACACCCATCAGGAGCTTGAGAAGCGATGAGGAAGAGTCACCCCGTCCGGCGTGCTGTGCTGGCCACCGCCGCCACCGTCTCCGGGATCGTGCTGCTGCTGACGCTGAAGCCGGATTCCGACCCGGGCGCGGCGGACGCGGCCGGCGGCACGGTCCCGCCCTCGGCCGCGCAGGCCCCGCAGGGCGGCGCCCAGGCCATCGCCAACGGCACCGTCACCGGTGACGCGGCGCAGACCGACTACGGGCCGGTGCAGGTGCGCCTGACGGTCAGCGGCGGGAAGATCACCAAGGCCGAGGCCGTCCAGTCCCCCAAGGGCGGCCAGAGCGACCAGATCAACGCCAATGCCGTGCCCAAGCTCAACCAGGCCGTGCTCACCGCGCAGAGCGGCGAGATCGACGCCGTCTCCGGCGCCACCTACACCAGCGCCGGATACAAGAAGTCGCTGCAGTCCGCGCTCGACAAGGCCAAGGCCGCCGCACCGGCCGGGAACGGACAGGACGCGGGCAACGCCCAGGCGCTCGGCGACGGCACCGTCACCGGTGACGCGGCGCAGACCGACTACGGGCCGGTGCAGGTGCGCCTGACGGTCAGCGGCGGGAAGATCACCAAGGCCGAGGCCGTCCAGTCCCCCAAGGGCGGCCAGAGCGACCAGATCAACGCCAATGCCGTGCCCAAGCTCAACCAGGCCGTGCTCACCGCGCAGAGCGGCGAGATCGACGCCGTCTCCGGCGCCACCTACACCAGCGCCGGATACAAGAAGTCGCTGCAGTCCGCGCTCGACAAGGCCAAGGCCGCCGCACCGGCCGGGAACGACAAGGGGGCCGCCGGGCAGGAGGAACCCGCCGAGGAGAAGCCCGCCGAAAAGGAGCCCGCCGGGAGCGGGCAGGACGCGGGGGGCGCACGGACCCTCAAGGACGGCACCGTCACCGGTGACGCGGTGCAGACCGATTACGGGGCGGTACAGGTACGGATCACCGTCCAGGGCGGGAAGATCACCAAGGCCGAGGCGGTGCAGGCGCCCAAGGGCGGCCAGAGCGACCAGGTCACCTTCTCTTCCGTGCCCCGGCTCAACAAGGCCGTCGTGGAGGCCGGCAACGCGGACATCGACGCGGTGTCCGGCGCCACCTACACCAGCGCCGGGTACAAGAAGTCGCTGCAGTCCGCACTGGATCAGGCCGGTGGCTGACGCCGTGGCCGAGTCCGCACAGGCTCCCGCCGCGGTGCGTCGTACGGAGGAGACGATGGGGACCGTTTTCTCCTTCGACGTCCGCGGCGGGGAACCCGCCGCCGTACACGCGGCGCTGGAGGAGGCGGTCGCCGGGCTGCGCCGCGTCGACGAGGTGTTCAGCACCTACCGCGACGACTCCCAGATCTCGCGGCTGGCCCGCGGCGACCTCACGGTCGAGGAGTGCGACCCCGAGGTCGCCGAGGTGCTGGAGCTGGCCGCGGAGGCGGAACGGGTGAGCGACGGCTGGTTCAGCCCGCGCTACCGGGGCCGGCTCGACCCGACCGGCATCGTCAAGGGCTGGGCCACCGAGCGGGCCGCGCGGCGGCTCGCGGAGGCCGGGGCGGTCGGCGTGAGCCTCAACGGCGGCGGTGACGTCCAGTTGCTGGGCTCCCCGGGGGCCGGGCGGCCGTGGCGGGTGGGCGTGGCGGATCCGCTCCGGCCGGGCGGTCTCGCAGCCGTGGTCTCCGCGGCCGGCGTGGACGAACTGGCCGTCGCCACCTCGGGCACCGCCGAACGCGGTGACCACATCGTCGATCCGCGCACCGGCCGTTCCGCGGTCACCGACCTGGTCTCGGTGACGGTGGTGGCCCCCCGGCTGGTCTGGGCCGACTGCTGGGCCACCGCCGCCTTCGCGATGGGGTCGCGGGAGGGGCTCGCCTGGCTGGAGACGCTGCCCGACGTGGAGGCGCTGCTGATCACGGCGGGCGACGAGGTGCGCTGCACGGGGGGGCTGGCGGACCGGCTGGGGTGATCGGGCCGATCGGGCCGCGCTCGGGCGCCCACGTGCCCCGGCCGGTCCGGTCCGCGCTCAGTGCCCGTTCTGGGCCAGCCGCAGCATGTGCTCGGCCAGGGCAGGACCGCCCACCGGGTCACGGCTGATCAACATCAGCGTGTCGTCGCCGGCGATGGTCCCCAGGATGTCGTGCAGTTCGGCCTGGTCGATGGCCGAGGCCAGGAACTGCGCGGCGCCCGGAGGGGTGCGCAGCACCACGAGGTTGGCGGACGCCTCCGCGGAGATCAGCAGCTCCTGGGAGAGCCGCCGCATCCGCTCCTCCTTCGCCGACTCCCCCAGCGGTGCGCGCGGGGTGCGGAAGCCGCCCTCGCTCGGCACCGCGTAGATGAGGTCGCCGTCGGTGTCGCGGATCTTCACCGCGTTCAGCTCGTCCAGGTCCCGGGAGAGCGTCGCCTGGGTGACGGTCAGTCCGTGGTCGGCGAGCAGCTTCGCCAACTGGCTCTGGGAACGCACCGGTTGCCGGTTGAGGATGTCCACGATCCGGCGGTGGCGGGCGGTGCGGGTCTGCGGTACGGCAGGCCCGACAGGCTGTCCGTGGTCCTGATCGTGGCTCATCGTCGTCTCATTCTCCGGTCGTCCTCGGGGCGTTCCCCGGCTCGTGGTCCGGTTCATCGCCCTGTTCGTCGTCCGGGTCTCGCCCGGCTCGTGGTACGGCTCACCGTCCGGCTCGCCCTTCCCCGTCCGCCGCCCGGCCGGCGGCGTCCAGGACGCCGGGCAGCGCCCCGAGGAAGGCGTCCACCGCGTCGTCCCCGAGGATCAGCGGCGGCATCAGCCGTACGACATCGGGGGCGGGCGCGTTCACCAGGAAACCGGCGTCCTGAGCCGCCTGTTGCACCTGGGGCGCGAGCGGTTCGGTGAGCACGATACCCAGGAGGAGGCCCGCACCCCGGACATGGCTGATCAACGGGTCGCCGAGCGCCTCGATTCCGTCGCGGAGCCGCTCGCCCTGCCGCTTGACGTTCTCGAGCAGCCCCTCGTTCTCGATGGTGTCGAGGACGGCGAGGCCGGCGGCGCAGGCGACCGGGTTGCCCCCGAAGGTCGTGCCGTGGTGGCCGGGGTGCAGCAGTTCGGCGGCGCGTCCGAAGGCGACGGCCGCGCCGATCGGGAGCCCGCCGCCGAGTCCCTTGGCGAGGGTGACGACGTCGGGCAGGACGCCTTCGTGGGCCTGGTACTCGAACCAGTTGCCGGTGCGGCCGATGCCGGTCTGCACCTCGTCCAGGACGAGCAGCGCGCCCGTGGCGGCCGTGATGGCGCGGGCGGCCTTCAGATAGCCGGGCGGGGGCACCACGACCCCGTTCTCGCCCTGGATCGGCTCGATGACGACCAGCGCCGTGTCCTCGGTGACCGCGGCGGCCAGGGCCTGTGCGTCGCCGTAGGGGACATGGGTGACGTCCCCGGGCAGCGGTGCGAACGGCTCCCGCTTGCCCGGCTGGCCGGTCAGCGCGAGGGCGCCCATGGTGCGGCCGTGGAAGCCGCCGTCGGTGGCGACCATGTGGGTCCGCCCGGTCAGCCGACCGATCTTGAACGCGGCCTCGTTGGCCTCGGCGCCCGAGTTGCAGAAGTACACCCGGCCCTCACGGCCGAAGAGCCGCAGGAGCCGTTCGGCGAGTGCGACGGGCGGTTCGGCGACGTACAGGTTGGAGACGTGGCCCAGGGAGGAGATCTGCCGGCTGACGGCCTCCACGACGGCCGGGTGGGCGTGGCCGAGCGCGTTGACGGCGATGCCGCCGACGAAGTCGGTGTACTCCTTGCCGTCGGCGTCGCGGACGGTGGTGCCCGCGCCGCTGACCAGGGACAGCTTCGGTGTGCCGTAGTTGTTCATGAGCGCGCCCTGCCAGCGCGCGCTCAGCTCCTCGTTGCTCACGACTCCCCCTGTCCGGGCTCTACGTCCCGTACGTCCTGTGTGTGCGGTGTTCCGTCGGATACGGCCCCGGTGGCGTCGTCGGGATCGTCGGGCACGACCATGGTGCCGATGCCCTCGTCGGTGAAGATCTCCAGCAGGATCGAGTGCTGGACCCTTCCGTCGATGACGCGGGCCGTGGTCACGCCGTTGCGCACCGCGTGCAGGCAGCCCTCCATCTTCGGCACCATGCCCGAGGACAGCTCCGGCAGCAGCTTCTCCAGCTGCGAGGCGGTGAGGCGGCTGATCACCTCGTCGGAGTTCGGCCAGTCCTCGTAGAGCCCCTCGACGTCGGTGAGGACCATGAGGGTCTCGGCGTCCAGAGCAGCAGCGAGTGCCGCAGCCGCCGTATCAGCATTGACGTTGTAGACATGGTGGTCGTCCTGGCTCCGGGCGATGGACGAGACGACCGGGATACGGCCGTCGGCGAGCAGCGCCTCGATGGCGCCGGTGTCGATCTCTGTGATTTCCCCGACCCGTCCGATGTCGACCGGCTCTCCGTCGATCTCGGGCCGGTGCTTGGTCGCGGTGAGGGTGTGCGCGTCCTCGCCGGTGAGGCCGACGGCGAACGGGCCGTGCCGGTTGAGCAGCCCGACCAGCTCACGCTGCACCTGTCCGGCCAGCACCATCCGCACGACGTCCATGGCGTCCTCGGTGGTGACCCTGAGGCCGGCCTTGAACTCGCTGACGATGCCGTGCCGGTCGAGCGCGGCGCTGATCTGCGGGCCGCCGCCGTGCACGACGACCGGCCTGAGGCCGGCGTGCCGCAGGAAGACGACGTCCTGGGCGAAGGCGTTCTTCAGTTCCTCGTTCACCATGGCGTTGCCGCCGAACTTGATGACGACGGTCTTGCCGTGGTGCCGGGTCAGCCAGGGCAGCGCCTCGATGAGGATCTGCGCCTTGGGCAGGGCGGTGTGCTTGCGGGTGGTGGTCATGAGGAATAAGCGCTGTTCTCGTGGACGTAGTCGGCGGTGAGGTCGTTGGTCCAGATGGTGGCGGTCGCGTCACCGGCGCCCAGGTCGGCGACGATGTGGACCTCGCGGTAGCGCATGTCGACCTTGTCGCGGTCCTCGCCGACGCCGCCGTTCTTGCACACCCAGACGCCGTTGATGGCGACGTCGAGTTCGTCGGGTTCGAAGGCGGCCTTGGTGGTGCCGATCGCGGACAGCACCCGGCCCCAGTTGGGGTCCTCGCCGTGGATGGCGCACTTGAGGAGGTTGTTGCGGGCGATGGAGCGGCCCACCTCGACGGCGTCGTCCTCGGTCGCGGCGCCCACCACCTCGACCTTGATGTCCTTGCTGGCGCCCTCGGCGTCGCCGATGAGCTGCCGCCCGAGGTCGTCGCAGACGGCGCGTACCGCCTCGGCGAACTCCTCGTAGGCGGGGGTGACGCCGGTGGCTCCGGAGGCGAGCAGCAGCACGGTGTCGTTGGTGGACATGCAGCCGTCGGAGTCGACGCGGTCGAAGGTGACCCGGGTGGCGGCGCGCAGGGCCCGGTCCAGCGTCCCGGCGTCGACGTCGGCGTCGGTGGTGAGGACGACCAGCATGGTGGCGAGGCCGGGGGCGAGCATGCCGGCGCCCTTGGCCATCCCGCCGACGGTCCAGCCCTCCTTGGTCACGACGGCCGTCTTGTGCACACTGTCCGTGGTCTTGATGGCGATGGCGGCCTTCTCACCGCCGTGCTCGGACAGCCGGCCGGCGGCCTCCTCGACCCCCGGCAGCAGCTTGTCCATGGGGAGGGTGACGCCGATGAGCCCGGTGGAGCAGACGGCCACCTCGCCCGCACCGGTCCCGAGCACCTCGGCGGCCTTCTCGGCGGTGGCGTGGGTGTCCTGGAAGCCCTTGGGGCCCGTACAGGCGTTGGCGCCACCGGAGTTGAGGACGACGGCGGAGACCTGGCCGCCCTTGAGCACCTGCTCGGACCAGAGCACGGGTGCGGCCTTGACGCGGTTGGCGGTGAAGACGCCCGCTGCGGCGCGGCGCGGCCCGTTGTTGACCACGAGGGCCAGGTCCGGATTGCCGTTCTCCTTGATCCCGGCGGCGATACCGGCCGCCGTGAATCCCTTTGCTGCCGTCACACTCACTGCGTCTCCTTGTTCGCCCTGCCGCGGTAGCGGCTGATGTCACTGCCGCCCGTGCAGCTCAGAGGTGCGGGCATCGTGCTCGTCTGCGGCCCGGCGGCTGCACGTGCGTCACTCACGGAGCGACTCCGATCGTCGTCAGTCCGGTGGACTCGTCGAGCCCGAGGGCGATGTTCATGCTCTGCAGAGCGCCGCCCGCGGTGCCCTTGGTGAGGTTGTCGATGGCGCTGATCGCGATGATCCGCCCCGCGGCCTCGTCGTACGCGACCTGGATCTGAACGGCGTTGGAACCGTGGACGGACGCCGTCGCCGGCCACTGGCCCTCGGGGAGGAGACGGACGAAGGGCTCGTCGGCGAACGCCTTCTGGTAGGCGGCCCGGACGGACTCGGCGGTCACCCCGGGCCTGGCCTTGGCGCTGCACGTGGCGAGGATGCCGCGGGACATCGGCGCGAGGGTCGGCGTGAAGGAGACGGAGACCCGCTCCCCCGCCGCCGCGCTGAGGTTCTGGATCATCTCGGGGGTGTGCCGGTGGATGCCGCCGACGCCGTAGGGCGACATGGACCCCATGACCTCGCTGCCCAGCAGGTGCGGCTTGGCCGCCTTGCCCGCGCCGGAGGTGCCGGAGGCGGCGACGATCACCGCCTCGGCCTCGGCGAGGCCCGCCGCGTAGGCCGGGACGAGGGCCAGCGAGACGGCGGTCGGATAGCAGCCGGGCACCGCGATGCGCTTGGACCCCTCCAGCGCGGCGCGGCCACCCGGCAGTTCGGGCAGGCCGTAGGGCCAGGTGCCGGCGTGCGGGGAGTCGTAGAACCGTTCCCAGTCGGCGGCGTCGGCGAGCCGGTGGTCGGCGCCCATGTCGACCACGAGCACCTCCGGCCCGAGCTGCTCGGCGACGGCGGCGGACTGCCCGTGCGGCAGGGCGAGGAAGACGACGTCGTGCCCGGCGAGCACGTCGGCCGTGGTCGCCTCCAGCACCCGCTCGGCGAGCGGCGCCAGATGCGGCTGCAGGCTCCCGAGCCGCTGCCCGGCGTTGGAGTTCCCGGTCAGCGCGCCGATCTCCACTCCCGGGTGCGCGAGCAGCAGGCGCAGAAGCTCCCCACCCGCATATCCACTGGCCCCGGCCACAGCTACTCGTACGCTCACGGAAACCTCCTCCTCGATGGCATGACTATACGGATATCCGCAGCTTTATGCAATGCCGCGCAAGGGGCACCCGACTCGATCGGGCACAGGATGTCGGGTCCGGCTGAATGCGTGCTGCCTAACGTGGTGATCACAAGCAGGCAGAAAGGAAACCGGGCGTGCTGGAGCGACTCAACCAGGTCATGGAGCACATCGAGCGTCATCTCGACGGACCCGTCGACGTGGCGGGGCTGGCACGCACCGCGATGACCTCGGAGTACCACCTGCGCCGGATGTTCTCCGCGCTGGCGGGCATGCCGTTGTCGGAGTACGTCCGGCGTCGGCGGCTGACCGTCGCGGGGGCCGAGGTGCTCGCCGGCCGTGAGTCGCTGCTGGAGATCGCGGTGCGCTACGGCTACGGCTCGGGGGAGGCGTTCGCGCGGGCGTTCCGCGCCCTGCACGGTGTCGGGCCGGGCGAGGCCCGGCGCACCAGCTGCGCGCTCGTCTCCCAGCCCCGGTTGACCTTCCGCCTCACCGTCGAAGGGAACAGCAGCATGCGTTATCGCGTGGTCGACCGTCCGGCCTTCACCGTCGTCGGGCTCAAGGCCCGGGTGCCACTGGTGCACTTGGGGCCGAACCAGGCGATCATCGACTTCGTCCGCGGCATCGAACCGCGGACCGTGGAGCGCCTGGAGCAGCTGTCGGACCAGGAGCCGCAGGGCATCGTCGCGGTCTGCGACGACCTGGACCCCAGCCGCGCCGAGGGGACCGAACTCGACTACTACCACGGGGTGATCACGTCGGCGACCGCCCCCGAGGGAACGACGTCACTGGCCGTCCCGACCGGCGCCTGGGCGGTCTTCACCACCTCCGGGCCTGCCCCGCAGGCCATCCAGGAGCTGTGGCGGGACGTGTTCACCCAGTGGTTCCCGTCCAACCCGTACCGCAGCCGCCCCGGCCCGGAGATCCTGCGTACCCGCCTGTCCCCGGACAAGACCGAAGCCGACGCCGAACTGTGGCTCCCGGTGGAGCGGGAGCAGGATTGAACACGGCACCGGGCCCGTGACCGCCGAACGGTACGAGCGCCTCAGCCGACAGCACGGGCCGGCTGAGGCGCTCGGTTCGGAGATGGACGGCCGGCCACAGCTCACACCAGGCTGACCTGCATGCCGCCCTCGGCCAGGACGTCGAGGACCTCGGCGAACAGCCCGTCCACTGCCTCGCACACCCCAGACGTGGCCATGGTGGGTGTTCGTGAGCGCGTACCGCTCACGCTTTCGGTGGTCGCGTCCTCCATGCACTTGGGGAGTCATGCCCGCACCGGGCTTTGCCTACGAAGTCGTGTTCGTCACAGCGGGCTGCCGTGGTTCACGGCTGAGCACTCCAGCAGGTGGGCAGCCCTCGAGCTGGTGGGGCCGAGCAGTCGGCAGGGCGGGCAGGACGTTCACAGCTGAGGAACGAGGTCTGACATCACGGCAAGCGGCAGCGCCGGGTTGGCTGCCGCCGCTTCCACCACCTGCGAGTCGGCATCGGTGAGCAGGTCCACGACGGCCGACGGCAGGAGGGCCGGATGGCCGGCTGCTATGGGCCTCGCTCGCCTGTCCGCCAAGCAGTCGAGCAGCGCTCGGGCTGTCGCGTTCCGGTGCCGGGCGATCTCACGGAATGCCTTCTGTGCCGGTGGTTCGTGCCGGGTCAGGTACTCCAGCAGTGCCGGACTCGCGTCCGGGTTGGTCGCCACCTTGGCCAGGACCCGGACTCCGTGCCGGTCGACCATGGCGCGCAACCGCGCTTCGGTGAGGCCCGGGTGCGGAGCGACGGATTTGGCCACTTTCGCGTCGGGGTCGTCGGCCAGCACGTCGCGGATCTCGGGCGGCAGGTCGCGTCGTTGCCCCACGAGCATGCGCACGGCCGGGTTCGGTGACTGGCCCAGCTGCCGCACCTCACCGGGCGACGCGGCAGCGATCCGCGGCAGCAGGGTGGCGCCGATCCTGGTGCCGTCGGCCAGGTGAACGAGTACGTCGAGCGGCACATTCGGGTTGCCTGCGAGCCTGCGCCGCACCTCGTGGTCGCGGTCGTCGGCCAGGATGCGCATCAGGGCGGCGTCGATCGCGGGGTTCCCGGCGAGATCGGCCCGGACGCCGGGAACAGGGTCTGCTGCCAGCCGCCGGTACACCTCCGGGGGCAGACCGGGGCGCGCGGCAAGCGTCCAGCGCAGCAGCATCGAAGGATGGTCCACGAAACCGACCACTGCTTCGGTGGGTGTCCCCGGATTCCGCAACGCGGCCTCCTGGATCTCATGCGTCGTGGACTCGTGGGACCCGTCGCAGGAGGCGCCCGGCGGCAGATCGCAGTCGGACCGCGGACACTGCGGCTCCTGCACGAAGGGCGGCGCTGCACGGTCGCAGACCAGGCAGCGGCGCGGCGGAGGCAGCTCCTCGCCGATGAGCGCTGCAAGTACGTCCGGGGGCGTCGCCTCGTTGGCGGCCACCGCACGGCGGACCTCGGCGTGCGGATGGCCGGCAAGTCTGGTGGCCATGTCGGGCGTGGTCCACAACGCCAGCTCCGTGACGACGCGGACATCCGGGTCCGCGGCGAGGTTCTCCCTCACATCCGCCGGAAGGCCGGGGCAGACGGCCAGTTTCTCCCGGTGCTCCAGAACCGGATCGGCTGCGAAGCGGCGTGCCCATTCCGGGTTACCGGCTCGCTTGTCGAGCAGTGCGAGGGCGGCGCGCGGCTGCGTCACCGGATCGATGTCGGCGGCGGTCAGCAGGCCTTCGTAGGCAAGCCGCACACCGCTCTCCGGAACGCGCGCAACCACCGCGGCCACCTGCGCACGGCTGAGATCCTTCCGAACCGCCAGGCTCTCGGCGATGTCGTCGTCCGCAACCGCGATCAGTCGGTCGACCAGCCCGGCCGACAGGGCCGGATTGGCGGCCAGCCCGCACAGGAGGTGATCCACGGAGGTCATCCTGCATCTGCCCCTGACACCGTGCCAGGGGCAGGGGTCGACAGACCGCAGAGGCAGGCCCTACAGGGACGTGAAACCGACGAACGCCGACCAGGCTGCGGGGTGTACCGAGACACCGGGGCGGCGTATGTCCTTGGAGTCGCGTACATGGATTGCGTGCTGGCAGTACGTCACCTCGACGCACTCGCCGCCTTCCTCACTGCTGTAGCTGCTCTTGACCCACAGAAGCCCAGACGTGTGCTCCCGTGCCCTGGCTTTCATAGCTCCCCCAGCAGTTTCTCGACGTGGCTGAGCGACGCCCGAGGCGTGAGCGCCTGTGCCCGCAGAATGCCGTACTTGACCTCAAGGCCCTTCACGGGCCGTCGCTCAGTGTGCACATGGCTGACGTTCTGAACCTCGGCATAAGCGATCCTGCGCCCTTCGGCCGTCTCGATCAAGGTGAAGGGACCGGCCATTCCAGCATTCTCCTCGCTCCCCAGCGGCATGACCGGGATCTCGACCGTCGGCTTCTGCCCGGCCAGCAGAAGGTGTTCCAACTGGCCGTGCAACACCTCCCGGCCGCCGATCGGCCTTCGCAGCACGGACTCGTCGATGACGAAGCTCATCAGCGGCTGAGGGCTCTTGCCGTAGACCTCTTGACGCGCCAGGCGTGCAGCGACTAGGGCCTGTTTTAGAAGTCGGTAGCCTGCCTGGTTGGCCGCCCGGGGTGACGGCGGGCGGCCAACCAGATGGTGAGGTCGAGGGCGATGGCGT